>CALLZN010000288.1 GCA_937858895.1 uncultured bacterium | reverse complement strand
TTCTCACGTGCGGGCCAAGTCCCTTGACAGCGATGGCCTTCTCATGGAAGGAAGTTCAAAGCGTCATTTTCATCGCACGGTGCGCCGGCAGCCCTGACGATCGAGGTAGAAGCGAGGAGATGCGTGGCGCATGTCGGGCCTGGGTGCGGACAACATTGCCGAATCACCTCACGAAGTACGCATCGGTAGCCCGGAGCGATGCCTCCTTCGCCGTAACCGGGATCCCGCCTGGTTCCTGGAAGGTCTCGATCTTGTCCTTCGTGTCCTCCGCGTCGCTCAAGAGCGTCGCAATCGGCAAACGCTTCGCCGCCGGAAGCGTGACGCTCGTCGACGGCCAGACGACGAAGCAGGATCTCGACCTCACGCACGTACTACCGGGGACGGTCGAAGGACTCGTCTTGCTCAACGGAAAGCCCTTCGCAAAGGAGTGCGTTTCCATCACGCGCGAAAACACTTGGGAGAATCGGACGACCGATGGCGAAGGTCGCTTCACGCTTCATTGGTGCGCGGGCGAGTACCAACTCGTCCTGCAGCGGCCATTGAGCTCTGGTGGTTATCGATTCCTCCATGCTTCGACGCCCATTTCCATCATTCGCGGCAAAACCACGACACGCACGTTCGCCGTGTCGTCGGGCATCCTGCGCTTGCGGGTGCTGGACTCGAAGGGAGAGGTGCCCTCCGGGACGGTCTCGGTACGAGCCGTCGCCAAGGATGGTCCGCGCACGCTTGACGGCCTCGACGCCGAGGGGATCAGCGAGACCGAAGTCGCAACGGAGACTCTCGAACTTCAGGTCCTGCCGAAAGAGCTCGCTTCCCGGGAGGGGCAGGCGAAGTTGTACGCAGAAGCGAGGGCACGCGGCGAGAAGGATGCGCTCGCATCCCGCTGGATCAGACTGCAGACGGTCACGCTGCTTCCCGGCAAGACCTCGGAACTCGAAGTTCGCCTGCCGCTCGAAACTGGTTACTGAGATTTTTCAACGGGCTGTTATTGGCTGCAAGTCCGTGTTGGACCGCGAGGCGCTCATGCGGTTGGGCTCAGTGCATCGGCAAACGGTGTGTAGTTGCCTGGGCCGTATCCCGCGGAGAAGATTGCGAAGGCGACGACTGAGAAGTGCTCTCGTCGGGTGACGAGCTCTTCCCGATAGATCTGAGCAACTAGTGCCCCCGGGTTTCGAAAGGCTCCGCAGCCGAATGCACCGAGCACAGCGTAGCGGATCCCCGAATCGCACAGCGTGTCGAGCTGCGCAGCGATCCGTTTACGCGCTTCTGAAAGGACGAAGGGGGAGCCATCGCGAAGGTCTTGCGCGGATGCTCTGAGTTCATAAAAGCTGAAAACTTCGTCCTCCTCGAGCCAGCGATATCCCAGGTCGCTGCGTTCTCTGTCTTCGGGCCCGCGAATGCAGACACGAGGCCGATCGACATCCAGGTAGACAGAACCACGCTCGGCCGAGAGGAGGCTTGTCATTGCAGGGACATACCGATCGAGGACCTCGTCATACTCGTTCGGATCGATTCGCAGGTGGCAATCCGTTCGGCGGAACATGTTCTCTTCCTGTGCGATCGCACCCTCCACGTACGCGCCGCCAGGCACGTAGGCATTCGCCATGTTGAGTACCGCGAAGCGCTCGCCATACGCCTTCGTGACATTGAGTGTGACATCGCCCCAGTCGCCGGGGTGCACTTCGATGCGCATGGATCGATCGTGCTCTTCACAGCGCGAGCGCCACCTCTTCAAATTCTGGTCGGCGAAACGATGAAAGCGGTCCGGCGGGTTGGCACGCTCGAAGGCGTCCATGGTCTCGCGCAGTACCGCACGGCGGCGAGCAGCTTCCTTACCTGGGAATCCGCGGGTCACCGCTTCAGCTTCTGAACAGAGTCGCCTGCCCGGCATAGGATCCTCACTCCTCGTAGTGCACGATGAGTTCGATATCGTTGATTTCCGTGCCCGAGTATTCGATGTCTTGCGCAAACTTCACCGTGCCGTCGGGAACGGCGGTCGCTTGGAGGAACGCGTCCATCGGCGGCAGTGCAACGGTAATGCGCCCGCGCTCGTCGATGCGGACCGGATCGCGCACGAGCTCCCGCATCATCATGCGAGATCGAAGTCCATCGTGCCATCGAAGGTGCTGATCAAGCCGCCGAGCGTCGTCAAACGGCGAGCCAGCCTTCGCACGCTGCCAAGAACAACTGCGCGCCGCGCGTCGCGCGAACGGTGTTCGTGGAGTCCTTCCTGACGGCAGTATCGGCGTCGCGTGTGGCGAACCATGCTAGGATCCCCGCATGCAGTCCAAACGCCTCGTCATCGTGTGGATGGTCGTTGCATGCGTCGCCCTTGCGTCGAGCCTCTGGATCGCGTTCGGAGGATCAGACGACTCACCCGACTTGGCAATTCCAACGAGTGCGGACGCGAGGGAAGACACGACGCAGGACTTCGGCGCTCCTCACTCGGTCGTTCTCGCGAAGGACGTTCGGGATCGTACTGAAGCCGCTGCGGTGCCGCGCCCTCTCGCAACGCTACGCGGCCGCTGCGTCGACACACGGGGTCAGCCGATCGCCGGTTGCCGTGTCAGTCTGCATGGCGGAACGGCGAGCCTCGCACGCCTCGATGCCTGGCTCGAGCAACATCCGGCAAAGCCCGAGTGGAAGGCCCCTCTCGTGTTCACAACCGGCGATGACGGTCGCTTTTCGTTCGAGTTCTGGCCGCCGCCACCGTTCGAGTTCACGGTCGAGGTCGAAGGCGAGGGATTCCATGCGTTGAGGGCCCGTTGGCCGACGCTCGCCGAGGCTGAAGTCCAGGACCTCGGGGACATTGTCATGCAGATCGGCGTGCAGCTCCACGGGCGTGTCGTCGATACCGATGGCACGCCGCAGCCGAAGGTGCCACTGGTATTGCTTCGACTCAACGTGCAAACGGCGGAGGGTGCGCTTCATCCGCCCTTTCAGGTGCCAATCACCATGCGGGCTGACGCCAGTTTTGTTTCGCGCGACGTCATGGCGCCGGGCACCTACGAAGTTCGTACGGGTGGGTACGAGTTGCAAGCACCGAAGTCCGTCGTGTTGCGAGCGAACGACGGAAGCGTCGAGGTCCTCGTCACCGTGGCAAAGCTCCTCGCAGTAAAATCGATTCGAGGACGCATACTCGACATCGCCGGAACTCCGGCACCGGGAGTCTCCATCGAAAGTCGATCGGACAACGGCCAGCAGGCGTACGCGCAGACTAGAGGCGACGGTAGTTTCGAACTGACCGAGACACAGCCGGGCGGTGCAAAGGTCACGACGCTGTCGATCCGTGATGATTCCTATGATGCCGCATCCTTGACGCCCCGCGAGCTTGCCTGGGGCACCATGGATGCCGAGTGTCGCGTTGCACCGAGCAGTACCTTGACCTTGCGCATCACCGATCCACGTGGGCAGCCCGTGCCCGCCTACTCGGTGCGCATGATTCCCCGAGGCGATGTATGGCCGACGTCACAGGACCTGCGGGTGCGCGCGCAGGGCCAGCACGAGAACGGCACGGTCGTCCTTCACGGCTTTGCGCAAGGCACGTGGCAAGTCATCGTAGACTTCCCGCCTTCGAGTGAGCTCGAGGCCATCGTCGAGGACTTCCAACAAGAGATCACGGCGCCGCGCCGGCTCGATCTGCGGGCCATGTCGTCCGCTCGGCGAATGCTGCGCGTGCTCGACTCCGACGGGACGGCCGTGGTGGGGACGAAGGTGCAGCTCTGCGAGACCTTCGGCAAGCCCATGCTCGACGCTTCCACGCTTCGAAGCGTGGTCGACCGTGACACGTGGTTGATCAACAACGCGGCACGTCGATTCTGTGTCGTGCTCTTCGAGGGCGTAACCGATGCCGAAGGTCGCCTCGAGCTTCGAGGGCCTACCGGACGGCCTCTCGGTTTGAATCTTCTCGGCCCGGGTCACGTCGCGCTGCAGGACTTCGGGATTCGACTCGACGCGACAGGGGACTACGTCCTGCGCGTGAGTCTGGGTGCGCGGCTCGTTGGACGCATCGTGCCTGCCGAGGCCGTTGCCGAGTTGAAGCGGCTGCTGCAGGTGGCGCCGAATGCGGCCTTCCCAGCGGCCTATCGCCCGCGGCTCGGCTTCCGGAACTCTGCAAGTCAGAACTATCCTGCAGACCACATGAACGCCGAGCGCTTGACGCGACTGCAGATCGCGGACGATGGCGCCTTCGATGTCGAGGGGCTCCCCGCGGGCTCGTGGACGGTCGACGTGCGTGCCTTCGTCGCTCGTGGTCGCGTCGTCGGTTCTACGAGCTTCCATGCGGGGGATGTCCTACTCGCGGACGGTCGAACGACGACCCGGAACTTCGATCTCGATCCCATTCTGCCGGGATCGATCGAAGTCCTCGTGCTGCACAACTCGAAACCTCTCGCTGGCGAGGCGGTCTCCTTGACCGACGGCCAGCACTTCACCAGCGCTCATACCGATGCCGAGGGGCGCGTTGCACTTCAGTGTGCTGCCGGTGAGTACGAGTTGGAGATGCGGAAAGTCTTGGGGCCGAGGCTCTCCACGACATGGCGCGGCACGAGTCCGATCCGTGTCGTGAAGGGTGAGACGACGACGCAGACCGTGTCCCTGAACACGAGCGTGCTGCGAGTCCGAGTGCGCGACACGAACGGCAAGGCCGTCGAAGGGTTGAGACTGCAAGCGGTCACGCAGCGAAGACAGCAGTGGCTCCTACCCACGGACGCCGCGGGAGTGACGAAGGCTGAACTCTCGACGGAACCGGTTTCGCTCGAGGTCCTCCCGAAAGAACTCTCGACGAGTGAAGGCAAAGAGCGCTTTCAGCGCGCGGCCATCGCGGCAGGCAAGCCCGTTTCGCTCGCGACGCAGCGCATCCGTCTGCGCACGGTCACGCTGCGTCCGGGCGAGACTTCGGACGTCGAAGTGCAGTTGCCGCCCGAAGCCGGATACTGAGTGCAGGGTGAACGTCGCGCACTCCAAGAGGCCTCTGGCCGCCCTTGCTGTCCTCGCGCTGCTCGCGATCTTGTGGTTCGCCTTCGGGCAGACGACGGAGCGAGGTGCGTTGACCGTCGACACGGAAAGTGCACTCCGATCCAAGTCGTCAGATGCCGCCATCGAAGTCGAGAATCCCGTTGCGCGAGACGCTGGCGCGCAGCGCGTGGAAACTCCGAACGACGGCGCAACGGGACAGCGCATCACGACGATTCGGGGCCGCTGCATCGACGATCAGGGCAAGCCGATCGAGGGCTGCGAAGTGTTTCTCGGTGGCGGTACGGACGACGCGACGAAGGCGCGTTGGCTCGCCGAGCACGGCACTGCTCTCGTGTGGCAACGGCCGCCCGAACGCACGTCTGGAGTCGACGGGACGTTTTCGTTCGCGTTCTGGGCGCCGCCTCCCTTTCGGTGCTTGCTGCGCATTTCGAGCGAAGGCCATGGCAGCTTGACGCGAATCTGGGCCGTACTACCCGAAGTCGAAGTGATGGAGATCGGTGACGTTGTCTTGCATGCCGGTGTGCGTCGCACGGTGCGCCGGTAGCCCTGACGATCGAGGTAGAAGCGAGGAGATGCGTGGCGCATCTCGGGCCTGGGTGCGGGCAACATCTCCGAATCACCTCACGAAGTACGCATCGGTAGCCCGGAGCGAGCGTTGCGCTTGCGAAGTGCCTCGGTCTACGCGAAGAGCTCTTCCTCGCATCCAGGCGGGGAGCGCGCGGGCGTGAGCACGACATCGTCGTTTGCGAGCCCGCAGTGTTCGAGGATCTTGCCGATCACGCTGGGCTGCGTGATGAAGGCGACGATCTTGCGCGGTCCCTTGCAGGCATCGCAGATCAAGACGTCGAATCCAAAAACGCGCTGGAGCAGTTCTGCCCATGGGTAGTACGGACTTCGATTGCGCGGCTTGTTCTCTCGTCGCTCGGGCGTCGCGCCGGGCGCTGACTTCCGGGCTTCACACGGTGCCTCGGGCTCGGGGACCTTGACGATGGCGGGTCGCAGTGCCGAGTTAGGCGTGAGCACTCCGTGGTAGGTCACGAGCGGATGACGCGGCCTGGGGACGAGGGCAGCGAGTCGCTCGAGGAAGGCAAGAGGAGAGAGCTTGATGGCCTTGCTGCCGTCCTTCCAGGTGCGCTTGAAGCCGTAGATGACGTCGCCGTCGCGCGCGATGCGAAGCCGGGTACTCGCGATGGCCGGGCGGGCCATGTAGCGGATGAGCTTCTCACGGCGTTCGCGGTTGCAGCCGGCGACGCGCACGTCCGCTTGGAGCGAGAAGCCGAGGTAGCGGGTGGATCGTCGGTCGACGATGCGAGCCAGTTCTTCGCGAGGGTTGCCGAAGCGGATGGGTGTGCGTCCGCGCTCGGGTCCGAGCGCGTCGCGGCCCCTACTCGCGGCGGCTGCGATGGGTGCGAGGGCGTCTTCGTCGCACGCGGCGTCGTCGAGGCGCGCGTCGGCGAGCAGGATCTTACGGACGGCGCGGGCGATGCGTTCGTTGAGGCGCGCAACGGCGGCGTCGCTCGGTGGACGCGTCTCCTGGAAGCGCACGAAGCCGCCGCTCGGAATCTTCACCGCGGACCGCAACGGCGAGATCCTCGTCTACATCGACGACGATCCCAACAGCGGCACCGGGGCTCACGCCGGTGTTCTTCCAATGGGCGGTGCTCGACCCGACCCTGACGTTGACGTCGATGACTGCGGGGTTGCAGGTGGACTTCCACCCGTAGCTGCGTCGGGGGGCGGGGAGAGGGCGGGGGGCGAATGGCGCTGCGGCTGGCTGCCACCGGGCGCCCGCTCCGACTCGTTCGAAGCATCCACGGGGAAATGTCCAAATTACCTACCGATGACCCGATTGGTAGGTATCTTGGATCCCAATGGCTGCTGCCCGAACCAACCAGCCCGAAACGGCGGCGCTGCGACAGCTGCGCAGCCTCGGCGGCGCCTTCCGCACCAGCCAGGCGCGCGAACTCGGCATCCCTTCACGTACCCTCGCCCGACTGCGTGATGACGGCCACATCGACCAACTCAGCCTGGGCGTCTACCGGCTGGCGAGCCTCCCACAGCCAGCAGAACCCGACCTGCTGATCGTGGCCACCCGCCTGCCACGCGCGGTGCTGTGCCTCGTCTCTGCGCTCGCTTTCCACGACCTGACCGAGGAAGTGCCCCACGAAGTGAACATCGCGCTGCCACGAGGCGCCGAGCAACCGCGACTCGCCCACCCACCGCTGCGGGTGATTCGTCTGCGACCACAGTCGTTCGAAGCGGGCGTCGAGGTGCATCGCGTCGATGGCGTCGACCTGCGCGTCTACTCGCCAGCGAAGACCATCGCGGACTGCTTCCAGTTCCGCTTGCAGGTCGGACTCGAGACCGCTCTGTCGGCGCTGAAGGCGCTGCGCAAACGGCGCGGCTTCGACCCCGAGCAACTGCTGCAGTTTGCCAGCATCTGCCGCGTCGAGCGCATCGTGCGCGGCTACCTGGAGGCCATCCTGTGACGCGCCCCATTCGTAACCTCGTGGCTTCCGTTCGCCAGCGGCTGACGAACGTCGCCAAGGCCAGCGATCGGCCCGCAGCCGAGGTGCTGCCGTACTATGCGATGGAGCGGTTCCTGTACCGACTCGGCGGCTCGCCGTACAGCGATCGCTTCTTGCTCAAGGGCGCCATGATGCTCATCGCCTGGCGTGCCCCCGCAACCCGCCCGACCACCCCTGGCGGCGTACCGCAAGGTCGCCAAGCTTGAACGAGCTATCAACTTGCTCACGTCGCACGGATGGATGTCGCGAGGCGTGGTCGTAGCCTCAGGTCGCTGAGAAACCGAAATCCCGCGACACCTCTATGATGTGCGTGGCATTTCTCTCTCGGGACAGGAACCCGTCTCGGCGAGAGCTTCCCTTGCACAATCCATGGCATCCACGACTCAGCTCACCTACGACGACTATTTGCGGCTTCCCGACGACGGGCGACGCTACGAGATCTTGGACGGGGAGCTCTTCGTGAGTCCCGCGCCAATGACACGGCATCAGCGATGGATCTTGCGCCTCTCCTCACGCCTCCTCGATGTCCTGGAGTCGAAAGGCGTCGGTATCGTTCTGGTCGCCCCGACCGACGTCGAGATGGGCCCGCATGACATCGTCCAACCCGATCTCGCGGTCGTGCGTGCCGAGCGGCGCTCGATCCTTCACGACACGCGGATCCTCGGTGCACCCGACCTCGTCGTCGAAGTGCTGTCCAAGTCGACCGCCCAGATCGATCTCGGAAAGAAGAGTGCGCGCTACGCGCACGCCGGCGTCGCGGAATACCTGATCGTCGATCCCGAGACACGCCGCGTCGAACGTCGCACGGACCCGCGTGGAGACCGCTACGAGTCGATCGAGACCTTCTCCGAACGCGTGACGTCGCAGGTGTTTCCAGAACTCAGCTTCGACATCAACGAGCTCTGGCCGACCGACTTGTGAGCTGAGCGAGCCGCGCGTCAGGAGTTCGCTGCATTTGTCGCGGTCAAACTCAGCGACCGCGCCGCGGCACGTAGACGAGATCGCCGTTCTGCAAGAAAATGTTGTTCGATGTGACGCCGCAGAGACCCATGTGGCGCACGTCCAGCATGGGGCGTCGGAGCCGGATGCGAGCGGGCGCGCGGTTTTCGTTCCGGCGTCGAGGGTTGGCGCGGCTACGATTCGACGCGCAGCGCTCTTCGCAGCGCTGTATCGGTCCGACTCTCGACGCGAGACATACGAGACGAAACACGTGAACTACGTCGCACTCTTCACCGGCCAAGGCTCCCAGTTCGCGGGCATGGGGCGCGAGCTCCACGAGCACGCGCAGCAAGCGCGGGCGACGCTCGAGGCGGCCGACCGCATCTTGCCGGGCCTGCTCGAGCTCTGCTTCGAGGGGCCCGAAGAGGAGCTCGTACGCACCGAGAACACGCAGCCCTGTGTGCTGGCAGTTGATGTCGCGGCCTACCGCGCCTTCGGTCACACGCCCGCGATCGCGGCCGGTCACTCGCTCGGCGAGTACGCGGCGCTGGTCGCGGCGGGGGGGCTGGGCCTCGAGGATGCCCTCCCCTTGGTCGTGGCCCGAGCCAAGGCCATGCAGGCCGCGGTCCCCGAAGGCACGGGTGGCATGGTCGCCCTGCTGCGCATGAGCGAAGAAGAAGCGCGCCGCGCCGCCGCCGAGGTCAAGAGCGGAGTCTGCGAACTCGCCAACCTCAACGCGCCGGGCCAGTACGTGATGTCGGGCGAGATCGCCGCGATGCACGAGCTCGTCGAGCGCTTCGGACGCCGCCAGGCTGTGCTCTTGCCGGTGAGCGTGCCCTTTCACTCTTCGATGCTCAGCGACGCTGCGGCGGACTTCGCGCAGCGCCTCAAAGCGGTCGAGCTGCGCGACGCCGCCTTCCCGGTCGTCAGCAACTTCGACGCGCAGCCGCGTAGCGGCGCCGAGGACCTGCGGAGCGCTTTGGAGCGCCAGTTCGCGGCGTCCGTGCTTTGGCAGCCGTCGATCGAGTACTTGCTCGGAGCGGGGCACCGCGACTTCATCGAGTTCGGTCCCAAGCCCGTGCTCACGAAAATGGTCGACCAGATCGCGAAGGCGGCCGATGTCGCGGTCAACGCCAAGTCGGTCACGCGTGCTGATGACCTCGAAGGCGCTCGAACCTGAACCCTTCTTGCTGCCGTTGTCGTGGGTCTACCGGGCCGGCGTCGCGTTGCGGAACGGCCTCTTCGACCGCGGACTGCGGCGCGTTCGGCGCCTACCGGTGCCCGTCGTTTCGATCGGCAACCTCACGGTTGGTGGCAGCGGCAAGACGCCCTTCGTGGCCTTGCTCGTCGAGGGCATGCAGGCGCTCGGGCTCGAGGTCGGGGTGCTAGCGCGTGGCTATGGCCGCGCTGCGGGGGCAGAGTTGAACGACGAAGGCGAGCTGCTGCGTCGGCGCTTCCCTGGTCTCGCCCAGGTCCAGGACCCGAATCGCTATGAGGCTGGCTTGCGGCTCTTGGAGAAAAAGGCGGTCGACGTTGTCTTGCTCGATGATGGCTTCCAGCATCGCATGCTGCACCGCGACCTCGACGTCTGCCTCGTCGACGCGCAGCAACCCTTCGGCGGCGCGCTGCTGCCGGCGGGCTGGGCGCGCGAGCCGGCCTCGGCGCTCGGCCGCGCTGACGTCTGCGTCCTGACCGGCTGCGAGGCCGTCGAGCCGGATGCGTGGCGAGCGCGCATGGCGGAGCTGCGGCGACGCTTTCCGAAGCTGCGCTGCTACGCGCTGCGCAGCGAAGTCACGGGCCTCGTCGATGTCGTGAGCGACCACGTTTGGACTCGCGAGGAGGCGCGCGGCAAGAAGGCTCGCCTCTTGGCGGGCATCGCGCGTCCCGAGCGCTTCTTGCGCAGCGCGCGCGACTACGGCTTGGATGTCATCGCTCATTGCTGGCTCCGGGATCACCGCGCGATCGCAAGAGAGCTGCTCGAAGCTGAGGCGCAAGCCGCGACCGAGAGCGACGCCATCCTCGTCCTGACCGAAAAAGACGAGGCACGGCTCGGATTCACAGCCGGCGCTGGGCCGCGTCGCTTCGTCCTGCGCATTGGCCACGTGTGGCTCGAGGATCCGGGCATCGCGGCCTTCTTGCCGGCGGGCCTCGTCGCCGCACAGCGGATGTCTTGAGCCATGTCCGCGCGCCACAAGTCCTCCAAGAAGCAGCGCTCGCGAGTCCTCGACGCGGCCACGTACGCGCTCGCGCGCGCCCTGCTCTTCGGCATGGCTTGGCTGCCCGAGTTCGTGGTCTACCCGGCCCTCGATGCGCTCGGTCGGCTCTACCTGCGCTGCAGCAAGAAGCGGCGCAAGATCGCCATCGCCAACTTGGCTCTGGCCTTCGCGGGGAAGCGCTCCGAGGCAGAACTCTTCGCGCTCGCGCGCCGCGCCTGCGGCGCGAGCTTCATGGTCTTGGGTGACGTCGCGCGCATCGAGCGCATGATCCGCAGCGGCAAGCACCGAGACCGAGTCGATGACCGAGCCTTCCTCGACCAGCTCGAGCGTCGGCGCGCCGAGCTCGGCCTCGTCGGTGCGCCGATCTTCTGCACGCCTCACTTGGGGTCCTGGGAGGTCGCGGGTTTCCAGCTCGGGCTGCACTTCGACGGCGCCGTCGTCATCGCGCGCCCGCTCGGCAATCCCTACCTCCAAGCCTGGCTCGTGCGCTGTCGTTCCCAGCTCGGTGTCAGCATCGTGCCGCGTCGCGGTGGTGTGCGCTCTTTGGTCGCTGCCCTGCGCGCGAACTGCGCGATCGGCCTGCTGCCCGACCAGAACCAGCGCATGCGCGGCATCTTCGTCGAGGTCTTCGGCAAGCTCGCTTCTTGCGACCGGAGCCCGGCGCGCCTCGCCCAGATGAGCGCCGCATCCATCGTCGCCATGGCCTGCTACCGCGTCGGGCGGCGCTATCGCTTCCGCCTCGAACTCAGTGACATCTTCGCGGTCGAAGCGGGGACCAAGGACCTAGCTGTGCCGACGCGGCGCCTGCAGGCCAGCATCGAAGAGCTGATCTTGCGCGCTCCGGACCAGTACTTTTGGGTGCACGACCGCTACCGCACGCGCCCCGCGCCACAAGCCGACGCGCCGAGCCTTGCGAGCGCCGAGCCCGCGCGCCGACAATGAGAACGAACACGCTGAAACCCTCGATGCTCTCGCTCTACGAACAACTCTCTCACGCCCAGCATCCCCGCGTCCTCGTCGTCGGCGACCTCATTCTGGATCGCTACGTCGAGGGGGAGGCGCGGCGCGTCTCGCCCGAGGCGCCGGTCCTCGTCTTCGAGTCGTCCTTCGCGAGCTATCGACTGGGAGGAGCTTGCAACGTCGCCGCCAACGTCGTGAGCGTGGGCGGAAGCGCCGTCTGCCTCGGCCTCGTCGGCAACGACGAGGGCGCCGACCGCCTCGCCAAGCGGCTCGTCGAGGCCAAGATCGGCGTCGATGGCCTCGTGCACGACGAGCAGCGCTTGACGACGGTCAAGACGCGCTACGTCTCGCGCACACACCAAGTGCTGCGCGTCGACGAAGAGACCAAGCAGCGCGCTTCGGCCGAGGCGCAGGCGAAGATCTTTGCCTTCCTCGACGAGCGCCTCGGTGACTTCGACGCCATGATCCTGTCGGACTATGGCAAAGGCGTCCTCGACGAAGCCTGCCTGCGGCGTGCGATCGATCGTGGGCGCGAGCGCGGCATCCCGGTCCTCGTCGATCCCAAGGGCAACGACTACCGCAAGTATCGCGGCGCGACCCTCGTGACGCCCAACCGCCTCGAGGCCGAAGTGGCGAGCGGTGTCAGCATCGATGGCGAGGCCGCGCTCGAACGAGTCGCCAAGGGGCTCGCCGAGAGCTGCGGCCTCGACAGCGTCGTCATCACGCTCGGGCCGGACGGGATTTACTTCCGGACCAAGGAGGGTGAGACCGGCATCTTCCCGACCGAAGCGAGGGCGGTCTACGACGTCACGGGGGCTGGTGACACGGTCGTCGCGATCTTGGCCTTCGCGCTCGCGGCCGGCTTCGAGTTGCCTTCGGCGCTGCGCCTCGCCAACCATGCGGCTGGCATCGTCGTCGGGCGCTTCGGCACCGCAGCAGTCACGCGAGACGAGCTGCTCGCGGCCCTCGGTGGTCACGAGACCGGGAAGGTCCTCGATGACGCGTCGCTCGCCAAGTTGCTCGTCGAGTTGCGCAGCGAGAAGCGCCGGGTCGTCTTCACGAACGGCTGCTTCGACCTGCTGCATCCAGGCCACCTCGACTACCTCGAGAAGGCCCGCGCCTACGGCGACGTTTTGATCGTCGGGGTCAACGACGATGCTTCGATCCGCCGCCAGGGCAAGGGCGACGATCGACCGATCAATCCGCTCGCGGACCGCCTCGCCTTGCTGGCAGGCCTCGAGGTCGTCGACTACCTCGTGCCCTTCGGCAGCGACACGCCCGAGAGCCTGATCGAGCGCATCACGCCGCACATCCTCGTCAAGGGCGAAGACTGGCGTGACAAGGGGGTCGTCGGCGCCTCGTGGGTCGAGAGCCATGGCGGGCAGGTTGTGCTCGTACCGCTGCTCCAAGGCTATTCGACGACGGCACTGCTCGAGCGCATCCGCAAGTCGATGGCGCGCTGAGCCTGGCGCTACCCCCGGCGCTGGCCCTGTCGCGGGCATGGCATCGAGCTTTGCGCTCAAGTCGCAAGGCCGCCCTGGTCGATGGGAAGAGGGAACCGCTTCATCCCCGGCGCCGAGGTAACGATGGCTCTGACCGCTTCGCGAAAAAAGTTCAAGGACAAGATCATCAAGTCCCAGCGCAACCTCGGGGCAATCGTGGACGGCCTCAAGTCTCAGGGCAAATCGATCGTGCTGACGACGGGTTGCTTCGACTTGCTGCACGTCGGGCATGCGCGCTTCCTCGAGGACGCGAAGTCGCGCGGCGACTTCCTCGTCGTCGGGGTCTTCGACGACAAGATCGCGGCGAAGCAGAAGGGCAAGGGCTTTCCGATCCAGGAGAGCGTCGAGCGCATGGAGGTGCTCGCGGCCCTCGAGAGCGTCGACTACGTCTGCGAAGTCGCGGACGAGGACGGGGCTTCCCTGATCTCGGCGCTGTCGCCGAGTGTCTACGCCAAGGGCACGGACCACAACGAGCGCGCCCTCACCGAGCGCGCGGCGATGAAGGCGAACGGCGTCAAGTTCCTCGCGTGCGGCGACAAGAAGGCGCATTCGGCCGCGAAGATCGTCGGCAAGATCCGCAAGCGCAAGTTCGACTGAGCGCGGTCGCCGACTTCCGGCCGGCTCGCGATTGACGCCGGCACGACGCGTCGTCATGGTCGCGCGCATGCCTGACCCGTCGCGAGAGCAGCGACTTCCGAAGAAGTCGACGACAGCTCTGCTCGGCTTTCTCGTCGGCCTCTTTGCAGCCTTCCTGGGCATCGGCGGCGGGGTCATCATCCTGCCGCTCTTGATCCTCGTCTACCGCTTGGATCCGCGGCGCGCGACGGGCACGAGCCTCGGCATCGTGGCCTTCGTCGTCGGCGCGAGCGTCGCGATCGAAGTCCTGCATCTCGTCTTCGATCCCAACAGCGTCCAGCCGGCCTGGCTCGCGGTCGCGGCGATCGCACCGACCTCGATGTTCGCGGCCTCGTTCGTGACGCGCTACGTGTCGCGGATTCCCGATCAGTGGCTCCGCTTCGGCTTCACGGCCGTGCTGTGGATCTCGGCGTATCGTTTGTCGGGCTTGGGGTCGGGCGGGCGCGCGGCCGGCTGGTTCGAATACCAGGCCTTGAACGGCGTCGAGTTCTTGATCCTGCCCCTCCTCGGCCTGCTGAGCGGGTCGATCGCGACCATCGTTGGCATCGGCGGCGGGCTCGTGCTCATTCCGGCACTCGCCTTGGTCTTCAGCGATCTCAGCCCGCTTGCCTGTCGCTCGACTTCGCTGCTGATCGTCTTGCCGACCGCCTTGGTCGCCTACCTGCGGCACCGCGAGCAGGCGACGGCGGAGCCTGGCCTCGTGCGCGTGCTCGCGCCCTCGTGCGCAGCGGGGGCGGTGGCCGGGACGGTCTTCGTGCACCGCGTCGACGCCGCGTGGTTCACGATGGTTTTCGCGGTCTTCATGTTTGCCGCGGGCCTGCGACTCGTGCTCCAGAAATCGCGTCGCTCCTGAGCTGGTGCTAACGTGGCCGCGATGCGCTCTCCTTTTCGCGGCTTCCTTTCCCTCGTGTCAGCGGTTTCGGTGCTCCTGTTGCCGGGCATGCTCGCGGCGCAGTCGCTGCGCGTGGCCTGCTACAACGTCGAGAATCTCTTCGACAACCACGACGATCCGTATCGCCCCGACGAAGAGACTTCGCCCAAGAGCCTCGCCGAGCGCCGCGTTCTCGCCAAGACCATCGACTCGATCGATGCCGACGTGTTGGCCCTCTGCGAGGTCGAGAACCGCGAGGTCGTCGAAGCGCTGAACCGCCTCCTCGCCAAGCCCTACGCCATCGTCGAGGTGCTGTCGAGCAACGACATGCGTGGCATCGACTGCGCCTTGCTCTCGCGCGTGCCGCTGCGGCGGTCGACGAGCCACCGTCACCGTGTCCTCGAGGGAGGTCGCCGTTTTTCGCGGGACCCCGTCGTCCATGAGCTCGAACCGAACCCGGGCAAGCGCCTCCTGGTCGCGCCCACGCACCTCAAGTCGAAGCGCACGTTCGGCGACGATGTGCAAGGCGTCGGCTGGCGCAGCGCCGAGGCCCGCGGCATCGTCGATGTCCTCGACGAGCTGCGCGCCGGTGGCCAGACGAGCCCCTTCGTCTTGCTCGGAGATCTCAACGACACGGTGGACTCAGCGTCGCTCGCGCCGCTCTTCGCGCGCTTCAAGAACGCGACCGAAAAGGTGCCGGCAGAAGAAGCGTGGAGCTTCGAATACGCAGGGCAGAAGCAGCAGATCGACTACGTGCTCTTCGAGGGCGCACTCGACGTGGCGCAGGCGCGCTTCGCGCGCGACGAGAACGATGCCTCGGACCATGCTGCGGTCGTCGTCGACTTCGCGTGGGAGGGCGAGCCGACGCGCTTGCCGGCAGCGCCGTCGCCGCAGGTCCTCGCGACCGAAGGCGCGAAGCCGTCGCTACCACGTATCCAGGCCGACGACGGCGCCGCGCTCGCGCGGCACCTGCTGCAAGAAGTCGAGGTCAGCGGCACCGTGCGCCGCGTCGAGGCGACGCGCAGCGGTGGCCACTTCAACCTCGAACTGGGTGACAAGCCGCGCTCTTCTTTGACCCTCTTCGTGCCGCGCCACGCCGTCGCGCGCTTCGGCGACCTCTTGACTTGGAAGGGAAAGAAGCTCGTCGTCACGGGGCCCATCTTTCGTTACCGCGGGCGTCCCGAACTCCAGTTGACGCGCAAGGAGCAGGTCCGCTTCGATTGACGAAGTGACCGTCGCTCAAGCGCGCAGGCCGCGTGGCACGAGGCGGCGCTCGAGGCGGCCGAGGACAAAGTCCATCGCGAGGGCGAGAAAGCCGGCGGGCAGCGCTCCGGACAGCACCAAGTCCGGGTCGTTCAAGTAGAGCCCGGTCACGATCGGCTGCCCCAAGCCGCCTGCTCCGATGAAGGCGGCGAGCGTGGCGACGCCGATCGAGATGACGGTCGCGGTTCGCAGGCCGGCCAAGATCGTGCTCATCGCCATCGGCAGCTTGATCTGTCGCAGCACTTGGCCCTTGGTCAGGCCGATGGCCTTGGCGGCGTCCACGAGCTCGGCATCGACGGCGCCTAGGCCCGCGTGGGTGTTGCGCAGGATCGGGAGGAGCGAATAGAGGAAGAGCGCGGCGATGGCCGACCGCGTCGAGAGCCCGAGACCTGGGACGGCGATGGCCAGGGCCAGCAGCGCGAGGCTCGGAATGGTCTGGATGACACCAGCGATAGCCAGGGAGATCCTCGCGGCCATGGGGCGCCCTTGGATCCAGATCCCGAGGGGAAGTGCAACGAGGGCCGCCAGGGCGACCGCGATGGCTGTCAACCAGATGTGTTCGAGGACCAGCTGCAGGGTCACGCGCCAGCGGTCCAAGAAGAAGCGCCAAAAGCCAGTGCGCTTCTGGGCCGGCGCTTCGACAGCGGTGTTCCGGGTGAGCCCTTCGTCCCGGAGGAAGCCCATGGCGACCTCTCGGAAGCCGCGCTGCTCGACTTCGACCGCATGGTTGAGCTTCGTCATCGAAGCGTCATCGATGCGGTAGGCGAGGCCATCGAGCATGGAGCGCAGCTCCGGATGGTCTCGCAGCACGGCCCCTCGCACGATCGGCGCGGCTTGGTAGGGCGGGAAGAAGCCGCGGTCGTCTTTCAGCCTCCGGAGCGGGTAGCGCAGCAGCTTGCCGTCGGTCGCGTAGGCGTCGACGAGGTCGACTTCGCCGGCAGCGAGCGCTTCGTAGGCCAGGCCATGCTCGAGTCCGCGCGCGGACCCGAGCTGCAGGGAGTAGAACTCGCGCAGGCCGGGCCAGCCGTCGGGGCGCTCCATGAACTCGATGCTGAAGCCCGCGGTCAACGAAGGCCCATGGGCGACCAGGTCCGAGATCGTGGTGATGCCGAGCGACGCTGCCTTTGCTTCGCTGATCGCCAACACGTAGGTGTTGTCGAGGCCGAATGGAGAGAGCCACTCGATGTCCCAGCGCTCGCGGTAGGCCTTGGCGACCTCGAAGTAGGTGCGCATGGGGTCGCTCGCGCGCCGCTTCTCTTCGAGGATGACCGTCCAGCCCGTTCCTGTGTACTCCGGGTAGACGTCGATTGCTCCTGCACGGAGCGCTTCCATGCAGACCAAGGTCCCGCCGAGGTTGGCGCGATGCTCGACTTCGAAGTCGCTCCGGTCCTCGACCAAGATCTTCAGCATCTCGGCGAGGAGGCGCGACTCCGCGAAGTTCTTGCTGCCGATGACCAGCTTGCGGGCAGGGTCTTGGCCGACAGTCGGCTCGGCTCGGAGCGCAGCCGCTGTTGCGATGAAGCCGAGTAACCCAATCCAGATGCCGCGGCGCAGACCCAGGGGCTCAGCCATGATCGCCTCCGACGAAGCTCGCGACGAAGTCGTTCGCGGGCTGCCCGACGAGGTCGTCCCAGGTCCCTATCTGGAGCAGCCTGCCCTCCGACATCACGCCGATGCGGTCCGCCAACGTGCGCGCTTCGTTCATGTCGTGGCTGACCAGCACCATCGTGCGCGGGAGCAGGCGGCGCAGTTCGTGGAACTCGCCGTGCAGCTCTCGCTTCGTGATCGGGTCCAGGGCGCCGAAGGGCTCGTCCAATAGTATGATCGGTGGGTCGAGCATGAGCGCGCGGGCCACGCCGATGCGTTGGCGTTGGCCGCCGGAGAGTTGTCGAGGAAAGCGCTCTGCGAGCTCCGGACCCAAGTGAACCAGTTCGAGCAGCTCGAGGACCCTCGCGCGGATGCGCTCCCGCGTCCAGCCCTCGAGCTTGGCGACCAAGCCGATGTTCTCGGCCACGCTCAGATGTGGGAAGAGGCCGCCTCGCTGGAGCACGTAGCCCATTCTGCGGCGCAAGCGGATGGGGTCGAGCTCTTGGATGTCGCGCTCGCCGACCAGGACCCGCCCTTTGCTGGGCTCGACCAAGCGATTGATCATGCGCAGGGTCGTGGTCTTGCCGCAGCCGCTCGTGCCGACGAGGCAGAGCACCTCGCCGCTTGCGACCTCGAGGTCGAGACCTACTACGGCTGCGGTCGTCGCCCCGCTCTTCGAAGAGCGGTAGGTCTTGGAGACCGATTCGAAGCGAATCGAAGCGTCAGGCATCCGGGCTGACGAGTTCACTGAGCGAAAACCACCTTCGGGCATCGAAGTACTGGCGTCGAAGGTGGAAGCCCGCCGCCTCGCCGAGCCTGCCAATGGACTCAGGATCGAACTTGCGGCTGATGCCGACTTGGACCGGCTGTCCCGCTTCGAGCGAGACCTCCATGCCGAGCTGCTTGACCCATGTTCGTTGTGGCTCTGTTGGTGCTACACGCAAATTCATGCGATGTGTTCGGATGTCCTGGTAGGCCTCTTCGGGCTCGTAGGTCGATGAGAGTTCGAAGACGCGTGGGTCGAAGTCCGACCCGAGCGTCTCGTTGATGCGTCGCACCATGTGTACGAAGAAATCCCGACAGGCCTCCTCTTCGTTGTAGGCGCGTTCGAGGACGTCGGCGTCTTTGTGCAAGTCGATGCCCAAGACCAAGCGGTCCCCAGGCTGGAAGTGTGCGCGCACTTCCTCGAGAAAGCGAACTGTGTCCTGCACTTGATCCAGATTGCCGATCGAGGAACCGAAGAAGAAGACCAGCTTGGGTTGGTCTTCTGGGATCTGGTCCAGGATGTCTGCGAACAAGCCTTGTTGCGGGCAGACTTCGAGGCGCTCCGGGAAGAGCCGCCGGACTTCTTCGGTGGTCGCGTCGAGCGCGCCCTTCGAGACGTCGATCGGGCAGTAGCGCAGCGGCTCGTCCGAGATCTGGGGCGGGGCCTTCAAGATTGGGGGGATTTTGGGAGCCGAGCCGCAACCGAGCTCTACGATCAGTCGTTCGCTCGCGACGATCTCGTGCGCTTCCCGCTCGATGATCTCCTCTTCGCTGTCGGTCAGGTAGTAGCCGTCGGATTGGGAGTAGCGCTCGTAGAGGCGCGAAGCCCGCGAGTCCCAGATCCATGAGTGGTCCAACTTCTTGACCCAGTTGGCGTCTTCGAATGCCTCGCGGACGGCCTCTTCGAAACCGTCCTCGGCCTCCGCATCGCGGCGGCCGATGACCCGAAAGCACCACACGCGAAACAGCGCTCGTGGGTCTTTGCCGGGTAGGTAGGGCAGCGGCTCGGTGACCTCGAGCAAGCGGCAGACGCGCTGCTTCTGCAGGATCTCCAGTCGGGCGCGGATGCCGAGAGGGTCCTCCTCGAAGAAGTCGGTCCGCATGGTCAATGCGAAGACGCCGCCAGGGCGGACGACGCGCAGGATCTCGTCCAAGGTCTCGGCTGGCGCTTGGCCATAAGAGAAGAGACCGACCGCGATCGCAGCGTCGAAGTACAAACCCGGTAGGGCGTCGACCGGCAGGGACATGTCCGCTACGACGAGCTCTTCATAGCAGGCCTTCTCGCGCGCGACGGCCAGCATGTGAGGGGAGAGGTCGACACCTGTCAGGTGCGCGAAACCGAGTCGCTGCAGCTCTTGTCCCGCAGCGCCGGTTCCAGCTCCAGCGTCCAGCACGCGCAGGAGATCGTGGCGAGTCGTGTGACGCTGGAGCACGTGGGCTGCGACGCGATGACCAACGAAGCCGATCTTCGCGTGGTCATGGTCGTAGGTGCTAGCCCACTCCTCGTACAGTTGTTCTAGATCTTCGGTGGTAGTAGCGGCGTAGGCGAGTTTCCAAATGCGCTCCAGATGATCGGCATCCGCTTGGCGAGGGGAAACAGTACGGGTCGTGGTCTTCATGCGCTTCCTTGGGCTCGTCAGCTGGGGCTGGGTGCAGGTCTCGCGATCTCACCCAGCATTGGAATGCTCCGTTGGAAAGGACTGGTCGTTCGTGCCGTTCGTGTTGGGCGGCACGGTGTCGGGCGCGTGGTTGACGAGGAGGGGAGCGGCGTCGAGATCGGACGCGTCCATCATCGATGCCAAGCGCTGCAAGGTCGCGAGGATCGAGCTTCGCTCCCAATCGGCGAGCTCGGCCAAGCGGTGGACAAAGGTCTCTTGAAGCACCGGGGGCATGGCAGCGAGGGCCTGTCGACCGGAGACGGTGAGTTCGATCCAGACGCTGCGTCCGTCTCTCGGACACGGCGTGCGAGCGAGCATGCCGCGGGAGCAGAGCCGCGCGAGGATGCCGGTCACGGTGGGGCGACTCAGGTGGATACGCTGGGCGATCGCAGCAGGCGACAGTGGTCCGTGGGTCTCGACCGCCCTCAAGGCCGCGAGCTGAGGGGCTGTCAGGCCGTGGTCTTCGAAGAGGTGGCGCGAGTGCAAGTCGACCGCTCGCATGATGCGGCGGAGGGCTCGCAGGATCTCGCCCTGCTGTTCGACTGACGGCGGATCAAACGAGGGAGACGGCACCCAGGCAGGATGCCAGATAGTTTGCACGCAAACGAGTAAAAAGCGGAGCTCGCGCCAGAACGCCGCTTAGCAGGGACGTATGTGCAGGCAGTGGCCCTTGCACTGCTTTGCTTGGAAACGATGGCGCTCAGATGCGCCACGCATGGGCTCACGCTTCCGGCGCTGGACGCATCGGACTCAAGTCGCGGTGAGCCTTCGCGTAGAAGCCGGGGCGTCGATCGCGGAAGACCGGGATCGCGCGACGGATGATCGAGACTTCTTTGAGGCGGAGGTCGGCCGCGACGACGCTTGCTTCGCCATCGCCTTCGGCGAGGACTTCGCCGGTCGGGCTGACGATCAACGAGTTGCCGGGGTAGCTGATGTCCTGGTCCGACAAGAGACTCGGCTCGACGCCGCAGCGATTGCTCGCGACGACGAAGAACTGCTCCTCGATCGCGCGCGCGCGGGACAGCACGTTCCAGTGTCGTTCGCGCGGCTCGGGCCACTGTGCCGGAACGAGCAGCATGATGGCTTCGGTCAACGCGAGCTCACGAATGAGCTCAGGAAAGCGCAGGTCGTAGCAAATCGCGATCGCGGCCCGACCGAACTTGGTGTCGACCACGAGCGGCGCGTCGCCGGCCGTGAACATGCGGTCCTCGCCGTGCGGGCTGAAGAGGTGGGCCTTGCGGTAGCGCCCGAGCACCTTGCCGTCTTCGAAGACCGTCGCAGTGTTGAACACCGACCCCGCCGCGTCGACCTCGTAGCTCGAACCGGTCGCGACCAGGCCGAGGTCGCCGCTCATGGTCGCCAAGCCCTGCTCGACCCGCGCGATGTCGTCGCGATAGTCGACCGCGCGGTCGCCGACAAAGGACGTCGACCAGAGCTCGGGCAGGACGACGATCTCCACGCCATCTTCGTGCGCTTCGAGGATGAGGCGCTCGGCCTCCGCGAAGTTGAAGGCTGCATCCCCGCGGTGGATGTCCCACTGGATCGCAGCCGCGCGGACGGATGGGGTCTTGGTCATCGCTCAGGTGTCTCAGCGTCGTAGAACCCGCGCGAGCATAGCGACGCCGCGCGCGGGAAGCTCATCATCGGCCGAGAACTCAGTCGTCGCTTTCAGGCGCGAAAAAGCGCAGCGGGCTCGTCGTTCTTCCCGTTCGAGCCCTTCGAGTCGTTCGACTCGCAGGTCGTCGCGTCGATGAGGTTCTTCGATGGCTTGAAGAGAATCGTCAGCTTGTCGGCGACATCGATGCTCTTGCCGGTGACCGGGTGCTTGTAGGCGCGACCCTTGCGGATCTTGCGTTCGAAGGTGCCGAAGCCCTTGACAGCCACACGCCCCTTGTCATTGAGCAGGTCGGTGATGCTGTCGAGCACGGCGTCGAGAATACGGGCAGCTTGACGACGCGAGCCGCCGAGCTTGTCAGCGACGGCATCGGTCAGCATGCCCTTGTTGGCCTGGTTACCGGCGAGACCATCGTTGTCATCGTCGAGGTCGCCGAAGCGTACCGAGTCGGCTCGGCGGTCGCGTGCGTCATCCATGTTGTCACTCTTGTTGTCGTTCGCACGATTCATGGGGTTCTCCATTCGTCAGGGTTTGATCACGCTCTCGGACGCTTGCACGCGTTGCTGGCGTCGTTCAGTCCGGATGGCTGGCACTGCGCTCGGTCGAGAAACTGCGCGTTCGTCCCTGCACTGCTGTTCCGCGCGACGACTGGCAACTCACACGACATTGCCACGGCGGAAGTCCCTTGGAACGGCGAAGGCAATGACGCTCGCGTCACGCCCTCTCGCCGCATTCTCGGCGCACTTTCATCACCGACTGAAGGGCAGGGAGAACGAAATCTCAGGTGAGGCACAGGGCCCATGCTTCGATGCGGGGCGCAGTTCGATGCGACAGCGTTGCGCTCGTGCAACGTGTGTAGCATTGCGCTGCGCACCACAGCGACGGCGGCCGTCCTTGTGTCGGATTCCCGATCGAAGTTGATGACTCTGCGCATCGTCGGGCACTTGATCTGCATTGCGCGGCGCTCGCTGGAGTCGTTCATTTTTTTGTTTCGTCAGGAACCATCGTGAGGCGTTGCTCACGTCACCTCGGCATGGTCGGCACGGTCTGAGCGAACTTGTGTGCTTGTTCGAACTTGGCCAAAATCGCGTCGAAGGACGTCGACGGCCGGCAATCGCTCAGTGACGAGCAAGGCGCGCGTCGCTCTCCTGCTGCGGCGCCAACGAGCTTCTGTTGCATGCTCAAGCTCGCATCTCAACTGCGCCGATCGACCACGAACGTGCCACTCCGGTGCGCTGCCCAACGCTCGAGGTCACTCAGTCGATGTCGCACACTCTTCCGAATCGCCGCAAGAAGCTGATCATCAACAAACCCGTTCAGCGGCGCATCATCGTCGGTGTCACGATCATCCCGATGTTGGTGCTCGTGGCGGCGACCATCGCGGTCGCGATCCTGACGGGACGCGTCCTCGATGAAGCCCGGGCCGCCGAACAGGGGCTGCCGACCTTGGCGCCGCTCTTCGTCTCGCTTTTCTTGTTCATCGTCGCCGCTGGGACGACGGTCGTGATCTCTGCGCTGCGCTACAGCAACCGCATCGCCGGTCCGATGTTTCGGCTCTGCCGTTCGATGCGAGAGATCCGTGAGGGCGACTTGAGCTTTACTGTCAAGTTGCGCAAGGGTGACGAGCTGACCGAGATCGCCGATGAGCTCAACGCGATGATCACGTGGTTGCGCGCTCATCCGCCTGCAGGTGTCGAACTTTTCCTCGAGCCGAAGCCTGTCGATGCCACCCCGTCGACCGGATGCGCTACCGATGTCGACGCCGTCGCCGCGCCGCCTACCGAGAACCAAGCTTCACCTCCAGTCGGTCGCTGAAGCGCCGACGCTCACGGAACGGCGGTGGACGATGCGCAGCGCTGACCAGGCACCACGCCCTCTCGTCACGCGCAGACCGGCGCGGCGGCGAGGTCTGTGGGCGAGTCGACTGCGGGCGGCGTGGAGGCGCACGCTTCTGGGGCCCTTCGCAGCCGAGGGCGCCGTCGCCGTGGCGGTCATCGCTGCTGTGGCGATCACCATGGTCGCGGTCCTCGTCGTCGACGAGCCGAAGCGGCACGAGGCGCAGGTCGACAAACGTGTGGAAGCAACGAAGCGCCTCGCCGTCGCCGAGGACGTGCTCCGTCGAGCCTTGCCCGCGATGGGGCAGCTCTTCGCCGGGCAGCGTCTCAGCTTGCACCAAGGTCCGTTCGCCGATGACCCACGAGGGCGTGCCTGGGTCGAGTTCCGCAAGCAAGACCGTGAGCGCCTGCTCGTTTGTGGGATCGAGGTCGCTTCCAACTTGCTGCTCTTTCAGGCGCCGTTGCAACGAGGCGTCGTCGAGCCGTGCCTCTCTTGGCCCTTCGCTTCGCTTGCGGACATTGGCGACGAGGACGCTTGCCGAGTGGAGGGTTGCACACCACGGCGTCTCGAACGTATGCCCTTCCAAGATGTCGAGGCTTGGAGTGATGTGGACGTTTGGGTCGATCGCCGTCGCGTCGGCGACCGTGACGGCCATGCCGAGGCGGCTCTGCTCGCCAACTTCCGCCGTGCCGATGAGCGCCGTCGCGAGGCCTTCCAAGTCGGAGCGACCGAACTCGACAATTTCGAACTCGGCAACCCCGCCGCCGCACGCATCGTCGCTGCCTTGCACACACGGCGCGATAGCGTCCTTCGCGTACGCGGCCATCTGTGGATCGGCCGAAGCGATGCCGACACGCTCTTGTCGACACGGGGGCGCACGATCCTCATCCTGGTCGATGGCGATGTCCACATCGCGGGGACCGTGCGGCTCCAAGGCGAGGCAGATCAAGTCGTCATCGTCGCGGGCCGGCCGGGCTATGCGTCCTACCGTGACCTCGATCGAGACGGCCGGCGCTCGGAGAACGAGCCGAGAAGCGAGGCCCATGTCACCTTGCCACTGCTGAGCCCGACCGAGGGGGCGGGGCGCATCTGGCTTGCGAGTCCTGACCGGCGCGCGAGCGTGCAACTCATGCTCTGCGCCACCCACGACCTGGTCGTCGCGAATGCCGGCGCCGAGGTCATCGGCGGCGTGCTCTGTCGTTCGGTGCACTTCGAAGGCACGGAGCCCCTCGTCGTCCGCAGCCGTTCACCCGTCCAGGGTGTCCTTGCGCCCCGCGGCTTCCCGGTCGTCGCGGGCAGCGAGGAGCAGGAAGCCCTTGGCCCCGTTCGTTTCGTGAAGCGCGTCGGTCTCAGGAACGGACATTGACCGAGGGCCGGGCCTCGTTATCCTTCCCGGCCTCGTGCGGGGACGTAGCTCAGTTGGGAGAGCGTCGCGTTCGCAATGCGAAGGTCGAGGGTTCGAGTCCCTTCGTCTCCACCACGTTTCCGTCTCTGACGTTATGGCTGCGGCGCCGCGAGCGCGCCCTCATCGCGGCAGCAGCAGCGGTAGGCGATCGAGAGGCGTGCGGCTGACCGTCGGCACGAAGGCTCGGCTGCGGCTGCGTTCGATCGCCCGCTGCACGTCTTCGCGACGCACGGCATAGTCGAGCGTGAGGATGGGCAGGCCGCCCGCTCGGATCTCGCTGAGGCGTTCGATCAGCGGGTCGCGGCCGTCTTCGTCGAGCCGCTCGCGGACCGTATCGATGCCGCCCGCGTCATCGTCGTCCCACTTGGCCGTCGCCGAGCCGCGGAAGCTCAGGTCTTCCTGCGCGAGCGCGTCGATGTGCGCTTCGAAGCCCGGCGCTTCGTGACCGAGCCAGGCGGCGTTCTGCGCGACGATCAAGAAGCCGGGCTTCCGCGCCCGCGCGTAGGCGGCGAGCTCCGCCACGAGCTCCAGCATCGCGCGTGCTGGGTCGACGTCGTCTGCCCGCGCGACTGCCCGGACGCTCGCGTCTTCGTAGCCGAGGACCCAGTCGAGGTAGACCCCGTCGAAGCCGGCTTCGAGGAGGCGGTCGAGCACGGCCGTGGGAGAGCCGAAGAGGACGCGCTTCCAGCGTTCGTCCCAGAACTTGCACGGGTAGTTGCCGGGCCAGCCTTCGGGATCGAGGCTCAAGAGAAAGTCGGGGCTGCCACGCTCTTCGGTGGTCGGCGCACGCCAATCCTCGCGCCAGTAGTCCCGGTAGTCTTCGGCTTGTCCGACGTTGAGATAGGCGAGGACGAGCTTCGAAGGGAGCGCCTCGCCCGGTGTGGATCGGAGCTTGCGGACGACATCGGCGCTAGCAAACCCCTCGCTTCCACGCACATTCGAGGTGGCTTCGATCACGACGAGGTCGACCGTCGCTCGTTGCAGCGATGCGACAGCGCCCGAGCGCTCGAGGCCCTGCAGTTGGATCGCCCAAGAGCGGACTTGCGCGAGCGGCTTCCTTGCCAGTGGGGCAAGGGACACTGTGGTGCATGCAGACAACGTGATTGTCGTGATCCACAGCACGGCCCGCTGCGCGACGTGGTAGCGAGTGAACATGAATCCATCGATCGGTCATGACCGAGCCGCGCCTGCAGAGCTTCAAGTCTCAGTCTTTGGACGGTCGATCGAACCACCACAGCAGTTCCGTTCCAGCAGTGCTTTCTGTAGTGCCACTCATGTCCAGGTTCTCTGGTCTTGCGCTCGAAGTCACCACGACGCGAATCGCTGTCCATCCGCGCGCTTCTCGCGGTCGGGACCTTCCTCGTCGCGGGCGCGGCGCAGGCTGATCCGACGCTCGAGCACGAGGCGGACGGGCCGCGCGTGCGCCGGCAAGTGCTCGTCCTCGCTTCGCGCCTGAGCCACGACCGAGGGTCGTCGCGCGACGACGCCGTGCGTGACATGCTCGAGCTGCCGATCGAGCATTTGGGACTCGAGGTCGTGCCCGTCGACGCCAAGGCGGAGCGGCCCTCGAAGACTGCGTGGAACGACGTCGCCGCCGTGATGACTTCGTTCTACTACGGCGACGAAGCCGAGCCTTGGGTCTGGGACTTCCTGGATGAAGCGCGGCGCCACGCACACGTGCGCTTCGTGCACTTCGGCGACTTCGGCCCGCTCGACCTCGATCGAGCGCGCTTGGCCAAGTGGTTGCGTGGTTTCGGCCTCGAGCACAAGGACGGATGGAATGGCGATCCCGTGCAGATCGAGGTCCAGGGGGAACCTGGTCGTGAGACCGGCTACGAGGGTCGCCAAAGCCGACGCAGCGTACACCTCGGGCCAGCGTCCTTCGACGCTCTGAACTGCGTTTGGCTGCGCACGCAAGACCGCAGCAAGGGTGACGTGCGCACGCCGATCGTCACAGGGCCATGGGGTGGCATCGCCCTCTTGCCGTGGGCATTCACGCCAGGTGGTGTGCACGTCGACCGGCGCTGGCACGTCGATCCTTTTGCCTTCTTCGCGGCAGCGCTGGATCGCATTGGGGTCCCTTGTGCGGATCCGAATGTTTATTGTGGGCGGCGCGGCTTTTTCTTTCATGTGGACGGTGATGGCTTCGAGAGCCAATCGACGGTTCGCGTGCAAGGACGCGACGACCTGATCTGTGGCGAGGTCTTCGCGAACGAGGTCCTCGCGCGCTACGACCTACCGATGACGCTCAGCGTCATCGTCGCCAGCGTGACCGACGACATCCGGCCCGAAGCCCCGACGCACGCGATGCAGGTTGCGCGTCGGCTCTTTGCGGATCCGAAGGTCGAGATCGCTAGCCACTCGGTCCTGCACCCGCTCGACTGGCGTCGCAAGTGGACGAAGGCGACGCCACGGCGGGTCGTCAACTGGTATGACGGGCTCGCTTCGTATCGCCACGACATGGTTTCCGAAGTGCGCGAGTCGCTGCGCTTCTTCGAGGATTACCTCGTGCCGGACGGCAAGGCCTGCCGCCTCTTCTTTTGGTCGGGTATGGCCAATCCCGACGAGGCCGCGCTGCGCGCCGTGCGCGAGCTGGGGCTGCTCAACATCAATGGTGGTGTTGCCCGTTGGGACGAGCTCCACGCTTCGGTGAGCTTCGTTCAGCCGCGTGGGCGCAGCGTCGGCGACGAATACCAGGTTTATTGCGCGGCGCCGAACGAGAACGTCTTCGACGGCTTCTTCTCTACGATGCCCGGCGCCTTCGCACATGTGGATCGAACGATCGAGCGCAGTGGGACCGGTCGCATCCTCAAGCCGGCGAATGTTTACGCGCACTTCTACTCGGTCGAACGTCCGCCGCGACTGCGCGCCCTTCAACAGGTCCTCGATCGCTGGGGGCGGCGCGAGCGAACGGCCGCTATCTATGCCTCGGACTATGTACGCGCGGTCCTCGATGCACGGCAGCGCTGCCACGTCGAGCGCGAGCCGCGCGGATGGCGCTTCTCGGGTTTCGAGGCTTGCCGCACCGTGCGGCTCGACGGCGACGACCGACGCATCGATTGGGCTGCTTCGCCGGGCATCGTCGGAGAGCGGCGCATTGCTGGCTCACGCTACTTCTTGCTTGGCGGCCCCTGCGCGAGCTTGCAGTTTCAGGCGCAGTCCGCGCGCGATGATGCAACGGCGTCGAGCCCGCACATCGAGGAGGCGAGCCACATCCTCGAGGACATCGAGCGGGACGCGAGAGGCGTGAGCTTCCGTTCCCGGTCGGTCGCGCCGCGCAGCATCGTTTGCAATGGCTTTGCGCCGGGGGCGGTCGTTGACGTCGTCCTTGACGGTCATGTGGAGTCGCGGCGCGCCGACGCGACAGGTCGCGTCACGATCGAAGCGCCTCCAGGCGGGGACACGCGCGTCGAGGTCCGCCTGCCGTGAAGCTCTCGCGCTGGAACGTCGTTCTCTTCGTGTTGGTCGGTGCCCTGGCGCTCATCGTCCTCGTCGGCCTCCCGGGTCCACACGACGAGGCCTCGAGTTTCTCCGGCTTCGATACACGCACCGGCCTCGAGATCGAAACGGTGTGGCAGCTCCTGGCGCGAGCACGGCAGAGCGGCGACGCGCGAACCGCGCTCGCGATGCTCGAGGGCATCAGCGGGACGGCGGCGACGCTGCCCTTGATCCGGACGGCGGTCACGCTCTTGCGCAAGGAGCTGAGCCCGCTCGAGGACACGGGCGTCGACGCAGCAGTGCTGCTGGAGCTCGCTCTCGAGCAGCCCGACGCTTGGGCGGAAGAACTCGTTGGCCTCGGGGAGGACTCGGCCGTCGCGCGTGAGACCGAAGCCTTCTTCGCGCCGCTCGTGACCGAGGCTGTGACGAACACGATGATCGGCGTCGACGCGCGCGCCGCCAACCTGCAAGCCGGGCTCGGACGCAGCGGTCTGGACCCCAGGTCCGCGGCGGCGCTGGCGCGGAGCTTCGCTTCGCTCGGTCGACCGCGCGCGGCTCGACGCTGGCGTTTGCGCGCGCTCGCAGCTGACGCAACGCCGAACGACGACCGCCTCTCGGCCGCGCTGCGCGAAGGCCTCGTCGCCGACGCCCTCGCCTACGGTCGCCTGACCGAGGCGTGGCTCGTACAGAGCGGAGCACCCTACGTCGAAGCGTCTGAGCTCGAGGCCTTCTTGCTGAGGCGGGCACGCGTCGCATCGTGGATCGGCTTGGACGAGGCGCGGGTCGACGCCCTCGAAGCTGTCCTCGCAGTCACAAACGACGACGCGGCGATCAAGGCCGCACGCGAGGACTTGGTCGCGCTCTACCCGGCCATCGGTCGACCCGAGGCGGCGGTCCCGCACGCCGTCGAGCTCGCGCGCAGCATCGGCGAGGTCGCGCACATGGAGGCCGCCGCTCGACTCGCGCTCGAGAGCGGATACACGAGCGATGGGCTGTCGATTCTCGCCGAGGTCGTGCCCAAGCTCGAAGGCGATGCGCGCCGCGCGCTTTCGCAGAAGATCGCCGACCTGGCCTTGCAGGATTTGCGGCCCCGTCTCGCGATCGAAGCCCTCGAGCGCGAGCTGGCCGTGGCCTTCGACGGCGAAGTCGCGGCGCGCCTCGACGGCCTCTACCGACGCCTAGGCCTCGACGATCTCTTGCTGCGCTCGCTCGAAACACGCCTCGCGGCCGGCGATGTCAGCGTGGGCGCCGAGCTCGTGTCCCTGCTGGTCGCACGCGGCGAGCGCAGCGCCGTCGCGCGTGTTGTCGCGAGCCTCGCTGGCGTGCCGATCGAAGCCGAGCGTGCGCCGCATGTCTTGGCGCGAGCGAGTGAGAGCGAGGCTTTGCGTGAAGTCACCCTGCCGCGCGACTTCGGCGCGCCGATGTTCGACGCGCGCATCCGACCCGAGGCCTTGCTCGCGATGGTGCGTCGACTGCGACCGCTCTTCGACCAGAGCCAGGTGCGCGAAGTCGTCGCTCAAGCCCTCGAGCGTTTTCCGCAGCACGCAGAGTCGATCGAGCTGCGCGCCGAGCTCCTCGATCTGGAGCCAGATCCTCTGCGTCGTTGTGATGCCGCGAAGGAGCTGGCGTTGAGCTTCCCTGACCGCGCGGACCTCGCGAAGCTCTGGATCGAGCGCGCTACTTGGACCGAGCGGGTGACCAAGGAGATCGAAGCGCGCGAGCACTACGCTGCCTTGGTCAGCCACGACCACGACAACCTGCGCCTCCTCGCTGACCTCTACGAGGCGGCGGAGCGCCGCTCCGAGGCGCTGACTCTCTGGCGGCGCCTCGCCGATGCGGAGGGAGTGCACTCGCGAGCGCAGCGGCGCTTGATCGAAGCGCTCTTCGCGCACGGTCGGACGGACGACGCGATCGAGGCCATCGTCGCCATCGCCAACAGCGACGGATCGAGCGTCGAGCACCTGCTCGAGGCAGCAGACATCCTCTTCGCCGAAGAGCGACCCGAGGCGGCCCTCGCCTATTACCGCAAGGTCCTCGAGCTCGACGAGCGGCACGCCCATGCGCTGCTGCGCTGTGGCTTGATCCTCTCGTGGACGGATCGAGCGTCCACGGCCATCACCTACCTCGAGCGTCGCTTGGCGGTCTCGAACGAGGATCGTGCGACCGTAAGCTTCTACCTCGGCGAGGCGCTTTTCGCGGCGGAGCGCGGGAGCGAGGCGCGGCGTGTCCACAAGGAAGTTGCGCGCGAACTCGGTGCGCGCACGAGCGCGAGCTTCAACGAGCGCTTGATGCTCGCGAAGGCCTTGCTCCGCATCAGCGACGTCACGCAGGCGCGGGTGCTCTTCGCCGAGCTCGTGCGCGAACAACCAAGCAACGAGGAAGTCGCCCTCGACCACGCCGAGGCCTGCGTCCTCGCTCGCGACTTCGAAGCGGCCTACGGCACGACCGCGAAGCTGTTGGCCGTCGACCCGTCGCATCGGCGGGCGCTGCGCGTCCACGCGGCGGCCTTGACCAAGGAGGAGCGCTTCGACGAAGCGGCGCTCCACCTCGAGCGCCACCTCGAGCTGCACGGCGAGGACGCTGGTCTGCTCGCGGACTTGGCCCACGTGCAAGAGGAGCGCGCCGAGCTGCACGCGGCGCGCGATGCCTATCGGCGCTTCTTGCAGCTGCGCCCCGGCGACGCGCATGGAAGCGCGAACGAGGCGCGGCTCTTCGACGTGACCGCGAGCACGTTGCGGACGACGGTCCTGTCGTCGCGGGTCGGTAACGACGAGGCCTTCGAGCTCCGCGAGCACGGGAGCTTCGAGACGGGCCGCGAGGACACGCGCGTCTTCGCTTCGCTCGGCTACGGCGAGTGGCGTGGTTACGCGGCCGGCCATCGCGGCGGCACCAGCGAGGTCGTCGCGCGCTCGGCTCTCGTCGACGTCGGTGCCGAGTGGCGCTACGGCGCGAAACGCGGCCTCGCCGCCGGCTTCTTTGCCGCGCCTGACGTCCCGGGTTCTGACGTCGGGGCCTTCGTCGCAGGACGCCTGATCGGCGACGAGCCCTACCACCTCGTCGAGGCCCGTCTCGCGTGGAACGAACTCTGGGCCGAGCCTGCTGCAGCGGCCGGGCTCGAGGGTCGCGCGACGTCGCTCGAAGTTGCGACGTGGCTCGAAGTCGGCGATGCCTGGTGGCTCGGCGCCGAGTCTCGGCTGCGGCGGCTCAGCGCTCTCTTCGATGGCGGTGTCGCCAGAAGCGACGACGAATGGCAGGCCAGCGCGAGCCTCGGTCGCCGCCTCACCGCGGGTCCGCTCGTGACGACGCCGCTCTGGCGCGCACGCCACGTCGCATCCGCGCGCGAAGGGAGCCCGGTCGCCCACAGCGGCGCCGCGCGTGCGCTGCTGGCCCAGGCCTGGCTGACGCTCGCATCGAGCGGCTTTGCGGGCAACGCAGACTTGCCGAGCTCCTTGCCGATCGCGCGGCGCTCGACGTCCGTGCAAGCGACCATCGCCGCCGAACGGAGCTTCGCCGAAGGCTTCGGGGTCGCTGCGTCGGCCCATCTCGGCCACGAGTTTCACAGCGGTGACGTGCTCTGGGGCGCGTCCACGGCGGCGACCTGGCGACCGTCGCGCCACCACGAGTTCTCGCTGACGGCGGCTTCAGGCAGCACGCTCGGACGCAGCGGCAACGAGGCCAGCCTGCGCCTCGGTCTTCAATGGGTCGTGCGCTGGTGAAGCGCGCTCACGATGATGCGCTGGAGCTCGACCTCGACGAGGACTTCATCCTCGTCGAAGTCGATGTGGAGAGCGCGGACAGTGCGGTCGACGACGGCGGCGTCGATGACGCAGTCGAGCCGGAACTGCGCAGCGAGGACTTCGCGCTCGACGCGGAGGCGGACTTCGAAGACCCAGAAGAACTCCTCGACTGGCTCGACGACCAGCACAGCGGCGTGGCGCGGGCCGACGACGACGTCGACAACGACATCGGCGACAACGACGTCGTCTACGACGTCGACATCCAAGCGCAGATCGAAGGAGAGGCCGTCGCGTCCTTTGCCCCCAGCGAGCAGCGCTTCGTCGCGAGTTTGCTCGAGGCCTTGGTGCTCTTCGGCTTGATCGCGCTCGGCGAGATCGCGGTCACTGGCACCATCGGTTCTCACGCCGTCCACCCGCACCCCTATTGGCTCGTGGTCTTGCCGATGTCTGCGGCGCGGGGCGTCGTGGGTGCCATCGTCGCGGCGGGGATCGCGTCCGTGCTCTACGCCATCGGCGCACATCGTGCCCTCGATGGCGACTTCCTCGCCCTGCTCGATCGCAGCGTCATGCAGGAAGCGCTGCTCTTCTTCGCGGTCGGCTTCGTCGTTGGTGAGTTCCGGGACGCCGCGGCCCGGCGCGCGGCAGGGCTTTGGACGCAGTACCGGCACCAGTGGGAAGAACTCGCGCTGCTGCGCCGCGAGAAGGAGCTCTTGGCCGAAGCCAACCACGAGATCAAGCGCCGGCTCGTCGACAGTTCGAGTCAGTTCGGCAGCTTGATCCGGACCGCGACACGGCTCGAGGCGGCGAGCGAGAACGAGCTCTTCGACGTCGCGCTCGAGATGGTCGAAGAGCACTGTGGCGCAACGCATTGCGCCTTCATCTCCGTCCTCGAGGACGGCCTGCTCGACCTCGCGGCGCATCGTGGCTACGAGGCGCACGAACTGCGCGATCTGCTCGCGAGCTCCGAGACGAGCCCGCTCGTCCAAAGCGTGCTCGAGACCGGGAAGCGCTGCAACGGCTTTGGCCTCGACGAAGTCTTCGTGGCGGCTGGACCGCTCGTCGTCGCTCCGATCGCCGATGCCGCCGGGGTCGTGCGCCTTCTGCTTTGCCTCGATCGCATACCTGTTCGCGCCTTCAACGATGCGACGGTCATGACCTTCTACGGCATCGCGGACTGGGTGGCGGTGACGCTGCGCCGAACCGGCGCTGGACCCAAGGCTCTCGACTTTGGACTCGGCCTGCGCGAAGCCATCTCGATCGGGCCCTGGCTCGGATCGGCGAAGCAGCTCGGCGCACGTCTACGCATCGAAGACGCGCGCTGCAGCCGGCAAGGCATCTCGACGGCCGTCGTCACCCTGCAGTGCCTCGACCCGGCAGGCGAGGCGGTCGACGACGTCGGCGTCCTCGATCAGTGGGTCGTCGAGCAAGTCGTCCCGGACTTGCGACCGACCGACGGCGTGTATTCCTTTGGCTATCGACACTGCTATGTCCTCGTGCTCAGCGGCACGGCGGCCGCCGAGGCTCTTGTCGTTCGGTCGCGGATCGAGCTGCGCCTCGAGGCAGCCGTCGAGCGACCCTTCGGGCGCTATCTCACACGCGTCTTTGCGCCAGACATCGACGCGCCGGACCTCGCTTCGCTCGTGCCGCACATTGCCGATGCCTTCCGGCTCACGAGCGATGTGCCCCTCGAGGCAAGCCTGCCGGTCTCTGTGGCGGAGCACTTGGAGCTTGGTCGACTCGACGACTTCGTGCGTCGCATGCGGACCGAATGGTCGATCGCGGTGCGCAACGGCATCGAGGTCTACGTCGTCGAGCTCCACGACGAAGCGGCCGATCAGCGACGTGGGAATGTCTTGGCGCGCCACGTCGAGCACGTCGCGCGCCAGATGCTGCGGCCGACGGATGGCGTCTACCGCAGCGCTGTGGCCAAGTTCGCCTTCGTCTTGCCGGGTGCGACTTGTGACGGCGCGTTCGCGACCCTCGAACGGGTGCTGACCGCGCTCGAGCAGCGCGCGAGCCCCGAACTCACGGCGCGCATCGAAGCGCGCGTCTATGCCCTTGGCAACAACTACGACGAGTACGAGCGCTTCCTCGCGCGCGTGCTCGGCGAGCCGGAAGAGCCTCCGCTGCCGCTGGTCGAGGCCCCGGCGAGTGATGCTCGAGTGGAAGCTGTGTCCACAGGGTTCCCGTTGTCAGAGCCGAGTGACGACGACGCACGCAAGTCGGACTTCGATCGCTTCTTGGATGCCTTCGACGCTGGCTTCGATGAGCTCTTCGACGACGTGCTCGAGGTCGAAGATGGCGTGGCCGACTTCGGCCTGGAGGAAGACGCATGAACGCCGTCAGCGTCTTCTATGGTTGCCTGGCGATCCTCGCCGAAGCGCTGTCGCTGAACTGCGCGCTGCGCGACGCATCGCTCGAACGCCTCCTCGCGGCCGCGTCGTTTCATGTGCATGCCGCCATTCTCGCCGTGCTCGCGGCGCGAAGCGCCGGCGTGCGTGGTGGGCGCGAGTTCGATGCCGTCCTCGTCACGGCCCTGCTCGTGCCGCTCTTTGGTCCCGCCCTCGCTTGGATGATGCCGGTCGCTTCCGACGAAGAGGCAGATGCGTCGCGGGTGATGCTGGAGCAAGTGGAACGGAACTTCGGCCGCTGCGAGGCCTACGCGCCACCGCGTTTCCTCGGTGATTTCGAAGCTGACCTCGCCCGCGAAGTCAATTCGATCAGCTACAAGGAAGTGCTGCAGACCGGCGACCTCGAGCAGAAGCGGGATGCGCTTCGCAAGCTCGCGCGCCTTGGTCAACCGCAGCACATGGCGCTGCTCGCGCGCATGCTCGCCGACGAAGACAGCGAGTTGCGTCTCTGCGCCTACCTCGAACTCGACGCCGTGCGCCGCTCGCACGAGCGGCGCATCGTCGAAGTCGTCGAGGCCCTGCGCTCGAGCGTCGACGACCAGCGAGACGAGATCGCACTTCGGGCGGAGCTCGCCGAACTCAACCTGGCCTATGCCTGCAGCGGCAGCCTCGACGCTACGATGCGCGGCTTCAGGCTCGACGCCTGCCTCGAGCAATGCGCCATCGTCGAGGCGCAGGCGCCTGGCCATATCCGTGGCACTGTTCTGCGCGCACGCGCTCTCTGTGAGCGCCGTGAGCTCGTCGAGGCCGAGGCCGTGCTCGCGACCCTCTGCGACGAGCTCTGGTCGCACCCGAGCGTGCGTGTGTTGCGAGCCCGCATTCGCTTCGACATGCGTGACTTCAAGGCCGCGAAGGCCATCGGTTTCGACATGCTGCGCCAGCACATGGACTTGCCTGCCTGGCTGCTCGCGCTCTGCGCCGAAGTCGACGTCGATGCGGCGAGGGCGAGTCGCCTGCCGCGAGACTTCGCCTCGGACGCGGAAGTCGTCAACGAGCACGCTGGCGTGACGAAGCGCCGAACGACGGAGGTCCTGAGTCATGCTTGAGCGATGGACGTCTGCTGCATCCGCGAGCGCCGATGCTGGCCTCGCCGATGTGTGCCTCGTACTCGAGGGCACCTACCCCTTCGTCGCGGGTGGCGTGTCGAGTTGGGTGCATCGCGTCATCCACGAGCTACCTGAGCTGCGCTTCTCGATCCTCCACATCAGTCCAGCTGCTGGCTACTACGAGGCGCGCGCCTACGAAGTCCCGGACAACGTCATCGGCGTGGACGAGGTCTACTTGCACGAAACGTCGACCTTGCGTGGCGGTCTCGAGGCGCTGCGCATGCGGCGCGTCGCTGCCGACTTTGCGCGCTTCGTCGGAGATCTTCGGCGTGGCGAGCTAGGTGGCTTCGAAGCGATGGTGGCGTCACTCCAGAAGAGCAAGCTGCGCCACCGGACCAACCTCCTCGTCAATCGACTGAATTGGTCGGGCATCGTCGACGAGTTTCGTGAGGATGCCACTGACGAGAGTTTCCTCAATTTCTTTTGGAACTGGTACTACGCGCATCAACCCTTGCTCAACGTGCTCGCCACGCGACTTCCGCGCGCTTCGGTCTACCACACGATCTCGACTGGCTACGCGGGTGTGCTCGCGGCCGCGGCGGGCGCGCACCACGAGCGGCCGGTCCTCCTGACCGAGCACGGTATCTACACCAAGGAGCGCCGCATCGAAATTCATGCTGCTGAGTGGATCCAAGACCGGGTCCACGACGAGCTCGCGGTCCAAAACCAAGCGCCGTTCTTCCGGCGCTTCTGGAATCGACACTTCGAAACGATGAGCCGCATCTGCTACGAACGCGCGGCTGCGATCTTCACGCTCTACATGGGGAACGCCAAGGAGCAGATCAAGGACGGGGCCGACCCCGCGAAGATTCGGGTCATCCCGAACGGCATCAGTCTCGAGCGCTTCGAAGTCGGAGCGGAACGCTTCGCCACGCGTGAAGCCAACCGGCGTTTCACTGTGGGTTTTGTCGGCCGCGTCTGTCCGATCAAGGATGTGCGCACCCTGATCGCCGCGACTCGCGTCGTCAAGGACCAGGTTCCCGATGTCCTCGTCCGCATCCTCGGTCCGATGGAAGAAGACCCCGAGTACGCCGAGGAGTGTCAGAAGCTCGCGTCCGCGCTCGACCTCGACGCGAACGTGCGCTTCGAGGGACGCGTTGCTGTGCACGATGTCATGCCGGAGCTCGACCTGCTCGTGTTGACGAGCATCTCGGAGGCCCAGCCCTTGGTCATCCTCGAGGCGGGGGCCGTAGGCCTCCCCATCGTCGCGACGGACGTCGGCAGTTGCCGTGAGCTCTTGAACGGGCGCACGCCGGAAGACCGCGCCCTGGGCATGGGCGGGCTGATCACGCCGATCGCTTCACCGGGCGCGACGGGTCGAGCCATCCTCGAGCTCTTTGCCGATGAAAGCCTACGGCGCGCGATGGGGCGAAGCCTGCAAGCCCGCGTGCGGCGCTTCTATGACGAGCGCTTCATGATCGACGCCTATCGCTCGATCTACTACGAGCACATCGCCGACGAGGTGGACTTCGTCGCGAGCGATCAAGAAGTGCATACGGTCAGCGCGTGCGGAGGACAGGCCTGATGGCCGGGATCGGCTTCGAACTCCGTCGCCTCACCGGCCTGCGCTCGGGGCTTCTATCGAAGCTGCGTGCCTATACGTCTGCCGGCTTGATCTCGTCGGGCCCGTGGATCCTCACCGCAGTCACGCTCGCTTGCGTCAGTCTGGGCGGTGGTTTTGCTTCGAGTCAGACCGATGAGCTGTTCCGCGCGCTCGTGACCTACGGCTTCGCCTTCAGCTTGATGACGGTCGGCGCGGTTCAGATGGCGCTGACGCGCTGGATCGCCGACCGGCTCTACTTGCGTGAGTACGACCGAATCTTGTCGGCCTACCTCGCCTGCTGTTCGGTCGTCGGCGTGTTACAGGCGCTTGTTGCCGTCGCGTTCTGCCTCTTCAGCGGCTTCGAGATCACGACGACCTACTTGGCGACAGCGCTCTACACGATCATCTGCTTGACCTGGCTCGCATTGATTTGGTTGACGGTCATTCGCGAGTACAACCAAATTCTGGTGAGCTTCGGCCTCGGCATGGCGGTCAGCGTTGGCGCCATGTACTACTGGGGCAGCGATGGCGACCTCGACGGCTACTTGGCGTCTTACGGGGCGGGTCAAGCCCTGACCTTCGTCCTCCTGACACGCCTCCTGGTGCGTGGTATGCGCAGCGACGGCCCGCGAGACTTCTCGGTGTGGAAGAGTCCTTTGCAGTACAAGGCCTTGCTCGGAACCGGCATCACGTACTCGCTCGGAATTTGGGTCGACAAGGTCATCTTCTGGTTTCAGGAGGGGCTCGAGGCGTCCTCATTGGTGCGCTTCCACCCGCTCTATGACACGTGCAGCTTCCTCGCCTATGTGACGGTCATCCCCGCTTTGTGCATCAATTTGATTCACCTGGAGACTTCGTTCTACGAGCGCTACGTCGCCTACTATCGAGCCATTCTCGGGCACCAGCCCCTGCACGTGATCGATCGCGAGCGTGAGGGCATGTTCGCGAGTCTTCGCTGCGGCATCGTCCAGCTCTTGCGAGTCCAAGGAGCAATCACTGCCGCGGTCGTGGTCCTCGCGCCGATCGTGTTGTCCGTCCTCGGCTTGCCAGAAACAGCGGTGCGGCTTTTCAGGCTGACCAGTCTCGGAGCCTTCTTCCACGTCTTGCTCTTGATCACGATCCTCGTGCAGCTCTACTTCGACTTGCGTGTCGCGGCCTTCATGAGCGCGACCGTTTTCTTGGTGAGCAACGCGGGACTGACACTCTGGAGTCAGGCCCTGGGCTTCGACTACTACGGGCTTGGTTACGCAAGCGCGGCGCTCGTGTCGGTCGTCACCGCCTACGCCTTGCTCGATCGTGGTTTGCGTTGGCTCGAGTATGAGACCTTCGCGAGTCAGCTGCGGCCGAAGCCGTCTTGATCGCCGATCGATCTTCGTGTCGCCGCCGCAGCCCAGGCAGGTCAGAGGCCGATGCGCAGAACCGGTGCACCGCTCCAGAAGCTCGAAGCATCGTCGAGGTCGGGGTCGAAGCCCGGCCGCTCACGCGACGATCCATAGACCGTCACGAAGTCAGGGCTGGCCTTGCCGTCACCGATCACGATTTCGATCCCATCGCTCAAGCCGATCTGAAAGCTCGGGTCGACCATGCCGTGCTGGGCGACAAAGCTCGTTCCGACGAGCTTCGGGTCAGCGAGGCTCTGCGCAGAGAGCCACTGGAAGCGCGCGTAGTCCCCACCTTGGTTCACGACAGCTGCCCGCGGATGGAGCAAGCTGAGCAGCGCGTAGACCGAGCAAGGATCCTGGTTGTAGCGCAGGCTGATCGGAATGTTCGAGCGCTGCACGTCGAGCCAGGCGACGACGGCCGAGCCAGCTGGCGCGCCACGCACCCACGTGTAGGCGCCGAGTTCGCTCGTGTTGCCGACCCAAAAGCCCGTCGCGCCGCTCGTGAGTGTGGGCGGACAAGCGCGTCCGTAGTTCTCGAAGCGAAAGGGGACAGCCGGATCGAACTCGCAGTCGACCCGGTGAGGAAAGGGACCCAAGGCCGCGGTCCTGAACTTGACATCGACGCAGAGCGTGCCATCGACGTCGACGATGAAGGGCGTCGCGAGCGGCAGGTCGAGGAAGGGCTGGGGCTGTTGCGTCGTGATGACCGCTGGCATGACGAGGCGGGCCATCGTCCAGGCGCCGACGACGAGGCCATCGTTGAGGTCGAAGCGCGCGAAGGGGATGCGCGACGTGTCGACCGCCCGCGTCGAGATTCGCACGGTCACGTCGAGGTCGTTGCGTCCTGGCGTCGTCGCTGCTTCGTCGAGTCGCAGTGACAACTTGGTGATGCGTTCGCCGCCGCGTAGGCCGGTCGCCGACCGCGAGTAGAGATACTGCGCGCGCGCCGTTGTGTCGCCGACGCCTACCGAAGTCGATGCTGCTCCTGGTCGATCGCCGATGCCGGTCGGAACGACGGCCGAAGTCTGACTCGATGCCGTCGAGGCAAAGAGCACAGCGCTCGAGAGAATGCAGAGGATCGAAGAGGCAGAGAGTTGCATGCTGGTCGGCGCCTTTGCAGCGCCGCGTAGAAGCATAGCTCGCTCGTTTGAAGATGATGGACAGAAGAGATGAGGACTGGCCCACGTTGGCCTCTGACCAGTGGCAGCAGCTCGATGCTCGCTACGTCCGCTGCATGCGAGTCGCGCATATCCTCGATGCCGTCGTGCTGATCGCGCTGGCGGCGCTCGTGGTCTTCGTCGGCCCCGTCGTCTTCGATTGGCGCTTTGGGCGAGCGGAACCCTACATCTTGCTCGGCCTCGGGCTCCTTGTCCCGGCACTCTTGCTGCGTGCGTGGTGCTGGGCACCGGTCGCCTATCGCCATGCAGGCTGGCGCTGTGACGCGGTCGGGATCGAGATACGGCGCGGCGTCTTTTGGCGACGATCGATCCTCGTGCCCAGGTCGCGCATCCAACACACGGACATCGTCGAAGGTCCGCTGCTGCGGCGCTTTGGCCTCGCCAAGCTCAGCGTGCACACGGCGGGCAACGAGTTCGCGGAAGTCGACCTCGAGGGCATCGAGCGCGAGGTCGCCTTCGTCCTGCGCGATTCGCTCCTCGAGCGCGCGAGCGAGCGAGTCGACGCATGAGCGAGTTCCGGCGCCTGCATCCGGCGACGCTGGTCTTTCGCTTCGTCGGTGCGGTCCAGGCCTTCTTCGTGCCAGCGCTGCTGGTTTGGCTCTGGGCCGACGACGACCAACGCTGGGAGCTGTGGCTCGCTTGGCTCTTCGTTCCGGTCTGTGTCGCGCACGTCTTGCACTACCTGTCGTTTCGCTACGCGCTGCGCGAAGACGAGCTCGTGCTGCGCTCGGGCATCGTCTTCCGGCGCGAGCGGCATGTGCCCTACGAGCGCATCGAGAACGTCGACCTGACGCGCAATCCCGCGCACCGCTTCTTCGGCGTCGGCGACGTGCGCCTCGACACGGCATCCGGCGAGGCGGTAGAAGCGAGCTTCAAGGTCCTCTCGATGCGCTCCGTAACGGAGATCCTCGCGGCGATTCGGGATCGCGCGGGTCCGGGCTCGGCAGCCGTTGGTGCAGCTGCCCACTTGGAAGCGATCGAAGCCCAAGGTGCTGCGACCGAAGCCGAGCCGGCCAACGCCAGCACGGCCCTGCACCGCCTCACTACCCGCGACCTCGTCCTCCTCGGCGCCACTTCGGGGCGCGGTCTCATCGCCCTCGCCGCCCTCCTCGGTGTGCTCTGGCGCTTCGACATTCCCGAGAAGCTCCTCGCGGACAGCTTCGTCGAGCCCTTCGTCGAACGGGTCTTCGATGCCACGCGTGAAGCGAGTTTCCTCTGGGCCCTCTGCTTGGTCGCCTGCCTCGTCGCCGGGCTCGTGTCCTTGTCGATTGCTTGGACCTACTTTCGCTACGCCCGCTATCGGCTCGACATCGAAGACGCGCAGTTCCGCTGGCGCGCCGGCGCTTGGACCGAGCGGCGCGTCGCGATTCCGCGTGAGCGCGTGCAGCGCTTGACTCTGCGTCAGTCGCTCGTGCAACGTCTTTCGGGCTGGGCCTCGCTGCGCATCGAGACCGCGGGGGCGCGCGTCGAGAGTGAGGAGCGCGCGGGTCGCAACGATTTCGTGCCACTCTGCCGCTGGCACGATGTCGAGCGGCTCCTCTCGTCGGTTTTGCCAGGCTGCGAGCTGCCCGCGCATGTCGACAGGCCCCACGCGGCCGCGACGCGGCGCGTGACGAGACGCGCATGCGTCGAAGGGGCGCTCTTCGCTGGCCTCGGCTTCTTCGTCTTCGATGTGCTCGTCGCGTCGATCGTCGGGCTGTCCTTCGTGCTCGCGTGGGTGCTCCGTTCGCGTCGCGACATGCAGTTTCGTGGCCACGCCTTGGCTCGCGGCTACCTCGTCGCGCGTCGCGGCTTCCCCGGCCGCGTTTGGATCTTCGTGCCCCTGTCCAAGGTCCAGGTCGTCAGCCTTTGGTGCTCTCCCTTCGACCGACGCTGGGGCATGGCCACCCTGGGCGTCGATGTCGCCGGGGCGCGAGAGTGCTTGACTCTGCCCTACCTCGCGAGCGCGGACGCCAAATCCCTGCGCGATGCGCTCGCGCATGCGCAGCTCGGAACCGCTACGACCTCAGAGGTCCGAGATCGCGAAGGGAACAGTCGCCACGTCGACGCCACGCCGGTTGCTCACCGCGAAGAGATAGGCATCGAGGGCATAGTGGATGAGGAGCGGTGAGAGCACCATCACGTACCAGTACTGCTGGAACGTGAGTCCGAGCGGGTCGACCGCGACGATGCCGTAGAGCGACGCGAGCAGCGTCACGGTGACGAGGAAGCAGAAGCCATAGAAGCGCAGCGTCTGGCGCGCGCCCGTGCCCGCAATCGAGTTGACGAAGCGCGACTGCAAGAGCCCGTGCTTCTTGCGGATCATGAGGGCATACCAGACGAGCCCCAAGTACTGGAACGAGTGCCAGGCGTTGACCGACTGAAAGGCTAGCTCTAGGCGCTCGCCGTCCGCCGCTGCTGGCACGAAGAAGGCGATCACCGTCGTCGCACCGATGAGCAGGGTCTTGGGGCGGTTGAGGCTGCCCTCGCGCGCTTCGCGCAGCGTCTTGCGGCACCACGCGACGAGGAAGAAGGCGAAGACCAGCCAAACGGCGATGTAGGTCCACGGTCCGAGCAAGAAGTCGGGTAGGCGAATCGGCACATCTCCGAGGCGGAAGTCATCGTGCACGAGCTTCCAGCTCGCGATCGGATGCATGCAGACGAAGAGCAAGCCGTAGTCGATCCAGCGCGCGTTGGGTGCTTCTCGCTGAGCTGCTCGGCGTCGGTAGACGTCGGTGAGATAGGCGTTCTGCTGAACGACGTGCAACGAGGCCGCGAAGATGAAGAGCGAGAGCAGGACCGCGAAGTTCGTCATCACGCCGAAGAGCACGAGGGGCGGAATCACGAGGGTGATCAGCGCGAGGACCTTGCCGTGAGCGCGGCGAAAGGCCGGATCGAGGAAGGTCACGATGTAGGTCGAGAAGAGGTGGGGGCCGCCGATCAAGGCCGTGATGACGAGCATGAGCGTCCCGGAGGACATGCCCCCCCAGACGAGGACCAGCACGAGAGGAACGATCGCGGCGCTCCCGAGCAGCCAGGCCAAGTCCCAGTTGGGGCTCCGGATCCAGGCGCTGCGCTCTTCGGTCAGGCTCGAGGAATCGGCGAGAGGGTCGAGTGTCGTCATGGCCGCAGTGAAAGTCCGGGTTCGATCGCGACTGGCCGCTTCGACCCGGTAGCGAGCAAGTCGAAACGGCGGAGGCTACTCACAAAGATACTTTGCAACGCGCGGTCCGGCCACGGCGGCGCAAGGCGGACACGCCCACTGTTGCGACCCTGAAGCCACGATGGCAACGCCGTCAAAGAAATTTCTAAACGCTTTTTGAAACCATCCGCAGCATGGAACCTAATACCGACCTGCACGGGATGCATGGGCCCGTGCGAGAGAGAGTGAGAGAGAGAGACGAGAGTGTTCCCCGGTGAGGGCTTCGGCCCTTGCCGGGGAGCTTTCATTTCTAGCCCGGAGCGCGGCCGTGATGCCGCGCATCCCGAACGTCGAACTGAGAGAAATCGCTCGCAAGTCTTGCTTGCGCTAGAGATTGGCGATCAAATCCTCGCATGCCCCTCTACCGCCTCGGCCTCGCGGCCCGCGTCCTCGGCGTGAGCGTCGACACCGTCCGACGTCACGCGGACGCCGGGCGCCTCGCTTCCATGCGGACTGCCGGGCACCAAAGACTCGTCGATGGCGCCGACCTCGCTCGCCTCGCCGAGAGCCTCGAACCCGACCACGCGTCCGAGGGCGCATCTTCGGCGCGCAACCACATGTTGGGAATCGTGACCAAGGTCGTCGCCGATCGAGTGGCGGCCCAAGTCGAGATGCGCTGTGGTCCGTTTCGGGTCGTGTCCTTGCTCACGCGCGAGTCCGTCGACGAGCTCGGACTCGAGGCGGGGGTCCTGGTCAACGCCGTCATCAAGGCGACCAACGTGGTCGTCGAACGCGTCGTCGACCGGGATGTCGGTGGCGAGCGAGCCGACGCCCGATGAAGCGACCCCCGAGCTATCTGCTCTGGTTCGTCCTCGCTGCTGTCTCTGCATGCAGCGACGGGGAGCGCGAACGACGCGGACTCTTGGAGCGCCAGTCGGTCCTGGTCTTCGCCGCGGCCTCGTTGACGGCCTGCTTCCAAGCCCTGGCCAAGGACTTCGAGGCGCTGCATCCGGACAGCAAGATCGACCTGCACTTTGCGGGAACGCCTCAGCTCGTGCTTCAAGTCCGTGAGGGTGCTCCGGTCGATGTCTTCGCTTCGGCCGACGAGGCCAACATGCGCCGCGTCATCGAGAACGCTAAGGTCGTCGGTCGAGCGTCCGTCTTTGCGCGCAACCGCTTGACCATCGTCGTCGCCAAAGGCAACCCGAAGGCAGTCCGCGGTCTCGCCGACCTCGCGCGGGCGGACCTGCGTGTCGTGCTCTGTGGGCCCGAAGTGCCAGCTGGGCGCTACGCGCGGCAGGCGCTCGAAAAGGCTGGTGTCGTCGTACGCTCGCTGTCCGACGAGCCGAGCGTCCAAGCGGTCGTCAACAAGTTGCGCCTCGGCGAAGTGGACGCTGGGCTCGTCTATGTCACCGATTGGGCGAGCGCACAGGAGGATCTCGACGCCGTAGCAGTTGCAGGTGAGCACAACGTCACTGCCGCGTACCCCATCGTGTCGCTCGGCGCGGGCGAGAATCGGACGGGCGCTGCGCTCTTCGTCGACTTCGTGCTGTCGTCGGCGGGGCAGGCACTTCTGCAGCGCTACGGGTTCTCGAGCCCTTGAATCCGCCGCGTAGACAGCTGCGCCGTCACGGCAGCTTGCCAGTCCCCTTGCTCGGCCTCGCCTTCGTCGCCGCTGCCTTCTTCCTCTTGCCGCTCGTGGGCTTGGTTTGGCGGGCACCGTGGTCGCGGTTCATCGACTTGGTCACCGGCCACGATGTGCGTTCTGCGCTGTCGTTGTCGCTGCAGTGCTCGCTCGCCGCGACCTTGCTGTCCCTTCTGTTTGGCCTGCCCTTGGCGGCCTGGCTCGCGCTGGGTCAGAGTCGCCTGCGTACGTCGCTGCGGGTCCTCGTCACCTTGCCGATGGTCCTGCCGCCCGTGGTTGGTGGGGTCGCGATGTTGCTCGCGTATGGGCGCAACGGCATCGTCGGCGCGCCGGTCGACCATTGGTTCGGAGTCGCGCTCCCGTTCACGCGGGCTGGCGTGATCTTGGCCGAGACCTTCGTCGCGATGCCGTTCTTCGTCTTGACGGTCGAAGGCGGCTTGCGTTCGCTCGACGCTCGCTACGGCGGCGCAGCCGCGACGCTCGGCGCGAGTCCCTGGCGGGTGTTTCGGACCGTGACGCTGCCGATGATCGCGCCAAGCCTCAAGGCTGGGCTCCTCGTCGCTTGGGCGCGGGCGCTTGGCGAGTTTGGCGCGACCATCACGTTCGCGGGCAACCTCGCGGGCGAGACGCGCACGATGCCGCTCGCGGTCTACGTCGCGCTCGAGACTTCGCCTGACTTGGCGATCGTCTCGAGCTTGCTGCTGGTCGTGATCGCGGCCTGCGTGCTCTTCTTGCTGCGCAAGCAGTGGTTCCCTTCGTCATGAGTCTCGACGTCGACATCCGACTCACGAGAGGCGAGCTGGTCCTCGACGCGCGCTTCCAGGTTGCGGCGAACGAGACCGTGGCCCTGCTCGGTCCGAACGGCGCCGGCAAGACTTCGTGCTTGCTCGCGATCGCCGGGCTCTTGGCCCTCGATGGTGGCCGCATCTCGCTGTCGGGCCGCGTTCTAGAGGACGCGAGTTCGGGCTTCTTCGTCTCGCCCTCTGCGCGGCATGCCGGGGTCGTTTTTCAGGACCACTTGCTCTTCCCACGGCTGACCGTGATCGAGAACGTCGCCTACGGCATGCGCAGTCGCGGTCGACCGCGTCGCGAGTCGCTCGAGCTTGCAGCGTCGTGGCTCGAGCGGGTCGGCATCAAAGCGGCACAGCATCGGTCTCTGCCGAGCGAACTCTCGGGCGGGCAGGCCCAGCGCGTCGCCCTCGCGCGCGCACTTGCGCCTGCGCCTCTCATGGCTCTGCTCGACGAGCCCTTGGCGGCGGTGGATGCATCGGCGCGAGTCGATCTGCGGCGAGAGCTCCGGGCCCACCTCGCGAGCTTCGATGGACCGCGCGTCCTCGTCGTTCACGACCTTGCCGACGCGCTGGCCTTGTCGGATCGCATCGTCGTCCTCGAAGAGGGCCGCGTCGTGCAGAGCGGCAGCATCGATGACCTGCTCCGAGCCCCGCGGACCCGCTACGTCGCGGACCTCGTCGGGCTCAACTCCTTCGAAGCGGTCGTCGTCAACGGCGTTCTTCGGCTCGCTGGCGAAGTCCTGATGCACGAGTGCGAGGTCGAAGGCGAGGTCCTCGTCGCCGTGCACCCGCGCGCGGTCGCCTTGTCCGAAGTCGAGCCGCGCGGGCCCGACATCCATGCGTGGCGCGCACCGATCCTCGGAGTCGAGACTGCGCTCGAAGGGACGCGCGTGCAAGTGGGCGGGTCGCTGCCGCTCGTTGCCGAGCTGTCACGGGACGGGACCCGCGGCCTGGACTTGCGGCCGGGTCAGGCATGTTGGGTCGCGATCGACAAGACCGCGGTCCGCGTCGCGCCGCGCCGAGCTCTGACGCGCGGCACGAGAGAAGACCGGGAACACCTGTGAACGAAGCGCCGCCGCGGCAAACTGGTTTGCGACATGCCGCGATCCGCCTCCGATTCCGACGAGCAGCCACGGCCGAGTAGGCGTCGCGAGTCCAAGCTGCGACGTGCCGAGCGCTTGTCGGCCGTTCAGGTGGAACTGCGACGCCTCTACCCGGATGTCGACTGCGCGCTGTTGCACCGCAATGCCTTCGAGCTGCTCGTGGCGACGATCTTGTCGGCGCAGTGCACCGACAAGACCGTCAACCTCGTGACGCCCGCGCTCTTCGCTCAGTACCCCGATGCAGCCTCGCTCGCCGCGGCCGAGCCGGCACGCCTCGAGAAGCTGATCTTCTCGACCGGCTTCTACCGCAACAAGGCGAAGAACCTCATCGCCATGGCGACCCTCCTCGTGCAGGACTTCGATGGCGAGGTGCCGCGCACGATGGAAGAGCTGCTGCGCTTGCCGGGCGTCGCGCGCAAGACCGCCAACGTCGTCCTCGGCACGGCCTTCGGGATCGCGGTCGGCGTCGTCGTCGACACGCACGTCGGCCGACTGGCCCAGCGCCTCCACATGACGGGCGCCGACAACCCCGTTGCGATCGAGCGCGACCTCATGCAGGTCGTCAGTCAGGCCGACTGGGTTTGGTTCAGCCACGCCCTTATTTGGCACGGCCGCCTCGTCTGCGCGGCGCGCCGACCTCGCTGTTCGGTTTGCACGCTTGCTCCCCACTGTCCGTCGCGCCTTGTTTGAGGGCGGCGCGGCGCGCTCGAGGGGCAGGGCCTCGACGAATGGTCCCATGGGCGGCAGCATGTTGACGCGTGCTCGAGCCGGACTGGCACAACTGTCATGAGCTGAGGCGTGCACCGCAACGAACCCAATGGAGCCCAGGATGCCTGCTCGCGAACACGTTTTTCTATACGTCCTCCTTCTGGCTGCCTCTGCTGCCTCTGCGGGCGCTCAGGCTGGTCAAGCCGCTCCGCCGAAGGGCGCCGAAGCCCTCGAGTTGCACGGCAAGCTCGAGGTTCAAGATGGCCACAAGGTCCTCACCGTATGGGGCACGCCTGCCGAGCGCGGCTTTGCACATGGCTATCTGCTGGGCAAGGAGATCGTCACGCTCCTGTCGGAGGACTTCGGCGGCTTCATGAAGAAGGCGTCGATGCAGCCAAAGGACTACGACCGCCGCGTCGTGCGCACGCTCGTGCCGTCCTTCCGCATCGATGAGGACGAGAAGGCCGAGCTCGAAGGGATCTTGAAGGGCCTGCGCGCCCGCCTCGACCCAACGGAACGGCGCGTCGGCTTCCTCGATCGCGAGATCGAATACGGCGACCTCCTCGCCATCAACACGGTCGGGGACTGGCTCGCGCTCGGCTGCTCCACGGTTGCGCTTCATGGCGCCAAGGTCGTCGGTGGCAAGCCGGCCGTTGCGCGCAACTTCGACTTCTGGGGTTTTCGCTCGCTGCTCGAAGAGCAGGTCATCGTGCGTTCGAAGGCGAGCGAGTCGAGCCACGCCTTCGTCGCGGTCACCCACGTTGGTTCGATCGGAGCGATCACTGCGATGAACGACGAGGGCGTCTTCGTCTCGATCCACGATGTGCCGCGCGTCGCCGGCATGCAGGCCTTGTTGAATGGCAACGTTCCTCGCCTCGTCGCGCTGCGACGTCTCGCGCAACGCCTCGCGGCCAAGGGCGCCGTCGAGAAGGCGCACGAGTTCCTCGACGCGTGGCCGACGCTCTATGGCAACAACGTCATGGTCGTGACGCCGGACGCGGAGTCTCGCTTCGCTGGCGTGCTCGAGTATGACGCCTTCGAGAAGGTCGATGACGGGGCAACGCTGCGGGTCGCCGATCGTCACGCCGACGGCGTCGTGGCCCACAACGGCGAGAATGGCAAGAACGGCGAGAACGGAGACGCGCAGCCGAAGGAACTCTTCCTCACCTGCACGAATCACCACCGCACGCGTGCCCTGAAGGGCAAGGAGCCGTCGGCGTGCTCACGCTACGCGAAGATTAGCGCTTGGTGCAACGCGCGCGAAGAGCCCGCGGACGCCGATGCCCTCTTCGAGGTCGCTGCGCGTGCAGCCTTTTCGGGGCCCGACGACAAGCTCGAGCGCTATCGCCTCGGCACCTTGCACCAGGCCGTCGGCTTCACGGGCACGCGCACCCTGCATCTGCGCCTCGGCCGCACCGGCGAGACGCTCGGAGCCCAAAAGCCCTTCGTCGTCTGCGTCGACGACCTGAAGGAAGCCGCGGCGAAGTAGGCGAAGTCGCCGCGCGGTCGTCAGACCGAAGCGCTCGCCCGGAAGCTGGCGCCGCCATCGTCGCGCGAGTAGCGCTCGAAGCTCGGCGCGTCCTTCGCGATGCGGTGGCTACGCTCGCAGTGACAGCCCGGACATTCGAGGCAGAAGGCCGCTCGCGCCGCCTCATGATGCTTGGCGGTGCCGAGCATGTCGCTGAGTCGCTGCTCGTGCAGATTGCCGAGCGGAAACGTCACGTAGCAGAGCTGCACCGTCCCGTCGGCGCCGACCCAGAGCAGCTTGTACGCATCACACGGAATGCGCAGGTTCGGCCCCAAGAAGAGCCAATCGGGGATCGAGCGCAGACTCGCTCCGGGCTCGGTGAGGCGCCGCGGGTCCTCACGCCGCCAAGCGAGCAGGGCATCGACGAAGGCGTGCACGTCTGCTTCGTCCTCAGGACGGAAGCGCAGCTCTCGCTCCGGGCCTTCGCTGAAGTAGGGCAGCGAGTAGTGGATGAGGTCGGTGTTGAAGCGCAGGTCAAAGCGCTCGCAGTAGGCGCGCGCCTTCTGCAGCGCCTCGAGGTTGCAGCTCGGACGCATGACCAAGTAATTGAGCTGGATCTGGAAGTCGTCGCCGAACCGGTCACGAACGGTCTCGAGGCTGCGCGTCAGCTTCGCGTGCCTTCCGACCGCGCCGACGTAGCGGTCGTAGGCCGCGCCGTCACCGTAGTAGCCGATGGTCAGTCCCCGCAGGCCTGCGTCGTGGACCTCCTTTGCGCGCTTCCCGAGCAAGATGCCGTTGGTCGTGACGTAGGTCGACATGCCGAGCGCGATCGAGTGCCGGATCATCGTTGGCAGCTCCGGATGGAGCAGCAGTTCGCCGCCGTAGAGCCGCACCATCGTGACCCCTGCGGCGCTCGCGTCTTCGAGGAGGCGCAAGGCCAAGCCAGTCTCGAGCATGTGGCCCGGCATGAAGTCACGGCCATAGCGACAACCCGTGCAACGCTGGTCGCAAGCGGCCGTGACCGCGACCGTCATCTTGCGCGGCAGCGCGCGCACCAGGCTCGGGTTCTGCCGCCAGGCGCTGTGACGGCGACGGTCGCGGCGCTCGAGGAGCTGCAGGGCGTGGCGCTTGAGCACGGGCATGTCGCGCAACGTCGTGCGCAACTTGGCTTCGATGAGGCGTGTGAGTTTGCTCTTCATGATCACAGCGCGAAGCGTCGCAAGCTCGGCCCATGCTTGCGCATGCGGCTGTCGATCTTGCAATGACAGTTGGGGCAGTCGAGCTTGAAGGCCCGCACGCAAGCCTGCTTGTGCTCGTCCGTGAAGAGGATTTCACGAAGCGGTCGTTCGTGGATGTTGCCGAGCGGGAAGGCCGTGTCGCACAGCTGCACGACGCCGTTGGCCCCGACCCAGATGAGCTCGTTGGCGTCGCAGGGGATGCGCACGGTTTCGGGGTGCAGCAGCAGCTCGGGGAGCGCGTTCAGCAACTCGAGGCTCTGGGGCATGCGCGTCGGGTTGGCGCGCTTCTTGGCGATCAAGGCCGCGCTCATTTCTTCGAGGCGGGGACGGTGCTCTTCTTCGAAGTCGAGCACGCCGGTCGGGTCGACGAAGAAGGGGATGGTCTCGCTGATCGGGTCGACCGAGAAGAACATGCCGTAGGTCGAGGCAAAGTCCCACGCTGCTTCGAGCGCGCCGAGGTCGCAGGAGTCGCGGTGCAACACGAAGTTGAGCTGCGCTTCGATCTGCTTGCTGTAGCGATCGCGCAAGGCCTCGAGTCCGCTGCGCAAGCGGTCGAAGTGCTTGCGCGTCTGCGTGTAGCTGTCGAAGGCCGCGCCGACGCCGTAGAAGCCCATCGTGAGCCAGTCGAGGCCGGCGTCGGCGACCTCGGCGATGCGACGCTCGAGCAGCGTCGCGTTGGTCGTCATGTAGGCGTCGAAGCCGAGCTCCTTGGCATAGCGGATCATCGCCGGCAGATCCGGGTGCAGCATGGGCTCGCCGCCGAAGAAGCGCGCGCGATTCACACCGGCCGCCCGCGCGTCGTCGAGGAGGGCGCGGACCTGGTCGAGGCTCAACACCGAGCCGGTCATGAAGTCGCGTCCATAACGGCAGCCGATGCAACGCAGGTTGCAGTCTGCCGTGATCGCGATCGTGATCTGGCGGGGCGCCGGCCGAATCGTGCTCGGCAGCTTTTCAGCGAGCGAGTAGCGCGCCCGCGCGACTCGGTTGTCGAGGCGCTTCAGAAGCGTACGTAGCCGAGGGTGCCCGTCGACGACGGGGCGCAGCCTGCGGATGAGGCGACTGGTTGGCATGGGGGTCGTGTGCTTGGGGTCGGACCGAGGTCTTCGACCTTAGCACGGTAAAGCGGATAGGTGTGATCCAGGCACCTCGGCGCAGACATTTCGCGGTGCCCGACCTGTCGGCACAGGGGCAGACGGCGAGTGGGGGCAAACGGCCACCGGGGCAAACTGCCGCCCGGCGGCGCGCGTCAGGTCTTCATGCCTCCGCTGGCCGAGCTTCCCCGGTCGATCCACCTGAAGCACTGCGACCCGTGATGGCCCGCAGCGACGCCTCGTCGTGCACGTGCGTGTCCTCGAAGAAGTGCACGTGACCTGAGGCGAGGTCGTGCTTGGCGCCGATCACCGCGACTTGGCCGTTCTCGATCATGTGCTCGAGGATGTAGCTGCGGCTGACGATCGCGCGCACGGAGCGCCGCACGTTGAGGTCGGCCACGTTCTCGACGAAGGTCGGGTTGGAGGCGTTGCGCTGGGCCGGGTTCTTGGTCTCGTTCTCTTCGTAGACCGCTGGCTGGATCTTGGACAGCAGCTCGGTGAGGCTGCCCATCTCCACATGGTCGCAAGCGCCCTTGACGGCGCCGCAGCCCGTGTGGCCGAGGACGACGACGAGCTTCGAACCGGCGGCGCGGCAGGCGAACTCCAGGCTGCCGATGATGTCCGTGTTGATGACGTTGCCCGCGATGCGCACCGAGAAGATGTCGCCGAGCCCCTGGTCGAAGATGAGCTCGGCCGACGTGCGGCTGTCGATGCAGCTGACGATCGTCGCGAAGGGCCATTGGCCGTCGCGGGTCTCGTTGGCCTGCTGCAGCAGGTTGCGGTTGATGCGCAAGTTGTTGACGAAGCGCGCATTGCCTTCGCGCAGGAGTTCGAGGGCGCGCCTTGGAGTCGTGCTGGCTTGGCTCTCAGAAGTGTGCGTTCTCATGGGGCTTGACTTACGGAAGCGGACGACTTGACGCAACCCGAACCCACTCCTTCGCGGTTGTCACTGCGCCACCCGAGGCACCCCAAGGACTGCCCAATACCCATGAATGGCCCCGCCGAGTCGATTCGTCGCAGAACGCCATCCGAGCTGGAGTCGGCAAGGCATTCGCGCCAGACAGCCGGGCGCGCTAACGTCCCAGCTAGCGCCTTCCAAAGAAGCCACAAAGTCTCAATGCCCCGATCCAAGGAGTCCGTTTCCCATGGGTAGCCCGGTCCTCGTCTCCGCGTGCCGCACCGCGATCGGTAAGTTCCAAGGCAGCCTGGCACCGCTTTCCGCCCCGCGGCTCGGCGCCCTCGCCGTCGCCGAGGCGCTCCGACGTGCTGGCGTCGATGCAAACGACATCGACGAGTGCATCATGGGCACTGTGCTCCAAGCCGGTCAGGGCCAGAATCCGGCCCGCCAGGCAGCGCTCGGCGCTGGCCTGCCGACGAGCGTCGCGGCCTTCACCGTCAACAAGGTCTGCGGCTCGAGCCTCAAGAGCGTCATGCTCGCCGCCCAAGCCATCAAGGCCGGAGACGCCAAGTGCATCGTCGCGGGCGGCATGGAGTCGATGAGCAACGCTCCCTACATGCTGCCCGAAGCGCGCACAGGCCAGCGCCTCGGCCACGGCCGCCTCATCGACAGCCTCGTTGCCGATGGCCTCTGGGACGTCTACAGCGACCAACACATGGGAAGCACCGCCGAGCTCGTGGCCCGCGAACATGGCGTCTCGCGTGAGGCACAAGACCAGTGGGCCTTGCGCAGTCAGCAGCTCGCGGTCGCGGCCCAGAAAGCCGGCAAGTTCGAGAAGGAGATCTTCAAGGTCGAGTTGCAGGGCCGGAAGGGCGAGGTCACGGTCTTCGACAGCGATGAGGGCCCGCGCGCGGATACGACCCTCGAAAAGCTCGCCGCGCTGCGCCCGGCCTTCGCGAAGGACGGCACGGTCACGCCGGGCAACGCGAGCACGATCAACGACGGTGCCTCGGCCCTCGTGGTCGCCGACGAAGACTGGGCCCGCGCGAACGGCCTCGTCCCGCGCGCGCGCATCACTGGCTACGCGACCGGTGGCCTCGCCCCCGAGTGGGTCCTGATGGCGCCCGAAGTCGCCTTCCAGAAGCTCTGCTCCTTGACCAAGTTCTCGCTCGGCGACTTCGACCTCATCGAGATCAACGAAGCCTTCTCTTCGCAGATGGTCGCGCTCGTGCGCAAGCTCGAGCTCGATGAGGCATTGGTCAACGTCCACGGCGGGGCTGTTGCGCTCGGCCATCCGATCGGTTGCTCCGGGGCGCGCGTCCTCACGACGCTCCTCCATGCGCTCGAAGATCGAGGTCTCTCACGCGGCGCGGCCGGGCTCTGTCTCGGTGGCGGCAACGCCGTCGCCCTTTCGATCGAGGTGATCGCATGACTCTTCGTGTTGCCGTGATCGGCGGTGGAACCATGGGCAACGGCATCGCGCAGGTCTTCGCGATGCACGGATCGCAGGTGCAGCTGATCGATGTCGACGATGCCGCGATCGATCGCGCGCGCGCGGCGATCGACCAGAGCCTGCAGCGGCTCGTCAAGAAGGAGAAGCTCTCCAGCGACGAAGCCCAGGCCGTCCTCGCGCGCCTCGAGGGCACGACCGATTTCGGGCGCACGGCCGACCGCGACCTCGTCGTCGAGGCCGTGCCCGAGCGCTTCGAGATCAAGAAGGCCGTCTTCCAAAAGCTCGATGCGAACACGGGGCCTCATTGCATCCTCGCGTCGAACACTTCGTCGATCTCGATCACGAAGATCGCGGCGACGACCAAGCGCGCCGACCGCGTGATCGGCATGCACTTCATGAATCCCGTGCCGATCATGAAGCTGGTCGAGGTCATCCGCGGCAACGACACGTCCGATGCCACCGCTGACTTCGTCGTCCGCCACTCCGAGGCGCTCGGCAAGGTCCCGGTCGTCGCCGAGGACTACCCGGGCTTCGTCAGCAACCGCGTCCTCATGCCGATGATCAACGAGGCCGTCTTCTGTCTCATGGAGGGCGTCGCGACGCGCGAGGCCATCGACGAGATCATGAAGCTCGGCATGGCCCACCCGATGGGACCGCTTGCCCTCGCGGATTTCATCGGGCTGGATGTCTGCGTCGAGATCCTCGACGTCCTGAAGGACGGCCTCGGCGACGACAAGTATCGCGCGTGTCCGCTGCTGCGGCGCATGGTTGCGGCGGGCCACCTTGGCCGCAAGACCGGCCGCGGCTTCTACGAGTATTGATCGACCTACAAGAGCGAAGAGCGCAAGAGAAGAGCATGACCTCGAGCAACGTGACCACGGACAGCGCGGGCGTCGACTTTCGCCTGGATGCAGAACTCGAAGAGCTGCGGCGCCGCGCGAACGACTTCGCCGAGCGCGAGCTCGTGCCCAACGCCGAGCTTTGGGATCGCGAGGCGCGCTTCCCCAAAGAGGCGATCCAAAAAGCGGCGCGCGAAGGCTTCCTGCGCATGACGATCCCCGCCGAGTACGGGGGGCTTGCCATGAGCAACCTCGCCGGTTGCATCCTGCTCGAAGAGCTGAACCGCGGCTGCGCTTCGACCGGCGTGACGGTCTCGGTGCACAACTCGCTCTTTTGCGCGCCCGTCACCAAGCACGGAACCGAAGAGCAAAAGGCCAAGTACCTGCCGAAGATGGCCACGGGCGAGTGGCTCGGTGCCTACTGCCTCTCCGAGGCTGGCGCTGGGTCCGATGCGGCTGCGTTGCGCTGCGCCGCGCGCCGCGATGGCGACGACTGGGTCCTCGACGGCGCCAAGCTCTGGATCACGAGCGGCAGCGTCGCCGACTGCTTCGTCGTCTTCGCGCGCACGAGTGAGCACCGCACGCGCGGCATCTCGGCGTTTCTCGTCGAGAAGGCCTTCCCGGGCTGCGTGGTCGGCAAGAAAGAGGTCAAGCTCGGCTTGCGAGGCTCGCCGACGACGGAGATCCTCCTCGAGAACTGCCGCGTCCCGGCGGGCAACCTGCTCGGCGAAGAAGGCGTCGGCTTCAAGATCGCCCTCGACACCCTCGATGGTGGCCGCCTCGGCATCGCGGCGCAGAGCCTCGGCATCCTGCGCGCCATCCTCGAGGCGACGGCGGTCTACGTGCGGGAGCACGAGGACGTGGCTGCCCAACAACGCTTCCATTGGAAGCTCGCGGACATGGCGACCAACCTCGACGCAGCCCGCTTGCTCACGTGGAGCGCTGCCCACCTGCGCGACCTCGGCGAAAACTGCACGGCCCAGTCGGCCATGGCCAAGAGCTTCGCCTCGCGCATGTGCAACCAGGCGGCGCGCGACGCGGTCGAGATCTGCGGCGCCGATGGCGGCCTCGACGCGAGGTCGCCGGTCGCGCGCTTTTTGCGCGACGCGCGCATCACCGAGATCTACGAAGGCGCGACCGACATCCAGCGCCTCGTGATCGCGCGCTCCGTGCTGGGCTGAGCACTTTGGACGCGGCAGACTTGATCTCGGCCTTTCGCGCCGGGGACCGGCGCGCGCTGAGTCGTCTGCTCTCGTTCGCCGAGCGCCGCGAAGCGCAGTTTCCGTCGATCTACGACGAGTTGGCAGGCGCACGCGGCCAGGCGCGGCGCATCGGCATCACTGGACCGCCGGGAGCTGGCAAGTCGACTCTCGTCAACGCGCTCATCACCGCGCTGCGGAAGGCGAGCGAGCGCGTGGCCGTGCTCGCGGTCGACCCGAGTTCGCCCTTCACGGGCGGCGCCTTGCTCGGTGACCGCGTGCGCATGCAAGACCACGTCCTCGACACCGGCGTCTTCGTGCGTTCGATGGCGACGCGTGGGTCCATGGGCGGCCTCTGCGCAGCGAGCTTAGAGGCCGCTGACTTGCTCGATGCCTTCGGCTTCCCGCACGTCCTCGTCGAGACCGTCGGCGTCGGACAGATCGAGCACGACGTCGTCGAGGCGACCGACCTCGTCGTCGTCGTCCTGAGTCCGATGGCTGGCGATGGGATCCAAGCCTTGAAGGCCGGGCTCATGGAGCTCGCTGACATCTTCGTCATCAACAAGGCCGACTTGCCCGGCGCTTCCAGGGTCGCCGTCGACTTGCGGGACATGCTCGCGCTTCGTCCGTTTCGCCACGGCGAGGACATCCCGATTGTCGCGTGCACGGCCACGACGGGTGAAGGGGTCGACGACGTCGTTGCAGCCGTGGGGGCGTGCTTCGAGCGCTTGCGAAGCGAGGGGCGCTTGGCTGAGCGTCGTCACGCGCGGCATCTGGCGCAAGTGCGCCGCCTCGTCGAAGCGGCGCTGCGGCAGCGCATCTTCGGCCAAGACGGGGACTTCGCGGCGGAGCTCGACGAGGCCGACCTGCAACGGCCCTATGCCGCCCATGCGGCGCTACTCGCGAGGATCGACGCCTTTGCTGCCGTGCGCGCGCGTGGCAAGCTCAGCGAGTCGCTGGCCGAGGCAAGGCCCGAACACGGAAGTCCCGCAGAGGGAAGTGAGGAACATCGATGAGAAGCACACCGATCCGCGTTCTCGTCGCGAAGCCCGGACTCGACGGCCACGACCGCGGGGCCAAGGTCGTCGCCGCCGCCCTTCGCGACCGCGGCATGGAAGTCGTCTACACGGGGCTCCACCAGACCCCGGCCCAGATCGCCGAAGCGGCGCTCCAAGAAGATGTCGACGTCGTTGGCTTGTCGATTCACTCGGGCGCCCACATGCACCTCTTTCCGGAGATCCGCCGCTTGCTCGAAGCAAACGGCATGGGTGAGGTCTTGCTCGTCGGCGGGGGCATCATCCCGGAGGAGGATGCGGCGGCGCTCGAGGCGCAGGGCTTCGGCAAGCTCTTCGGGCCCGGGAGCCGCACCGACGAGATCGCGGATTACATCGAAGCCGAGTTCACGCGACGCGCAGCGCGCGGCTGAGTTCTAGCCCAACACGTAGCGAAGCAGACACAGTCAGTATCGAAGCAGGAAGACAATGAGCCCATCGAAAGAAGTCGCGGCCGAGTTCGCCCATTCGCTCACCGAAGAGCAGGAGATGATCCTCGAGACCGCGCAGAAGTTCGCAGAGGACGTCCTCCTCGAAGGCGCTGAGGCACGCGACGCGAGCCCGGACTTCGCGCGCGCGGCCTTCGATGCCCTCGGTGAGCTCGGCTTCCCGGGCTTGACGGTTGCAGAAGAGCGGGGCGGCGCCGGCATGGGCCAAGTCGCTGCGGTGCTCGCGCTCGAGGCCCTGTCGACCTCTGGCGCATCGACGGCGATGAGCCTCGCCGCCCACCTCGAGCTCGGCGCGCGCATCCTCGACCGCGCGATGGCCGCGGGTGGTGGCGCGGGCTTCCAGGCGACGCTCGAAGCCCTCGCGAGTGGACAGAAGATCGCGACCTGCGCCGGCCTCGCCGGTGAGTTCGTGCTCGATGGGGCGCGCGTGACGGGACGCAGCCTGCCCGCAATCAACGCCAACGTCGCCGATGTCTTCATCCTGCGCGTCCTCGATGGCACGACGCCCGGGCTCTATTGCCTCGATGCGTCCGCGGGCGGGCGTCCTGGTGGCCTTGCAGTCGAAGCGCTCGATGCGCCGCTCGGCCTGCGCAACGCCGGGCTCGGCCGCGTGATCGTCGAAGGCCTCGAGGTCGACGACAGCATGCTGGTCGCGACCGCGAGCGAGGCGACGCGCATCACCGACTTGGCGCTCGCATCGATGCGCCTCGCCGCCGCCGCCTGCCTCGTCGGGCTCGGCGACAGCGCTTGTCGCCGCGCCTTGCGCTACAGCCAAGAACGAGTGGCCTTCGGCAAGCCGCTGGCCGGACAGCAGGCCGTCGCCCTCAAGCTCGGCCGCATGACCGAAGGCGTCGTCGCGGCCCAAAAGCTCGTGATGAGCGCAGCGCACGCTTGCGACGAGGGTCGTGCCTTCTTGCGCCTCGCCGCCCTCGCGAAGAGCATCGCGGGTGAGGCCGCGGTCCGCTGCGCCGACGAGGCGATCCAGATCCATGGCGGCTACGGCTTCGTGACCGAGTACGACGTCGAGCGCCTCTACCGCGATGCCAAGACCTGCGCCGTCCTGCACGGCGACGAGGACGCCTGTCGGCTCGAGGTCGCGACGGCCTTGCTCGCCAACTGACGCTTCGTCGGAGAACCTCGTAGCGCGTCGTCGCAGGTCGCGCCGCCATGACAAAGGGATCCCATCACTCGACCCTCGACCTCGGTGGCCTACGCGTCGACTTCCTCGACGGCGGCAGTCTGGCCTTCACCTACGAGCGACCCGGGAAGCGCCTAGCCCTCGAGCTCGCGGTGCGACCCGTGCTCGTTCGCAGCGCCACCTGGTCCTGCCTCATCGACCCGGGCTTTGGCCCGGCGGACCCGCGGCGGCGCGAGCGCTTCGCGCTGCGCGATCCCGAGCCCCTCGAAGACCAGTGCCGTCGTCTTGGCCTCGTGGACGGGCCCGACCATGTGTTGCTGACGCACCTGCACTTCGACCATGCGGCCGGCGTTCTCGCTGGATCTGTGTGCGATCCGTCACGAAGCGCGGAGCTGCGCTTCGCGCGCGCGCAGCACCACGTGCACAGCGTCGAGTGGGAAGCGGCCCTGCGCGAAGGTCGCGGCGGCGACCTCGCGCTTCGCATGGAGCGCGCGCTCGCAGGCCTGCCGACCTTCTTGCCCGACCGTGGCGTGGTCTTCGGCGAGGCCGCTGGCCCGCGCGTCGAAGTGGAGCTCGCACCGGGGCACACGGAGGGCCTCGTCGCGGTATGGCTGCGCGGCGCGCGCGCTACAGCCCTCTACGCGGCCGACCTCGTGCCGACCGCGCGCTTCCTCGAGCCTCGCGTCGATCGCATGGCTGACCAGGACCCCGAGCTCGCCCTCGCGACGCGCACGGACCTCTTGCGTCGTTCTGCGGTCGAAGGCGCCTACGTCCTCTTCTACCACGACACGGACCGCACCTTCGCGCGCCTCGGGCAGCGCAGCGACGACTGAGATCTGGCCGTTGAGCTGATTCGATGATGAAGCACGCGGTTCCTAAGGCGATAGGTGCCCGAGCATCGAGCGCCGGTTCGGTCGAGGTTGCGCTACGTAGTCGTCGCTGCGGATGCGCGCACAATGCTAGTTGCTGCGCGCGAACCATCGACATCATGGAGGCTGAATCGGCGTGACGAGGGACGCTCGGAACCGGACAGCCCCCGAAGGGCAGTTGACAGGGTCGTCGCCCACCCGTTATCCTGCGAGTTCCCGGGATCGAGGCACACCATGAGCACTCACGCACTCACGCACTCACGCACTCACGCACTCACGCACTCACGCACTCACGCGTGGTGCATTCTCGCTGCCTGTCTGGTCGTCAGCCTCTGCTGCGGGCGTAGCATCGCACAGGTGAGCCTGCCGCCGCTCGGCCGCGTGATCCAAGTTTGGGTCGATCCGCACTACGGCGACGATGCCCAGGCGCGAAACCTGAACCCGAAGTCCGGTGCGCAGTCCGGGCAGCCCAATCTCCGCATGCCGGTCGATTGGGTTCACCCATCGACGAACGACTGTCTCTACCACTATCCGTGGCCGTTCTACACGATCAAGGCCGCGATCGACTTTATTGTCGACGAAAGCACGAAGACCAGCGGTTCGCCGCTTCCATATACATCGAATGATGGAAAGTATATCTTCGAGCATGCCATCATACACTTGCTCCCGGGGAGATATGGCCCCCAGACTTCTGGGTCAAACACGATGCCAACGCCGAGCTATTATAACCATAATGGCGTTCATTCAAATGGTGAGGTGCTCCCGATTTGCATACCACCCAACTTTACGTTGAAGGGCACAAGTGCGCTGAATACCTATCTGGACGCGCATGCCGCTGGAGGCTCCTCGATTGTTCAGTTTGGTGAGCTTGTGAACTTTGGGACTGTTGTCGGGAAGCAGCGCAACATCGCGTGTACCGGAGAAAATACGACTATCGACCGCGTAGCAATTCTGGGTGCGATGGACGGCACGCAGCCGTACAATACTTCAGGCATCCTCCTGACGAGAAGCCGAAAATGCGTTCCGACGATCACGAACTGCATGATTCTCTACAATGCGTACGGAATATTTGTTGACGCTTCTAGGAGTGACCAAGTTCCGTTCGTATCGCACGAGCCGATCATTGTCAATAATACGTTCGCAGGAAATTGTCTAGGTATCTGGAATGGGCAGTATGACCCACTGGAGCCGAATAGTTGCGGTGTCTCGCGGCTCACGCTCGTCAATAATGTATTTGATAGCGCTCAGGAACCGGCATTTGTCGGTAATAATCCAGTGCCGTTTGGTGTGATAAACGCCAATTTGTGCTCAGACTTCGAAGGTGTGGATGCCGATGATCTGACCGTGACAAGTGTGATGCCTGCTCGGGACTTCAACGCGTACTCTTCCGGTCGCTACAACCGTATGACGACTCTAGCATTGCTCAACGGATTGTTCGGCAATAAGGTAACCCTCGCGCGCAACGCGAGTCCTGCGATGCCTGGCATTGATGTTCGCGACTACGTGCGCAAGGGGAATGAGATTTCTGGGCGCCGGGGGACCTTGTTTGTGCGTGACTTGATCTACGCGGGACAGCAGGTCTCACCCCCGATATTCAAGCCGGCGACTGAGTTCGACGGCTCCGCTCATGACTTCCGTTTGTCACCCGCGGTTGCTACCAACGAGTCTGCTTATGCTCCGCCGACGATTTTGAATCCGCTCGTCGATGCAGGGCTCTCGGATCTGCCGTTCACGATGGCGAATGGGCGCCTGTTCACTGTTCCGCCGGGTTGGATTGCGACGCAGGAGCAGCAGTGGATCTTTCATTCCTGGAGTAGCGATTGTGAGGGCTTTGGCAATCCTCGAGAGTCCGATCATCCGAGTTACAACCCTTCGAATCCATATGGAAAGATCGATATCGGAGCGGATGAATTGGGACAGTTGCTTGTGACCGGCTATCGCTTTGGAACGACACGGTTTCATTCGAGGGCTGCAGAAACTATGGATCCGCCTGGTCCAATTACGGTCGAGATGGACAACAAATACGTCTGGTTCATCGGTGTTCCCGACAGCCTTGCGGGTGGCGGTCCGGATCTCCAGGCAAGGCCGCGCTACGTGGACCTTGCCACAGCTCCAGACACAACCTGGCAGTCGAATTGGGCGTTTGCGAGGCCCGCCGCCACGGGTTACCGTCACGTGGGGTCGCAGTCTTATCCAACGGTTGCAGACGTTACGCCGCATCTACTGCCTGATGTCCATCCATGGTGGTCGATCGTCAACCCGATCTACCATCCTAGCAATCCGTTCTGGCGCTACTTCGATGCTATCGAAGGGCCGATCGTCAATGGGAATCTCTATGTTTACCCGATAAGTCCCGATCCGAATCCAGGAGGAGCGGGGACAGGTAACCAGAAGTTCGTGTGGCTCGATGCACTGTTGCATCCGACAACCTACGAGGGGAAGCCATGGTTGTTTCTCGGTTCGGCGTCGCCGTTCGTGGCGGGCCAGTCCTTGATCGTTAATTACGATTCGTGGTGCCGAGGAACACACGGAGCGAACGCCTATGCAACTCTCAAGCCGACGGGGGCGACACAGGCGAGCCGCTATTCGATCGAATACTCTGACGCTGAGCCGCGCCCCAACTTGTCCAAGAAGAACATGCAGACATGCCTGGTCAACGTAAAGTGAGTTCTCGCCTGCGCTGGATGCTCTGCTTCTTGCTGTGCCTGGTGACGACGCGCTTCGTCCAGGCTCAGGAAGTCTATGAGGCGCCCGTGGCTGCGCTGATTCCGCGCTGGGGCGCGGCGATGGCTTACGATCCGCTGCGCAAGGTAACCGTCATGTACGGCGGCCAATTCAACGCACGCGCCGGCACTTTGTGGTTCCTGCCCATGCAGACAACCTGGGAGCTCGGCGATGGTGCGCGGGATTGGCGTGCTAAGTACCCGGTCCCGAACCCGGGTCGACGGAGTGGGGCGACCATGGCGTGGGATCCCGTGCGCAAGGCAGTCGTGCTCTTCGGGGGCAGCGATGGGAGCAAGGTCTTCGACGACATGTGGTCCTGGGACGGTCGGAAGTGGGAGCGCATTGCGCTGTCGAGCCCACGTCCTCCGGGACTTTGGCATCAGAGCATGACGCTCGATGAGTCGCGGAACGAAATCGTCATGTACGGCGGCGGAACGGTCGTGGGGCCGACTCGCTATCCAGCCCTGGCCTCGCGCGACACCTGGATCTGGAATGGCACCGCGTGGAGACTCGCAGCTTCAACCCTGGATCCCGGTCCACGAGCGCTCCATGCGGCTGTTTATAGCCCACGGCGGAAGTCGATCGTCGTCCTTGCAGGCTTCGATGGAGGGGCGCAGGCGGACGCGTATACTTGGGAATGGCGATTTGGCCAGTGGTCGAAGCTCAGGACGGCCGTCACGACTCCTGTACTCAACTGGGACTCTGTTGAGCTCGGTCGCCTGCCATCCGGCGACTTGCTCGCCATCGGCAGTGAGCAATACAAGACTCGTCAGTACGACGTCTGGATTTGGGCCGGCAAGGATTGGTCGAAGGTCACGCGTTTCGCGGCTGGTCCAACGCCCCGCGCATCCTGGGCCAACGTGTGTTCGATTCCGTCCGGCATCCTGCATTTTGATGGCCCGATCGCGGGTGACGATTCGTCCTTGTGGAGCTTGGCGCAATCAGCTTCTGGGGAGTTGCAGTGGACGAAGCTGGGGACTGCGATTGTCGGCCATAGCTCCAGTCTCGGATATCGCTACCAGGACGTATTCTCGCCGCTTCACGATGCCTGGATCCTGCACAAGTGGGGGGGGGGTGTGAACGTTCCAGGGCATTTCGAGATGCTGAGTGGCGATCGTATTGTCGATGTTCCCGATATCAAGGATTTGCCGATCAGTGGACTCCACTTGGCCTACGATCCAGGACGCAAGGTGATCGTTGCCCATGCATCATGGCCATCGACGCCACGCACGTGGGAATGGTCGAACGGCACGTGGGCGGAGTTGAAGTCCAAGCTCTCGCCACCAGCTGTAACAAGTTATTCCAGTTTTGTCTACGACTCGAAGCGAAGACGGCTTGTGTATATTGCGAACAGCAATGCCGGTGGCATCGACTTTTGGTTCTTGGATGCACAAGGCTGGCATTCCTTGCCAGCGGGTGCTCTGCCGAACCGTAGCGAATTCGCGGTCGTGTACGACTCTCATCGCGATCGAATCGTCCTCTTCGGCACGACAAGCCCCCCGGACGTCTGCGAATGGGATGGATCTCAATGGACCTGTCAACCGGTCGGCGCCTCAGGCCCGGCCTGGCGCACAGGCCACAAAATGTTCTACCACGTTGCGCATCGGAAGACCTATCTGGTCGGCGGCGGCACGCCGATCGCGCCAGGTGCCGAGGATGTTTGGGCTTGGGACGGTACGACATGGCAAAAGGTGACGGTCTCGGCGAGCACCGATAACTATAACCGTCCCGTGGCGGCCGGCTACGACACGAACCGAGATGTCGGTGTCGCTTTCTACATGCACATCATGGGCCATACGAATCGCGAGTATTTCATGCTGAGCTTCGGCGCCCCAACATTCTGGGGAGAACACGCGCAGCAGTTTCATCAATACCTCGCACCAGGTGAGCGTTGCGAGCTTACGCTCGACGATGCCCGTGGACATGGCGGCGTTGCGCTCTTGCTCTTTTCAGGTGCGCCCGCGCCGGGAAGAGCGATTTCACTCGGGGCGAAGTCGCTCTTCCTGCCCATGACGGTGGATCCGTTGCTACAACTCAGTCTGCAGACGTTGACGACGATTCCGCTCAACTCGAGCGGCCGGGGGCGCTCGTCGTACACGATCCCGAATCTGCCCGCCTTGCGGGGGCTCGACTACGTCCATGCCTGTCTCGTCTTCGACAAGCTTGCGCAGCCCGTCGGTTTCACCAACACCATCCACGTGCATATCGAGCCGTGAGGTCGCGTTACGCTCTCGGGAGCGGCATTGTCGCCTGCGCGCTCGTTTGCGTCGCTTACTGCTGGCGGGGCGGGTCGCGTGTCGCGAACTCGAGCGATGCCCTGACCCCGTCGCAACCCCGTAGATCCACACCTGCGGTGGCGTTGGACGGCCGCAGGAGTGAAGTTTTGACAAGGGTCCGTTGTACCTTCAGCGGCGGACTGCAGCCGCGTGCGGTCCACGTCCGCGGTATCGACCCAGGCAACGTACTTGCGTCCGTTCGCGCAAAGTCCTTCGTCGAGGCACGGTCTCGTGACGGAGGTGGAACGTGGGAGTTCGAGGCGCCGACGACGGAGCGGCTCTGGCTCTCGGTCTTCCTCTCCGAGTCGCGTGTGGCGACGCGCTACTACGTGATCGATGCAGCGAGTGGACCTGCATGCTTGCATCTCGAGCGCGCTTCGGTCGCGCACTTCGTCTCGACGTCGGATGCAACACCGCCGCGCTTCGACTACACGTATCGCGACGACTCGGTTCTGCTGCGTCGCCGCGAGACTCCGGCTGGGCATGACCTCCCCGGGTATTGGCAGTGGACTGGCAGCAGCGCCGGATTGATCAGCCTCGTGCCGCAGGCAGGCTTTGAAGGGCATGAGAAGTCGAGTGAGCTGCAACAGTATCCGTATCGGATGGAGAGCGATACGCTGGTGCTCTTCGAACCGAGTGCAGCCCTGCCATGTGAAGTGCAGTATTCGATGCGTCGGACGGGGGCCTTTCTCGTCGGGCCTCAGTTCTGCTTTGTGCGCGGTCGTCGTAGCGGCACACGCTTCAGTCTTGGCATCTTGCCGCGTGACAGCGACAGCGGCACGAGGGAGGGGCGTTTGCCGCCTGACGTGTACGACGTGATGTTCTGCGAGCTTGGTAGCGCGAGAGCCGAGCCCGCATCGTTCGTCGTCGAAGAGCGGCAGAGCAATCGATTTGCCATGGAGTTTCGCGAGACGGACGAGGCGATCGAAGTCGCACTCGTCGGCATTCGCCTGCTCGACTGCCCTCTACGTGTCGACGCGCGCATCGACGGCGAGGCCGTTGTCGACGAAGAGCCAGGTACCCTGCCCTTGGGGCGCCCGACTTGGCACCAACCGCGGGCACGGGTTGCGAACTTTGGTCGGCACATCCGCATCCTCGCTCATGCTCGAGGACAGTCGTGGATCTCGCGCGCGGTCGTTGCTCCAGACGGGCAGGTCGATGCCGACATGGTTCGGGCCTCAATCGTCCACGTCACGTTCCGCGCAACGAATGCTCCGCCACAACGCGTGGACCACTGCACGATTGGCACCGCAGCAGAGAACGTCGTGCTGAAGCTTCGTCCGCGATCGAGCGATGAGCTCGAAAGCCTCCTGGAAGCTACCGTCGTGATGGCCTTGGGCCGGCACCTGCTCAAGGTGCGCTACGTCGACGGTAGCGAGGTCGAGGAAGTCCTCGACATCCGCGAGCCGCGCTGCTCTGTCCTCCGGCAGCTGTGACCGTGTTGGACACCGAGCGTGGACTCGCGACTTCACGCGTCTGCATCAACGAAGGAGCGAACAAGAGAAACTCAGCTCGACCTCGACAAGACAAACCACGTTTCTAGCGCTTCTACCACGGCAACGGCCTGGCCTTCGCTCGCCTCGGGACCTGACGACGGCGCGGCCAGCGACCATGGCATGGGCGCGCTGCTCGCGCTGCGAAGCCTAGCCTCGGCCTGCGTCGCTATCCGGATCAAGGGATCGTGAAGCGGAGCGCGACCCGCGGTCGCGTGGCGTTGCGCTGTTGATGCGCTGCTATCCTGGTCGCGCCGTGACTGCCTGCCTGCCTCGCTACTCTCGTTCGTCGTGCTTCCTGATCTTGGTGGCTACGACCTTCTTCCTCGCTCGACCGACGTCGCTTTGTGCCCAGCACGCAAGCGGTGTCGTGATCAACGAGTTCCTCTACGACGACGAAGGCGTCGATGATGGCGAGTTCGTCGAGCTCTACAACGCCTCGCGCACGACCGTCGACCTATCGGGTTGGCGCCTCGAGAGCGAGGATCCGATCGGGCCGCGCTCGAGCTTCGTTCTGCCTTCGGGCGCGCGCATCGCGCCAGGTGCGCATTATGTGCTCGGCTCGGCGGCCGTGCCGCGCGTCGACCAAGTCGTCGGCACGACGGACATCTGGGACAACGCACAAGCGGCGTTGAAGCTCGTCGATGCGCAGTCGAAGCTCGTCGACAGCGTCGTCTACGAGGCCTGGCGCTCGAAGTGGCGTGTCGGCTCGCCGATCGACGAAGGGATCTGGCCCGACTTCGTGAGCCGCGACGCGCGGCGGACTTCTTGGTCGCGCATTCGTGATGGCTACGACACGAGGAACGCTCGCGACTTCCGCATCGCTCCAGCGACGCCTGGGGCGAGCAACGACCTCGCGCCGCGCGAGATCGACGAAGGCTTCGATAGCTTGACTGTCGGCGCGACACTCGCCGAGTGGGGGGGCAGCTTTGCGCTCCCTGTGGTCATCGATCCTCAAACGGTCGATGCGAACAACCCGAGCGTCGTGCCAGCTTCACCTCAGGGGGGCAACGCGGCGGTCTTCTGGGATGCGCAGGGTGGCGGCAACATGACGATGCTGCTCGCGGACGGTGTGCGGGACGTCGTCATCGAGGCTTGGGTCTGGATCGAGGCTTCGCCGCTCGCCCTCGCCGATCGCGCGACGTGGTCCATCGGTGCCCAGGGTGGGACCGGCAGCTACTTCGAGTTCGCTGACGTATCGGGCACACAACCCCAGTCCGTCGCCAACGGCAACACCGGGGTCTCGCTCACCTACGAGGCCGACGATGTCGGTGCGACCCTCTATCTCGTCGACCATGGCGACGGCGCCTGGGGCGCCAACGCGCGCAGCGCGCCCCGCGTCCTCGGCAAAATCGCTTTGCGACCGCAGGTCGACCAGGGCTGGCAGCGTGTGCGCCTCGAGTTGCGAGGCGATGTCGTGGAAGCTTGGTTCGGCGGTAGCTACGGCTGCGGCGACGGCGTGCACATCGGGGGCAAGCTCTCGCAACCTGCCCTCGGCGGTGTCTACATCGCCTATCGCGAGCGCATCGCCAACCCGGCGCAGCAGCGTCCCTTCACTTGCGACCGCCTGCGGATCAGCAAGAACTCTGCGAAGGTCACATGGTCTGGCGTCGGGCTCGCGACTTCGCGAGGGCTTCCGCAAGCGCGGACGCTCGTGCCTGCGATGCCGGGTCGCAACGACTTCGCCGTCGAGGGTTGGGGGCTCGTGCCGAGCGGAGCGAGCATTTGGATGCTCGGGGTCCAGCGCTTCGCGTCGCCGCTCGACCTCGTGGCGGTGGGCGCGCGCAGCGGTTGTCTGCTCTACTTCGACCCGATCGAGTTCTATGCTGTCCGTGCGGATCCGGCAGGCGATGCCAAGCTCGTGCTTCCTCTGCCGTGCATTCCGACAGGCGTCGGGGTCGATCTGCACTTTCAGATCCTCGACTTCGATCCGTTCTTGCTGTCGTCCTTCCCGGTTGGGATCTCGCGACTCATGACGGTCACGACCGGACATTGATGCCCAGACCCTTCGAGCGAATCTCGAGCCGCGTCCTCGTCGACAATCCGTGGCACCGCTACTGCCTCGATCGCTACGCGCAGCGAGATCGGTCGGAAGGCGAGTACTACTACATCGACATGGCTGGCTCTTCGCTCGTCGTGCCGATGCTCGCGAATGGCGATGTCGTCGTCGTCGAGGTCGAACGCTACCTCCTGCGCCGCAAGGTTTGGGAGTTCCCGATCGGCGGCATCGCGCCCGGCGAGGATGCACTCGAGGTCGCGAAGAAGGAGCTCGCCGAGGAGTCCGGCTACCGCGCTTCTCGCTGGGAGCACATCGGCGCCTTCGCGCCCTACAAGGGCGTGTCGAACGAGGTCTGCCACGTGTTCTTGGCGCGCGAACTCGAAGCCGGTGACCAGCAGCTCGAGGCCTCCGAGGCCATCGAAGTCGATGTCGTGACGCTGGATGAGGCCCGTCGACGCATTCTCGGTCCGCCCGGTGATGACGGACTCGGGGACGGGCAGTCGATCGCAGCGCTTGCCTACCTCGACCGCTACTTGGCCGGCGACGGTCCGCCGGCGGCCGAGGTGGCGCAGCGATGAATGCTCGGCTGCGAGGCTGGAAACGGCGCGTGCGCGCCTTCGGCTGGCGCTTCTTGCGTTCTGTCTGGGTCTCTCTGCGTCGCTACCTCGACGACCAAGGCAGCTTACGCGCCGGCGGACTCACCTACTTGACCCTGATGTCGCTCGTGCCCGGCCTGACCGTCGTGCTGTTGATCGCGAGTGCCTTCGGCGTCAAAGAGCAGTTTCGAGCGTGGGTCGACGCGAACGTGGTCGGGTCGTCCGAGCAGCTCGTGCTCGTCAAAGAGACCGTGCTCGACCTCGTCGAGAACGTGCGTATCGAGCTCCTCGGCGCCTTCGGTCTGCTGCTCTTCGTCTGGGTCGTCCTGTCGCTGCTCGCGCGCGTCGAGCACGCCCTCAACGCGACTTGGCAAGCCGGTCGTTCGCGGACCTTTGCGCGCCGCTACGCCGACTACGTCGCGATGCTCTTCCTCGTCCCGCTGCTCGTGCTCGCGGCGACGGCGCTCGAGACGGTGGTGACGCTCGGTGGCTTCATCACGTCGGTGCCCTTGCTCGGCCAAATCGTGCGGTCGGGCCTCGATCTCGTGCCGATGGCGATGATCTGGCTCGCGTTGACGCTCGTCTACAAGGTCATGCCCAACGTCACGGTCGCCTGGGGTCCTGCGTCGACCGCGGGCATCCTCGCGGGCACGAGTTGGTATGTGGCGCAGTCGAGCTTCCTCCACGCGCAGATCGGCATCAGTCGCAACAACGCGATCTACGGTTCGCTCGCGCTGCTGCCCTTCTTGCTCTTCTACCTCTATCTCTCTTGGTCCATCGTGCTCTGGGGTGCTGAGTTCTGCTACGTCCTCCAGAATCGCATCACGATGCACAGCAAGAAGGCGGACCGCATCTGGACGCCGGACCAGCGCCGCCGCCTCGCGCTCGGGCTCTTTCGCGGAGCCCTCGACGAGTTCGAAAGCGGCAAGGCGCTGGCGCTCGCCGACTTCGCGGGGGCCAGTCGTTGGCCACGTCGCCGTGTCGACGAGATCGCTCAGATCTTGGCGGATGCCGGGCTCGTGCACCGCGTGAAGAAGGAGCAAGCCGTCGTCCCCGCCAAGCCGCCCGGAACGACGCCCGTCGCGGCGATCTTCTGCGCCGTCGACGGCATTCGCTTCTCCGAGGGCGCGATGTCGGCTGCGGACGCCGTCGCTGTCGATGCGGCCCTGGCCCCGCGAGAAGCGGACCTGCTGCGAGACTTGCACGAGGTGATCCGCGATCGCGCGGGCATGCTATGAGCATGCAACGGATCGGCAGCGTCTTCGTCATCGCGTTCCTCGCGGCTTGCACCGCCGGGCTGCGTGCTCAAGCCGTGGATGGAGAAGCGATCGGCGCGGCCCTCACGCGCTTGCTCGCAGTCTCCGCCCTCGACGGAGCTCGGGTCGGGGTCGTCGTCTTCGAACCCGGCAGTACGCGCGTACTCGCAGAGGCGCGCCCAGACGAAGGCTTCATCACGGCGTCCAACATGAAGCTCATTTCGAGCGCCGTCGCCCTCGAGGTCCTTGGCCGCGACCATGTCTTCGTGACGCGCCTCGAGGGGGCGGGCGCCTTGCAAGCTGACGGGACTTTCGTTGGCGACCTCGTCCTCGTCGGTGATGGCGACCCGACCTTGGGGGCTGCGATCTTCGAGAAGGCGGGTCCCACGGCTCCCTTCGTGCGCATGGCGGCCGAGCTCGAGAAGCGTGGCATCAAGCGCATCACGGGGCGCGTGATCGGCGATGACTCGTGCCAGCCCGACGAAGTCATGGGCCTCGGCTGGGACTGGTCCTACCACGCGGATTGGTATGCGGCGCAGGTCGGCGGTCTCTGCTTCAACGAGAACTGCATCGACGTCGTCTTCGATGGCACGGCCGGCGGGCAGCTCGCGCGCTTGCGCTTCGAGCCTGCGACGCGGTACGTGCAGATCGAGAACCGCGTGCGCTGCGTCGAGGCGCCGGGATCTGAGTCGTCGGCGGGGACCGCGCCGCGCGGCGTCACGTGGTCACGAAGGCTTGGCGGCAACCACATCGTGCTCACGGGGTCGCTCTCTTCTGCCACGCGCAGCCTGCGTGACTCGGGAAGCGTGCACAACCCGACGGCCTTTGCCGCGACCGTACTGCGCGAAACCTTGGTGCGGCACGGCATCGCTGTCGACGCTGGGGTCGCCGACCTCGACGAGGTCGAAGCCCCGCCGGCGCAAGCGCCTCGCGTGCTCCTCGCTGAGCACCGCTCGCCACAGCTTGCGGTCATCGTCAGGGCCTTGAACAAGCGCAGCCAGAATCTCTACGCCGAACAGTTGCCGCGCGCCGCCGCGCGCGCTCGCAAGAAGCCCGGCTCGATGGCGGGTGCTCGTGAAGTCGCTCGCACCGAGCTCGCGCGCCTCGGCGTCGACACGCGGCGCCTCGTGCTCGCGGACGGGTCGGGTTTGAGTCGACTCAACATGGTGGCGCCGCGCCAACTCGCGACGCTGCTGCACGGCATGCAGGGCAGCCCCAACTTCGAGGTCTACTTGGATTCGCTGCCGCTTGCAGGCGTCGACGGGACTTTGCGTCGTCGCTTTGCTGGCTCGAGCGTCGCGCGCGGTCGCGTGCGGGCAAAGACCGGCTTCGTGAGCCGCACGGTCGGCCTGTCGGGTTACGTGCCGCGCGGGAAGGCCGCGCCGCTCGTGTTTTCGATCCTCGTCAATGACTTCGTCGGTCCGGCTGGACCGGTGCAGGCGGCGGTCGATCGTTTCGTCGAAGAGGTCTGCGCAGCTTGTCCTGCTTCTTGAGGCTGTCGCCTGCCATGTCGCTTCGTGGATTTCTCGTCGCCGTCCTCCTCGCCTTCGTCGCGTTTGGACTGCTCTGCGCTGCTCAGTCCTACGCTCAGGCACTGCCGAACATCATCGTCATCTACGCCGACGACTTGGGCTACGGTGATCTCTCGTGCTACAACCCGAAGGCCGCGTATCGCACACAGCGGCTCGACGCGATGGCGGCCGAGGGCATGCGCTTCACGGATGCGCACAGCCCGTCCACGATCTGCTCGCCTTCGCGCTATGGCCTCCTGTCCGGCCAGCAGCTGTGTCGAACCGGGCGTGGCTCGCGCGCCTTCGAGGGTCCGGGTGGTCCGAGCTACCTCGCACCCGGGACGCTGACCATCGCCGAGATGCTCCGACGCAAGGGGTATCGCACGGGGGTCTTCGGCAAGTGGCATGTCGGCCTCACCTGGCGCGACGCGGCGGGTAAGCAGCTCGCTGGCGGGTTCGAGAATGCCTTGCTCATCGACTACGCGTCGAGCACGCCGCTCGTCGATGGTCCGAACGCGCGCGGCTTCGACGAGTCGTTCGTCACACCCAATTGTCCGACGACCGATCCGCTCTACGTTTACATAGAAAATGGCATGGTGCCGGTGCCGGCCAGTCGTCGACACCGTTCCAAGACCTTGCCCAACCCCGGCGGCAAGTGGCGCTGGGACAACGACGAGGGTTGGATGGCCGAAGGCTACCGTTTCGTGGATGCGGACCTGCTCTTCCTCGACAAGACCTTGGCGTTCATCAAGGACCACCGTGAGAAGACGCCGGACAAACCCTTCTTCGTGCTTCTGTCGACGCAGGTCTGCCACGCGCCCGTGCTGCCGGCGCAGGGCTTCGAAGGCGCGACCAAGGCCGGCGCGCGCGGCGACTTCGTCCGCGAACTCGACACGATCACAGGGCGAGTCCTCGATGCCGTTGCCGAGCTCGGTATCGACGAAGACACGTTGATACTCTTCAACTCGGACAACGGTCCGGAGACGCTACATGCCGTGTGGATGCGTCAAGACCACGACCACGACGCGGCCGGCGGCTGGCGCGGAATGAAGCGTGATGGCTGGGAAGGGGGACACCGTGTGCCCTTCCTCGTGCGGTGGCCCGGTCGCATTCCGGCGGGACGTGTCTCCACGCAGATGACGAGCACGACCGATATCTTTGCGACCCTCGCGTCGGTCGTCGGCCATGAACTAGGCGACGACGACGCGGTCGATAGTTTCGACATGTTGCCTGTGATGCTCGGCCAGAAGAGCGACGACGACGCCGTGCGGCCGCACATGCTCACACAGAGCTTTCGAGGTGAATTTCAAGTGCGCCAGGGCCAGTGGAAGTTCCTCGCCCATGCAGGGTCGGGCGGCAACGACTACACGAAGGGTGTGCTGAAGCAATATGCGTTGCCCGAGCCCGAGCTCGAGGCTCCGGGGCAGCTCTACGATCTTGCGAACGACCCGGGCGAGACGCGCAATCTCTACTTCAAGGAAGAGGAGAAGCGCGACGCGATGCAGGCACTCCTTGCGACACTAACAAAGAAGGAGGGCGGCCGGAGTGCGCCGCGAGCTCGCAAGCCGATCGGCATCGAGAACATCCCTCGCCTCGCGAAGTAACGCGCCCAGCGAGATTCGGCTAGCATGCCTCGCGTGCTTCCATTCTCGTCTTCTCGGCAGCTACAGATCTGCTCTCTGATCTCGTTCGCGATTGCTGTTGCGAGCGTCTTCGCCTTCCCGGTTCTCCTGTTGGCACAGGACGGTGAAGCCACGAAGCCGCCGTTCACCAAGGAGACAACGCAGCCGAGCCTCGACGAACTCAAAGTCCTTGGGGCCAAGGGATCCACCTACCTGAATCAAGAGCGACGGACGGCCGAGGATGGAACACCAACGCCCAAGCTCGAGATCTTCCGCAAGCACATCGCGCCCATCCTCGAGAAGACCTGCTTCGAATGTCACGGCGCCGACACCCAAGAAGGCGACGTGCGCATCGACAAGCTGAACCCCGATCTCGTGCGCGGCCCGGACGTCGAGCGCTGGCTCGAGGTCCTCTCGGTTCTGACCAACGGTGAGATGCCGCCCGACGATGGGCCGGAACTCAGCGAGGTCGACAGGAGTGCCGTCATCGAATGGCTGTCCTCCGAAGTGCAGGTCGCTTCGCGCGTACGCCGCGCCGAAGAAGGGCATTCCGCGTTTCGCCGCATGACGCGCTACGAGTACCGCTACGCCTTGCAGGATCTACTCGGCTTGCCGCTCGACTTCGCGCGTGACTTGCCGCCCGAAGCCAGGTCCGAGGATGGCTTCCAGAACAGCTCCGACCTGCTGCACATGTCGGCAACGCAGTTGGAGACCTACCGCGAGTCCGCCCGCAAAGCGCTGCTGCACGCAACGGTGCGTGGCGAGACGCCGCCCGCACGGCTGCACTGGAGCGTTTCGATGGACGAGGCGGCGGCTCGGGAGTGGGCACAACAAGACCAGGACTTGGAGAAGCTCCAGAAGAAGCACGCCAAGGAGCCCGACAAGCTCGAGCAGGAGTTGAAGAAGCGCGAGGCAGGGCTTCGCAACGCTGTGAAGGGGCCGCACTACATGCAACGGAGCACGGGACGCATCGCGAGGGCCTCTTGGCACTACGAGGGCGCGCGTTACGCCTTCGCTCCACATACGTTGGCACCGCGGCGCGAGGAAGCCGAGCAAGCGCCACAGCTCCTCGACGCCTCCGACAGTGTTGCCATCCTGCCGCCGGGCAAGGCGCTCATCATTGAAGTCGGCGACCAAATCCCCGAACAAGGTAGCGTGCGTGTGCGCGTGCGCGCGTCACGCATCGATGCCGTTAGCGACCGCGTTCCGAGTCTGCAGCTCGAGTTCGGATGGCAAGCGAGCAACGACTCGCGGGCGGCGGTGCGAATCAGCGAGCGCGACCAAACTGTAGAAGCGGCGCCGGGCGAAGCGCGCGTCTATGAATGGGACCTTCCGCTCAGCGAGATCTACCCGCGCAACGGCGTGCGCGGGATCTCGAAGATGGGGGACTTGCCGAGCCCGTCCGAGTTCATCCAGATCGTCAACAGCGCGGTCGAAGTCGGCCATGTCCAAGTCGAGCACGTCGAGATCACCGCGCCGGTCTACGCGACGTGGCCGCCGGCTTCGCACACGCGCATCTTCTTCGCGAGTCCGAACGAAGCGTCGGAGCCCGTCTACGCACGCGAAGTCCTCGAACGCTTCATGACGCGAGCTTGGCGGCGTGCCGTCCTGGCCTCGGAGGTCGAACAGAAGCTCGCTCTCTTCGCCGCTGTGCGCCCTACGTGCGAAGACTTCCAGGAGGCCATGATCGAAGTCTTGGCGACCGTGCTCGCCTCGCCGCACTTCCTCTATCTCGTGCGCGCGGCGCCGCTTCGTGATGCTGGCGATGCTGGCGGCGCTGGCGGCGCGAGCGCGCGGCTCACGGATGTCGAGCTCGCGACGCGGCTCTCGATGTTTCTCTGGTGCAGTACGCCCGACGACGAAGTCTTAGCACTCGCCGCAAAGGGCGACCTCTCGAAGCCCGAAGTCCTGAGCCGTCAAGTCGCGCGCATGCTTGCCGATCCGCGGGCACGCCGCTTTTCGAAACACTTCGTTCGCCAGTGGCTCGGCTTGCAACTGCTCGACTACTTCGAGGCGGATCGCAAGGTGCATCCTGGCTTCAGCGTGTCCTTGAAAGAAGCCATGCAGCAAGAGCCCATCGCCTTCTTCGAGGAGCTTCTGCAAGGCGATCGAAGCGTGCTGGACTTTCTGCATGCCGACTTCGCGATGGTCAACGAGCGACTCGCACGGCACTACGGACTGAAGAACGTGCGTGGCAACGACATGCGCCGCGTCGCCCTCGCGCCTGGGGATCGTCGCGGTGGTTTGCTCACGCAAGCGGGCCTTCTGGCGATGAACTCGGATGGCAAGGATTCTCATCCGCTCAAGCGCGGCATCTGGCTGCTCGTGAGCTTGCTCGACGATCCTCCTGCGCCGCCGCCGCCGAACGTGCCGGAGATCGATCTCGCGGACCCCGAGATCGCCAAGATGACGCTCAAGCAGCGCATCGAGAACCACCGCAACCAAGCAGCGTGCATGTCCTGCCACGCCAAGATCGATCCATGGGGCATCGCCTTCGAGAACTACGACGCGGTCGGCAAGTGGCGGACGACTGTGCAGGGCAGGCCCGTCGATGCATCGAGTGTTTTGTTCAACAAACAAAATCTCGACGGCATGCATGGACTCAAGCGCTTCCTCCTCGAGGGCCGCCAGGACCAGTTCGTCCGTGCGCTCGTGCACAAGATGGCGACCTTTGCCCTGGGGCGACCGCTGCGCTTCGGGGATCGGACTTCGATCGATCGCATCGCGTCGGACTGGCGCCAGCAGGGCGATGGGCTCGCGACGCTGGTCCGCTTGATTGTGACGAGCGACTCGTTTCTGGCGCGTTAGCGCAAGAGCGCACTGTAAGCAGTACGCGCCTGTCCCTCAGGAAGCGCTCAGCGCGACTTCACGATCGACAAGTACTGCCGCGCCAGCAACTCGCCGAGCGCGATGGTGCCCGCGGCTTCGAAGGTGACGCAACCCACAGGCGTCTGGATCGAATCGGTGGGCACGAACCACATGTGTGGATCGGCGGCGGCGGCGGCTTGGATTTGGGCGTCGAGTTCATCCAGTCGGTCACTGCCCCAACGCATGTTGTCCGCGAGTTCGGCGACGATCCAGGCCATCTTGGGCGAAGCGAGGTCCTTGCGCAGCGCTCCTACGAGCGTCGCCAAGTCCTTCGCGTAGCGTTTGCGAAAGGGCCCCCAGTAGCAGTCGTGTTCGCCGGGTATCCAGAACATGGCTTCGATCGTCGGTTCGGCGCCGGAGGCACGCATGGTTTGTAGAGTGTCGCGGATGAAAGCCAGGCTGCCTTCGTACTGCGGGCGACTGGCATTGTCGGGTTCGGGCAACCAATCGGCCAAGGCGGCGGCGCTGTCGGTCACCTTGATGATCGCAATTTGTTGCTCGGGCAGGCCGTGTGCGAGAGCAGGCCCGAGACCCATTTCTGGTCCGTAGGTGCCACGCATGCCGATCGCGCTCAGCGGACGGAAGCCGCTGGCCAGGCCGCCCGCGATTCGGTAGTGAAACGGGATCGTCGTGGCATAGGGCGGCGCATGCTCGAGCGTGGTGTAGCAACCCTCACCCTCGGCAGAGCGTTGCCCGGCGACGAGGAAGACCCGCAGCGCTTTGCTGCGGCCGTAGGGCGAGCTGCCGTAGTGCGGCGCCATGCTTTCGAAGACGAAGCTGCGCGCCTTCTTGGTCTTCAAGTACTCGGCGGCGTAAGCGAGTCCGTGATAGAGCTGTCCCTCGGTGCCAAAGTGATAGTGCGGCTGCCCGTTCGCCATGACCGCGAAGGGCAAGTGGCTCGTCGGTACGAACCAAGTGAAGGGATCAGCATCGGCCACTTCACGCTGCTGCTGTCGCACGACCTGCATGTTGCGGCGGTGGTCCAAGCCCCAGATGCCCTTGTCGCTGAGCTCGCCGATGAAGCACGCGAGCTGCGGCGCCTGCAATTCCGCGCGCAAGCGGGCCAGGAAGGCCGCGAGGCGCTTGCCGTAGCCATGCATGAGTTCGTGGTCGAGCATGTCGTTCTCGCCCTGGTGCCAGAAGAAGCCCTCGAGCCGATGTTCGAGGCCGCGCTTCTCGAGGTCGGCCCGTGCGCGTCGCAGCAAGTCGAGCGTGCGCGCGAAGAGCCGCTTGTCGGACGGCGCGTCGGGGTCCCAATCCTTCGCCAGCGTCGTCCCACCCCAGGCAGACTTGATGATGGCGATCGGCGCGCTCGTCGAACGCGTGATCGACTCTGCGAAGGTCAACTCCGGACCGAAGCGGCCGGCATGGTCCGGGCCGAGCGCAACCCAGCCCTCGGTCTCGCACTTGGGGCCTGGCGGCCCGAGCATGAACCAGTAGCGCACGTCGTCGCGCGGCCTGCCGACACCACGAAAGGGCGGGTAGCGATCGATGTCACTTGCCTTGGTGTCGGCGCCTTCCATGTTCGATTGCCCCGCGAAGACGAAGAGGCGGACGACCTTGTCGGCGACGGGCGCTTCGTCCTGCGCGGGTAAGAACGAAGCGAGGAGTAGGAAAATGGTGCTGTACTTCATCGTTTCTGAGCTTAGCTCAAGGTAGAGACCGCAAGCGCGTCGAGAGCTCGATGCAGCGATCCACTAGCGCACGCGTACCGTCGCGCAACTCGTCGCTGGCTTGGACGTAGGCCACGTTGTTCTCCATGTCTTCTGCCGACCAACCACGGCTGTGTGCGACGTAGGGGAAGGGCGGGAAGACGCAACCGATCTCGGCGAAGAAGCCCAGCATCGACCCGGCGACGGCTTGGATGTTGTCCTGGCCGCCCGTGATGATGAAGCCGACAACCTTGTCGCGAATCAACACGCGGTCGCCGATCGTGATTTGGTTTTGCACGCAATTCATGCGCTCGACCATTTTGTGATACAGCGAACTCGCCGTACCCCAACGTATCGGCGTCGCAACGAGGATGACGTCGGCCCAATGCACGATCCCCTCGTAAACCTGATCCATCTGGTCTTTGGGATCCAGCTGCGTGATCGAGCACGGCCACGTGCAGGCTTGCGCACTCTTGCTGTAGAAGCCTTCGCACGCGCGAAAGGCCAGGTCGGACAGCTTGATCAGCCGCGTGTCGAGGCCGAGCGTCTCGCGCGCATGGTCGAGGGCAGACTCGAGCAGCATGCCGGATGTCGAGATGCGTGGATGCGAAGGATCCATCACGGTCGTCGAAATGCCGAGGATGCGCGGCGGACCCACGTGGTCGTCTAGCTCTCGAGTGAGCGGGTGCGGGGCATGGGGTAGGCGGTTGCGCGTCGTGCTCGACGTGCGCTGAATCCATACGCGACCGCCGTCTATCTTGACTTCGTGTCTGGGGACACGGTCGGCCTCATAGCCTGGTTCGCCTTCGCCTGTGACGCGGTGGAACTTCCAGTAGTGCCACGGGCACACGACGTAGTCGCCGTCGAGCGTCCCTTCGCCCAGCGGACCACCGACGTGATTGCAGGCTCCCGCGATCGCGCCGAACTGGTCGCCGTTGAAGGACAAGGCAATCGGCAGCTCGCCAACGTGAACTTGCTGTAGCCGGCGCTGCCTGAGTTCGTCAGCCGCGCCGACATCGATCCATTCGACTTCGCTCATGGACGGCAGCGTAGGAGGTTGTGCGGCGGGGAAACAGGAGGAGAACCAAGCCACGCAAGTTGCCAGTCGAAGGAAAGCCTCAATCTTCGACATCATACGGACGATCGCGGGCTAACATGCTGCGACGTGCGACTGGTGCTCACCAAGCCAGAGCTGCCCGCACTGCTCTCATGAATGGTCTCATAGAAGGACTGCAGCGACTCCTGTGAACACGAACCTCGCCTCTCTCGATCGACGGAGTTTCCTGCGCGGTTCCGGCTATGCCCTCGCGCTTCCTTGCTTTGCCTCGCTCGCGCGGGTCGCGCGAGCTCGCGGTGGGGCACCGTTACCGCTCGCGCGGCAGCGCTTCGCGTGCTTCTACATCCCCGACGGCGTGCCGATGCCATTGCGAGCGGATCCTGCCTTCCAGGATTGGGCTTGGTTCCCGCATGGCAATGGAAGGGACTTCACCTTCACCAAGTGCCTCGATCCCCTGGAGCCGCTGCGCGATGAGCTGACGATCGTGTCGGGGCTTTCCCACCCCGCCGCGCGCACGATTCATGGTCACTCGAACGCCGACCAGTTCTTGACCGGCGCGGCGACCGGGCCGACGGGGCCCTACCGCAACTCGATTTCGCTCGACCAAGAGTTGGCGTCACAGCTCGGCGAGCAGACGCGCTTTGCTTCGCTCGTTCTTTCGACGGACGGCGGCACGGGCACGCCGCGTGGCACCCACACGATCTCCTTCGATCGCTACGGGCGCGCGCTTCCTGCCGAGCATCGACCGAAGCGCGTCTTCGATTCGTTGTTCGTCAAGAGCGATGGCGACGCCGCGCGCAAGTTGGCGATCGACAAGAGCGCATTGGATGACCTGCTCGAAGATGCGCGCTCCTTGCGCAAGCAGCTCTCGCGCGACGACCAGCAAGCGTTCGAAGAGTACCTGCACGCCGTGCGCGAGACCGAGGTCCGTGTCAATAAGAGCAAGCGCTGGCTGAGCGTGCCACGCCCCACAGTCGACGCCTCGCGCCTGAACCTCGACATCACGCCAGAAGAGCCGCGCGACTACCTGCGCACGATGTTCGAACTCATCT
>CALLZN010000287.1 GCA_937858895.1 uncultured bacterium | reverse complement strand
AAGTCCCTTGACAGCGATGGCCTTCTCATGGAAGGAAGTCCAAAGCGTCATTTTCGTCGCACGGTGCGCCGTGAGCCATGACGATCGGGATAGAAGGGAGGACAGAGGACATACGTGGCTCATTCTCGGCCATAGACTCGGGCAGGAATGCGAGATCGCAGCGCGAAGTACGCGGCGGTAGCCCGGAGCGAGCGTTGCTCCTGCGAAGTGCCTGGCCCTACGCGATGAACCCTTCCTCGAAGCCCGGCGGGGAGCGCGCGGGCGCGAGCACGACTTCGCCAGTTGCGAGCCCACGGTGCTCGAGGATCTTCCGGACTACGCAAGGCTGCGTGAGGAAGGCGACGATCTTGCGCGATCCTGGTCAGCGTTCGAGCCCCGCGAGGCGGACTTCCAAGGCCGCGCGCAGGGCAGGGTCGCCGACGCGCTCGACGCTCGCCGCATAAGCCTGCACCCGCCGCTTGCGCTCGTCGCCGCTCGTTCGCAGGGCTTCGACCAAGGCGAGGAGGGCCTCGCGCACGCTCGGGTCTTCGCTGCGGTCGCGCAGCTCTTCGAAGTCGCGGATGCTGCGCGCCGCGGTGATGTCGCTTGCGTCTACGGGGTTGCTGCGGCCGACGAAGTAAGTGACCAAGGCGATCGAGACCCCGAAGAAGGCCAGCATGGCAACCAGGCGCAAGAGGCGTTCGACGCGGCGGCGCTCATGGGCTCGAGCTTGGTCGACTACGTCGCGCTCGGCGCGCGCGACGTAGTCGTTCCAGCGTGCGCGTAGCAGGTCGAGGCGGCCGCTCGAATCCTCTTCTCCGACCAGGCGGGCACTATCGATCTCCGTGTTGATGGCTTCTTGCATGTAAGCAGCCGGCAGACCCCACTCTTGATCTCGAGGTCCGTTTCGGGAAGGCGTGACGACCAGCGCTCTACTTCGGAAGCGCCGCCGCCCAGTTGCGCGGCGTGAGGCTCTCGATCTCCGCGCTCGGCGTCGTCGCGAGGCGCTCCAGCACGTCCGTGAGATACACAAACGGGTCGATGCCCAGCTCCCAGCAACTCACGGTCAACGTGTAGTGCGTCGCGGCACGATGGCCCCCGGCTTCGCTGCCAGCGAAGAGCCAGTTCTTTCGTCCCACCGCGATCTGTCGCATCACGCGTTCGGTTCGATTGTTGTCGATGCGCAGCGTGGGGTCATCGAGGTAGCGGCGCAGTGCGACGTGGTTCTTCATGAAGTACGCGACCGCCTTGCCGATGGGGCTCTTGGGGAGCACTCGGTCACCCATCGCACGGATCAGCTTCAAGAGGTCATCGAAGATTGGCGCGGCTCGCGCTTGCCGCAACGCATGCCGCTCTTCGTTTGACAGGTCCCGGCCCTCGCGCTCGATGACGTAGAGCTCGTGCACTGCCGCGAGTACCATCTCGGATCGCGTGCGGTCGGTTTCGAGAGCATCGAAGAATCGACGACGTGCATGCGCCATGCAGCCGACTTCGAGGATTTTTCCACTCAAGTAAAGCTGGTCGTAGCCTCCGTATGCATCCGCCTGCAGATAGCCTTGAAACCCGTCAAGCATGCGTTTGGGCCCATCGCGACTGCGCCCGGTCGTGAAGTCGAAGACGACATCACCGGGCTCGCCGAGATACGCCCACAGGAAGGCGCGCTTCGATTGCTTCTTGCCGCCTGCGCCGAGCATCGTGATCGACGTGTCATCCGTGGCGATGTAACTGCCACGAAGGATCCTCTGGTGCATCGCGACGACAATCGCTTGCACCAGCCACGCACTGTGACGAATCCAATCGCCGAGGGTCGACTCGGGGAGTTCGACGCCGTGGCGCAGCGCGATGCGCGCCTGGCGATACAGCGGCAGGTGATCGCGGTACTTCGCAGTGATGACTTGTGCCAGGAGGCTTGCGCCAGCGATTCCCTTGTCGATCACTTGCGGCGGAAGGTCGGGGGTGAAAACGCCGGCTTCTTCGTGCTTCTTGCACGCGAGCTTCGGGCGGCGCAACACCCTTACGAAGTAGCTTGCTGGACGAAACTCGAGTTTCTCCGTGTCTTCGTAGCCGATGATCTCACGGGCCTCGCCGCAGCATGGACATGCCCGCTCATCGTCGGTGACTTCGACGACTTCCTCTACGCGCGGAACCCCTGAGCCGATCTTCATGGCCTTGCGCGGCTTGCGCTTTGACTTCTTTGGCTCGGGGACTTCGTCAGACTCGTCGTCCGGCGCTTCGTCTACGTACGGTGGCGTCTCAAGGCTTCCTACGTCATCGTGCTCATCGGGACCGAAGCCAGGCAGGAAAGGCTGGTTTGCAAATCGCTCCGTCTTCTTGCCGTAGATGCGATCGCGCAACGCTTTCCAGAGCCGCTCGAAGTCGTCTCGTTGCACACGCAAGAGGGCGTTCTCTTCGCGCAGCTTGACGACTTCTCGTTCGAGTTCTTCGACGTTCGACACGTTGCCGTTGTTACGTACGGCAACACGCATGTGGCTAGTCTTTTTCTGGTTTCTTCTCGTACCAATTGCGACGCCGCGCCTTCTGAAAATCAAGGCCTCCGAGGAGTGCGTGCAGCTCTGTTGCGGACAGGCTCATGACGGGCGCATCACTGGCGCTTGGCCATGCGAATCGACCCTTCTCGAGACGCTTGAGCAAGAGCCAGAAGCCTGACGTCTCCCAGTAGAGAATCTTGATGCGGTTCTGAGCACGGTTGCAGAAGACGAAAAGATGGCCGCTCATGGGATCGAGCTCGTACAAATCGCGTGTTCGTGCAGCGAGTCCATCGATGGCCTTGCGCAGATCTGTCGCGCCACGCGCGAGGTAGATGCGGACCTGGGGCGGCAGGCTCAGCATTGCGACACTGCGGCGATGAGTTGACGAAGGTCGTCGTCATCGTACGCAGGAGGGACCACGATGCGGAGGTCGTTCGTGAGGACGATTTCGAAGGTCTGCGATGCGGATATCGCCCTGTCCGATCGAATGTCGACTTCGATGAAGTCGACATTCCGCTCCTGGTCGCGGCGACGAAGCTCGCTACGCCACCAGTAGATGGTCTTCACCGACATGCCATGAAGGTCGGCGAAGTCCCGCGTCGACAACGCGCTGCTGTCGAGTTGGGCGAGGAGGGTGCGCATCTCGCGCTCTCGGGGGGTTGCCATCCGAGCGAGTGTGCGGAGGGCGCGAGGCGGATTTCAGATGGGGTTGGCCGGGTGCTTAC
>CALLZN010000286.1 GCA_937858895.1 uncultured bacterium | reverse complement strand
CCAGCGGCGCACAAACGGGTGGAGGTAATGCAACAGTGGGGTATAGAAGCCGCGTTGCCGAAAGCGCAGAAGCGAGCACGATTACGCCGCTCAGAGATAGCGCACGTAGTGCCCGCCGCTCTCCTTGGCGATGCGCTGCAAGAACGGGTGGTCCTGACCAAAGGCGATCGTGTGGATCACGATGCGCCGCTCGCGATTCCAAGTCGCAACGGCATCGGCCAGCCGGTTCGGATCATCGATCTTGCCGCCGGACGGCTGGCCGTCGGACAAGAGATAGATCGTGTCGACGCGCGGGTCGTCGAAGGCGTGGCGCAGGGCGTCGTGGATGTTCGTGCCGCCGGCCGCGCGCAAAGTCCTCGTAAAGGCGATCGCTTGGTTGCGGTAGCGATCGTCCATGGGCCGCAGCTCGTTTTGCCAAGGGCGCGGCCCGGTCGAGAAGGGGACGATGTTGAAGTTCCGGTCGGCTTCGCACTGCCCGAGCACCTGGATCAGGGCCTGCTTGGCGGCGTCGATCTTGGGTTCGCGCGCCGTCCCGGCCTTGGCCGCCATGCTCCCGGAGGTGTCGATGATGAAGCTCGCGGCGTTGCTCGTGATCGGGATGTTGTAGTAGGTGAGCGCGCTGGCCTTGCTGCGCGCGGGCCGCTCGTCGTCGGCGTGCTTCTTGCCCTTCTTCGAGCCTGTCGCGACGGCTTTGACCTCTCTGGGTTTCCAGAGCTCCTGCTCGGTGTCCCACCAGCGCTTCCAGTAGACGGGCTTGGGGAAGTCCTTGCCGCTTTGCTGCATGAGCGCTGCCATGCACTCGCCGGCGAGGCGGCCTTCTTCGACTTGGAGGCGCTCGACGAGGATGGACATCGACTCCTTGTCGGCGATGTCCTCGAGGAAGCGAAACGCAGCCGAGCGCAGTTGCCATTCGGGTGCCTTGGCGCAGGCGTTGACGAGGGGAAGCGCCTTCTCGTCGCGGACCTCGCGCAGGCAGTCGATCGCGGCACAGCGCAGGCCGACGCGCTTGCCGTCCTCGAGCACGGCACGAAGTTCTTGTGGCCACGCAGTCTTGTTGCGGACCTTCTCCATCGCGTGCAGCGCGAGCAAGGCTTCGAGCTGCAGCTCTTCGTGCTGGCCTTCGAAGAGCTTGCGCAGGCGGGGCTCGGCGCCGTCGAGCTTGCGGCGCGCCACCTCGCGTATCGCGAGCAAGGCGACCGCTGTCGTCTCGTCGTCGAGCGCACGAACGAGGGCGCTGTCGGCCTCGCTTCCGCGCAAGAAGGCGAGGACCTCGCAGGCGATGAGGCGTTCGACGGCGCCCTCGTGGCGCGCCACGACTTTGCCGAGGACGGCGGCGACGCGGTCCCGCGTGCTCGCGTGTCCGTCGATGCGCCGCAGCTCGACGGCGAGGCGGTCGATCACTTCGACGCTGTCCTGCAGGTAGGCTTCGACGTTGGTGTCGTCGATGCTCGCTGTCCGAGGATGGAGGAGGGCGCTTTCGAGCGCCGACGAGCGCTTCTTGCCAGCGGTCGAGGCTTCGACCTTGGCCACGAGTTCACGCGTCAGCTTCGGCGCGGCGCCCTCGGCGTGGAGGCGCAAGGCCTCGCAGCGCGGCGCCTCGGGTACTTCCAGTGCGAGCTTGGCGAAGAGCTCGACCATGTCGGGACTCGCGGCGCGACCACGCAGCGCGATCAGAGGCTGCGCGCGCTCGTCCGGCACCGTGCGCGCCGTGAAGTCCAGGAGGTAGGGGAGGACCGTGCCGTTCTTGCGCAGCGCACCCGTGAGGGCCTGTGCTGCGGCAGCACGCACGACCTTGCGATCGTGCGTCGCGGCGGCGACCAGCTTTTCGAGGCCAGCGTGCTCTTGGAGCGCGAGACCCGCTGCGGCCGCGTCGGCGATGGCCTTGACCGTCGCTGCGGCGAACTCCTTGTCGAAGACCTTGAGCAAGTCGCGGTGCTCGAAGCGAGCAAGCTCCACTAGGGCCGCAGCCTTCTCGGCGTCCTGCTTCGCGGCGGCCACGATGTCGGCGAGGAGGCGGCGGGCTTGGGGCTGCTTGACTTTGCCGATCGCACGGATCGTGGCGACCGAGACCCCCTTGCCGCTCGCGAGCTCGGCGCTGGCTTTGTCGCGAAGTTCGCCAAAGTTCGCCTGCGCGCGCGACAGGCCGCTGACCAAGACCGAGCTGCAGATCACGTGGAGCATGAGCAGTAAGGCCGCGAAGCCCGTCGTTCTCCGCCCGGCTTCAGCGGGACTCAGGTGGGTGCTTTGGTTCGCGGGGGGCCTCATACGCATTTCGAGCATAGCGGCCGACCCTCGATCGAAGTGGCCTCTTGGTCCACACTCGGCCCCCCATGAGGGCAAGGAGCCTGCGAATCGAAGCGCCGACGACCTACGGCGCGGTCCAGCACCAGATCGGCCTGCGTCTACTCGAGGCCATCCGGGTCGAAGTGGAAGCGCAGAGCGACGCTGCCGCCGGCGCGGCTACGGCGGTCGAAGCGCGGCTCGAGGTCCGCGCGTCGTGGACGGCTTGTTCCGAGGACGTGGCCCTCGAGCGCGCGTTCAAGAGCGTCTCGATCGCGATCACCGAGCTCGGGTCCGAGCTGCGCTTCGATGCCGACCAGCTCGGGCTCTGGTCCGACGCCGACCTCGAGGTGGTCCTAGCGCGGCTCGAGGCGCCGCTGCGCTTGGTCATCGAGGCGCGCTTTTCTGTGGGGGGCGACGGCGCGAGCGCCGAGGGCAGCGCGAGCGTCGAGCTCGTGCCCGCTCATTGGTGGGCAGGCGCCGCGGCGCCAGTCGAAGCTCTCGCGGCCTACATGGCGGTCGATGACGAGACCGCGCTGCGCTGCACAGAGCTGGCCGAGAGCGACGTCGGCTTCGAGGAAGTCGTAGCGATCCTCGCTGCCAGTCTGCCGCTGAGTGGAGCTTCGCCCCCGCAGCGCGGCGATGACCTCGAGGTCCCCTTCGAAGTCCGCAGCGCCGTCGCTTTGCAGCCTGCGGCTGGCAGCGAGATGTCGCCGCTCGAGTGCGTCCTCGGCTTCGCGGCCGCGCTCGAAGTCGCCGGTCGAGCCGTCCTCGTCGTGCGGCTCCGCGTTGGCGGTGCGTGGCGCTACTTCGTTGGTGTGTGGCTCGACGCGGCGCGCTTCGAGCACGCGGTCGTCGTAGAGCGCGCGGCGCTCGAGGGCCGGCTTGCAGAAGGCAAGATCGTCGTGCTCGACCTCGAACTGCTCGCGACTGCGATGCGCGAGACGGCAGCGACAGCGCTGCCTGCCGACGAAGCGAGTACGGAAACGAACGCGAACGCGACTGTGCGCGCGGCGCTCGAGGCCTCGCGGACTTGCTTCCAGGCGGCCGAGGACTTCGACTTCGCGATCGACGTCGCGACCGCGCGCTTGCAAGGAGTCCAAGCGCGGCGCACGGCGCCGAAGCACGCTGCGGCGACGGCGCCGCGTTCTCGCCTCGAGGTCTGGAAGCAACGCCTCCTCGACCTCAGCCTGCGCAACCGCCTCCTGCACCATCGCGAGACGAAGCGCGTCGTGCCGCTCTGCTCTGTCACTGCTGCCGAGGTCGCGGTCGCGCTCAGCTCGGACAAGTCCTTCACGATCGCGACGCTCGAAGGCCACGCGACGAGCGACGAGGGCGAGCGCCGCGAGCGTGCGCGCGCGCTGGTCGCCCGCGGGGCCTTCCCGACCGACATCGAAGCGACCGAGCTCGAGCGCCGCCTCGTCGCGCTCTATCGCGAGGGGGCATCGAGCCTCGCCGAAACCGGCAGCAACACCTTGCACATGGCGCTCGGCTTCCTCGTCTGGTTCGAGGACGCGCGGAGCCAAGTGCCGCGCTTTGCGCCGCTCCTCTTGGTACCGGTCGAACTCGAGCGCCGTTCGGTCCAGCGTGGCATCCAGGTCCGCTTGGCGGACGAGGACGTGGCGATCAACGAGACCTTGATCGAGAAGCTGCGCGTCGACTTCGGCATCGAAGTCGCGACCCCGCTCCTGGGGGACGACGGCGGCGAAGGCGACCTCGCGGCGACGGTCGAGCGCGTGCTGCTGGCCTTCCGCCAGGCCGTCGCGCTGCGCAGGCGCTTCGAGGTCGTCGATGCGTGTCGCCTCGCGAGCTTCTCGTTCACGAAGTTCTTGATGTGGCGGGACCTCGATCAGCACGAAGACCTCGTCGTCGCGCACCCGGTCCTGCGCCGCGTCCTCGGCCTCGAGCCGCGCGAAGAAACAGACGTGGCGGCGACTGAGCTGAGCGTCGATGGATCGAAGCCGCCGCTCGCTTCGACCTTCGCGCCCATGCTCGCTGACTCGAGTCAAATGAGCGCCATCTTGGCCGCGGCCGCTGGACAGAGCTTCGTCCTCGAGGGGCCGCCTGGCACGGGCAAGTCGCAGACCATCGCCTGCCTCATCGCCAACGCGCTCGCGCACGGCAAGCGCGTGCTCTTCGTCGCCGAGAAGACCGCGGCCCTCGACGTCGTGCATCGCCGCCTCGTCAAGGTCGGGCTCGGTGACTTCTGCCTCGAGCTGCACTCCGACAAGGCGACGAAGCGTGAGGTCATGGCCCAGCTCGAGCAGAGCCTCGACTGCGAACGCACGCAGGTAGGCGAGGACTTCGACGCGGTCGCCGCGCGGCTCGAGGGGGCGCGCGCGGAGCTCGATGCCTATCGTCATGCGCTGCATGGGCGGCGTTCGATCGGCGTCTCGCTTCACGAAGCGATGCTGCGTGCGACAGGTCCGGTCGCGACGACTCCAGGCAGCGCGGGCTCGGCGCACGCTGCTGACGCTGCCGACACGGCGCAGCTCGCGGCGCTTGCCGACGCCTGCCTCGGGGACTCGCGTATCGAGGATTGGCGCCCTGCCGACCTCGAGCTTTTTTCGAACCTGCTCGCGGACCTCGGTCACAGCGCCGAGCCCTTGCGGCCGCTCGCCGACCACGGTCTGCGTTCGATCCACACGGTGCATTGGTCCGTCGAGCGCGAGCGCACGCTCCACGACCTCGCGACGCGCGGCGTCGACGCGCTGCGCCGGCTCGAGGCCGCGTGGCGCGGGATCGCGACCTTGTTCGGCGCGCCGACCGAAGCGGTCGATGCGGCCGCGCGGCAAGAACTAGACCTGGTCTTCGCTTTGGCGGCCCTCATCGACGAGCGCAAGTTGGCGACGACGGAGCTCCTCCGGTCGGACTCGAACGTCGACGATGTCGGCCCCGGGCTCGAAGCTGCGCGTCAAGTCGCTGAGGCGGCGCTCTTCGAGCGCTTCGACGCGAGCATCCTCGACCTCGAGCACGCGCCTTTGCTCGCTGCGCTGCGTCGCGCGCGCGACTCGTTCTTCTTGCTTCGCTGGTGGCGTGGTCGGGCTCCGCGCGCCGTCCTCGCGCCGCTCGCCAAGACGCGGCTCGCGGGCGTCGCCGAGCTCGCGCGCGACGTCGAAGAAGCGGTTCGCCTGCGAGGCTTACGACCGCTCGCCGAGAGCGCGGCTGCGCGGCTCATGGTGCTGCTCGGGCAAGAGTGGCGCGAGCGTGCGACGCCCTTCGTCGCGGCGCGCAGCGAGCTCGAGCACGCGGACCGCATCGTCGCGCTTTGTCGGCGGCTCGAAGGCTTGGGCCTCGACTTGGAGAAGGTCGGCGTCGTCGCGACGAGTGCGGCAGCTTCGGCGGCGGCTCAGCAAGTTACCGAGAACGTCGCCGCGCTCCGCGCAGCGCGCGAGTCCTTGGACGCTGTCGTCGCCGCGTTGCGAGATGACTTCGACTTCGATGTCGCGGCGCTCGGCGCGGCGATTTGGGGCGAGGATCGTGGGGGCGGGGAAGACAAGAGCCATGCCCTGCGACGCAGCCTCGAATGTTGCGCAGGGATCGCGGGTGACGCGAGCGCGCTGCGCGATCGCGTGGCTTGGAACCGCGTCGTCGAAGCTGCCGCAGGCGCCGGCTCACCGCAGCTCGCGGAGGCGACGGCCAAGGTCTTCGAGTCACTGAGTGCTGCGCCACGCGACGCCTTCGTCGACGAAAAGGCCCTTTTGCTTTGCGCCTTCTGGCGCCGTTTCGTCGAGCGCTGCCTCGCGCAGGACGCGGCCACGGCGCGCTTCCACCGCACGACTCACGAGGGTCTGGTCCGTCGCTTTCAGGAGCTTGACAGCGAATGGATGTTGCGCGGTCGCCACGCGCTGCGCGCGCGACTGTCCGAGCGCTTGCCGAGCGCGCTCGCGTCCATCGTGCCCGGCTCCGAAGTCGCGCTCTTGCGCCGCGAGCTCAAGAAGCGCAGCCGCCACATGCCGATTCGCCAGCTCTTGACGCGCACGTCGAACCTCGTCGCGCGCCTCAAGCCGTGCTTCTTGATGAGTCCGATGTCGGTCGCGCGCTACCTCGAGCCCGGCGTCGCCGAGCCCTTCGACATCGTCGTCTTCGACGAGGCGTCGCAGATCCCGCCCTGGGATGCTGCCTTCGCGATCGCGCGCGGCAAGAGCGTTGTGGTCGTCGGCGACAGCAAGCAGCTCCCGCCGACGATGTTCTTCACCAAGGAGGTCGTGCAGGAGGGCGCGGGCGAGCGCGGCGTCGCCGATGACGCCGAGGCGGTCCTGGACCTCGAGAGCATCCTCGACGAGTGTTCGGTGGCGGGCTTGCCGCGCTATGACCTGCGCTGGCACTACCGCTCGGAGCACGAGGCGCTCATCGCCTTCAGCAACGCGCGCTACTACGGTGGCCGCCTGAACACGTTTCCGGCAGCGCGCAGCGCCGATCCTGAGCTCGGCGTGTCGTTCCGGCACGTGACCGGAACCTACGACCGAGCCAAGTCGGCGACCAACATGGTCGAGGCGCGCACGATCGTCGCCGAGATCGAGGAGCGCGTGCGTCGCGGTGACTTGCGCAGCATCGGCGTCGTGACCTTTTCGCAGGCGCAGCAGACCTTGATCGAGGACTTGATCGACGAAGCGCGGCGGCGCGACACGGCCTTCGACGAAGCGCTCGCGCGTGACGACGACGAAGGGCTCTTCGTCAAGAACCTCGAGAACGTCCAGGGCGACGAGCGCGACGTGATCTTCTTTTCGATCGGCTATGGGCCCGACGCCGAAGGGAAGGTCTGGCTCAACTTTGGTCCGTTGAACAAGGTCGGTGGCGAGCGCCGCCTCAACGTCGCGATCACGCGCGCGCGCCAACAAGTCGTGGTCTTCTCGTCGCTGCGCGCGGACGACATCGACACGAAGCGCATCGCCGCGTCGTCGCACGGCGTGCGCCACCTGCGGGCATTCCTCGACTATGCCGAGCGCGGGACGCTGAGTAGCGATGGTCCGCGTGGGCAGGCTGTCGACCTCGAAACGATTGCGAGAACGCCGCTCGTGCGCGCGATCGAAGCGCGCGGCTTCGAGGTCGAGACCGCGGTCGGCGCTTCGGCCTTCCGCGTCGATGTCGCGGTGCGCGACCGCGGCGATGCGCGGCGCTTCGTGCTTGCGGTCCTCCAGGATGGGTCGAGCTGGGCCTCGGCGGTCGCCGCGCGTGATCGCGAGTTGCTGCGCGAGCTCGTCCTCGGGCGTTTGGGTTGGAGCATCGAACGCGTCTTTGCGCCCGAGTGGGTCTACGGCCGTGACCGCGAGATCGCGCGCGTGCTCGAGCGGCTCGACCGCGCCCAGCGCGAGGCGGACGAAGCGCGGGAGCTCGCCGCGTCCGCAGTGCAGGTCGACGTGGCGCCGCCCTTAGAGCCACCCGCGGAGGCGTCAGGGCAGCAGTCATCGGAGCAGCCCTCCGATTCGAGCGACGTGGTACATGCCAGACCGCAAGCGCCGCTACCAGTGAACAGCGATGCCGCCGCGGCGCCCCAAGTGAACGAAGCGCTGCAGCTCGTCAGCGCCAGTCTCGATCCCGAAGCAAATGCGCGTGCCTATCGACTCGCCGCGTTGCCCTCGCGGGCTGGCCGCGACTTCGACGCGCCCGAGTCCCTGCAAGTCATCGCGGACGACCTCGCGCAGGTCCTCGAAGTCGAAGCGCCGATCGAGCGCGACCTGCTCTTCCGACGCGTCCTCGACGCGTGGAGCATCGCGCGCTTGACGAAGCGCATCGAAGCGCAGCTCGCCGTAGCTCTCGCGACCACGCCTTGCCACGTCGTCGAAGAAGGGAGCGAGATGATCCTCTGGAAGCGCGAGGCCGACGCCGGCAGTTACACGACCTGGCGCGGGCCGGCCCAGGACGGCTTCGTGCGTCGACCCCACGAGGTCCCCGTCCTCGAAATCGCCAACGCCGTTCGCGAAGTCCTGCACGCCGCGATCTCGATCGAAGAGAACGACCTCGTGCGCGCGGTCTCGAAGTGCCTCGGCTACGCCCGCCTCGGCCGCCAGATCGAAGTCGCCGTGCGACGCGGCATCGCGGTGCTCGTCGAGCGAGGCGAAGCCGAGCGTGTCGACACGCGCGTGCGCGTGCCGGCGCCATCGGCCGTGCAGCGGCCAATGACTTGAGCCGCCGCGCTGGTCGCGCCTTCGCTTCGTTCCGAAGGCGTAGCGATAGGGCCTCAGCGCGGGCCACGCGCTGGCTGCGGCTTGGGCATGTCGCCGAGCACGCGGCCGCCGGAGAGCAGTATGGTCCGCTCGCCGAAGAGCAGAGCGATGTCTGCGATCGGCGGCGATGGCGGCGACTGGGTGCCGGGTGGCATGGGGACCGGGTGCGGCGTGCTGAGCGGTGCTGGAGCCGGCGTCGCGCGGCTCGGCGCACCGAGGCGCTTCAGCAGCTCCGCGAGCGTTTGTCCGGGATACGCACCTTCGCTCGGTACCTTGCGCGGCTCGACCTCGCCCTTGGCGCGGCTGCGGTCGATGCAGACAACCGTGTCTTGGTGGGTCGTGACGACCAGGCTGCCTCGCTTCGTATCACGCCAGCGCCATGCGACGCCACCGCCGACACCGTAGCCTCGGTCGGGCGGACCGTACTTCGCGATGACCGCGTCGAAGGAGCCGCCGACGAGATCTTGTCGTGGCGCCGGCGTCAGCAGCGAGAGGGAGAGCGCGGCCATGGCGGCGGCACCGAGTGTGGACAGAGTCTTCATGCCGCGCCGACAGCGAGAAGCGTGCCAGAGCCTTGCACGAGCTGCGTGCGCTACGAGCCACGTGGGCCCGCGGGCGGGTTCGTTTCCCGACCCGCGAGGCTGCCATCGGTTTATCGTCTGCACTCGGACACGGAGACCACCCATGCAGAAGTTCACTCTCGGGATCGTTCTCTTGCAAACGGCGATCATCGCGCTGCTGCTCACGCTCTACTTCGGTCAGAGTCCACGGCCAGACGCTCCCCAGCTGACTTCGGCTGCCAACGAGACGACCGAGTCCGCCGGACCTGCCGAAGTGCGAGCCTCAGAACGGCGCGACGAAGTCGAAGTGGAGTCGGCGCTTCGCAAGTCGGCGGCACCCGAGGCCAACGTGCTGTCCACGGGCCTCGAGGGTACGCTCCTGGTCGGTCGCATCACCGCGAGCGACGGTCAAGCGCTTGTCTCGCCGAGTCTCACCGTGCGTCCGAAAGGTCAGACGGGACCCTTCATCAGCGGAAGCATCAACGCGGGCACGTACGCGATCCCGTCCTTGCAACCAGGGGTCTACGAAGTCTCGTGCCGCGCCACCGGCGTCATACCGCTGCAGACTGAGATCGAGATCGGGACTGCTGCGACGCAGGTGTACGACATTGAAGTTCGTCGTGCACGACTCATCCGGGTCAAGGTTCTAGATGAGAACGGCAAGCCGCTTCCCGATCGGAACATCAGCGTCGTCGCTTCCGAAGGTGAACTTCCCGACGCGTTTCCATTGACAAACCGCTCATCGGCCGAAGACATGGGAGTCGGCCGTTTCGAAGGCAGTTGGCATCACCGCGAGCTTCCAGCGGGCTACATCGGCATTCTCCAGGTCGAGTCGCGCGCGCCGCTCTGGATCGGTCTCCTCTTGCGCCAGCACGTCGTCGCGCGAACGCAGTTGGCACCAGAGGCAAGCGAAGTCGAGTTCCGCATCGCAGCGAGCGCGCTCGCTGCCGTCCTTGCGCGGGCCACTGTGCGCGTCGTCGCCCAAGAGACCGGCTTGCCCATCGAAGGCGCTCGCGTCTCCTTCTCGGATCGACAGTCCGGCGGTGGTGGGAAGCTGACAGACGCAAATGGGCACGTGGAGATCGAAGGGATCGTTCCTGGCCTCCTCGAACTGGTAGTCGCCGCGAAGGACCGAGAGCGCTACCACTCGAACCACCGAATCACTGCCGGCAGCAAGTTCGATGTCGGCACGATCCGACTCGGTGCTGCGCGCAAGATCGAAGGCCGCGTCGTCGACATGCAAGGCTCGCCCGTGGGTGGGGTCCACTTCGTCTGGGTACGGCGCGAGCGCTACGCCGACACGGTCCCGTGGGACAGCGGCGTCAGTGCCGTGTCGAAGAGCGATGGAACGTTCTCGTTGTGGGGCTGCGGTCCCGGGACGTACTTCGTGCGGGCCACGACCGGCGAACTCGTATGCGAAACAACGATCGACACGACGAGTGGTGACGTCAGCGATGCTGTCATCCAGTTAAGTGCGGCCTCGCAAGTTTCGGTCACGAGCGACGTGCCACGCGGCAAGATCTATCTCGTGCGCATCCTGCGTCAGGGAGCGCCGATTCACTCCTGGCTAGCCCGGCCGTTCACGAGGTCGTTGGAACGAAAGATCCACCTCGTGCCCGGCCGTTACGAAGTGCAACTTTTCGATGACGATCGCTTGGTGCGTACGCTTCCCCTCGACGCCCGGGCAAGGGGCGCGAAGTTCGTGATCCCATAGTGACCGCCGATGAACGGCTACTTTCGCGCAGGAGCGTCGATCCCCATGTTCCATCTGACAAGCATCGCCCTCGTCCTCTTGCCCACACTCTCGTCCACGAGCGTCGCCCAGGCCGCCGAGGACTCAAGGCGTGTCGCTCTCGTCGGACGCATCTCGCCGCTCGAAGGGACGACGTGGACCGACGCGACCGTGGCGCTTGGACGCGAGCGAAGACGTGCTCGCGCTTCGGGCCGACGAGGAAGGGCGCTTCCGCGCGCACGTGCTCGCGGGGCGGACCTACTCGGTGTGGGCGAGTACGAAGACCGCGACCGGTGCGCGCATCACCGATCTCGTCGCGCATGCTCGCGCTGGTGCGCCGATCCGCTTGCGAGAACAGGAGCCCTTCGTCGCTGCGAAGATCCGCGTCGATGGCTTCGATGCTTGGCGCGACAAGGCAGAGCTCCGCTTCCATGTTGTGGTGCTCGGCAGCAGCGCCGTCGCGACAGGACCCCTGCGCCTCGATGACGACGGTTGTTTCGAGCTACCTGCGCTGCCGCCCGGGCGCACGTTTCTCAAGATCGTGGATGCGACGGGTTGCGTAGCACTTCCGCAGACGCGGTTGCCGGCGACGTCGGTCACGTTGCTGAGTCCGCTGACCGTTCGCTATCGCGTCGTCGACCGCGACGACGCCAGACCGGTCGTCAACGCGACCTTGCTGCGGCTCGACGATGTGGATCGACGTTGGCGTGAGATCGGCAAGACCGACGAAAAGGGAAGCTGCACGGTCCTCGACGCCGGCCCCTGTGATTGGGGCGAAGCGGTCTTCGTCCACGCAGCGGGCTACCGCGAAGTGGCGAGCGTCAAGGCCGGTACGCGCGGCGACGACGGCAACCCGATCACCGAAGTCAAACTCGAGCTCGTCAAGGCGGCGCCGATTCGCGGCCGTTTGTTCTTGTCCAAGGACGTCGCAGCCAAGCGCATACCACTGATCTTGGGGGCAGCCGGCGTCTTCGAGAACGGCTATGTCGGCGGCAATCGTCGCGCGATCTCGACGACGGTGGACGGTAGCTTTGCTCTACCTCGTCCGGGCTATCTCGACGAGCCTGGGCCGCTCTCGCAGTTCTCGGTGTTCGCGGCGCTCGGCCCGGACGAAGTCGAACTCGTCGACCGCGAGACGCGGGACCAGGGCATCGATGAGTCGAAGCGCTCGCCGCTCTATCCCTACGTGCCGCTCGTCTTCCAAACCTTGTCCAAGGACCCGGAACCTGGCATCGACCTCGGCACGGTGTGCATCAGCGATTGTACGCGCGTCGACTTGACGGCGACGACCACGGACCGAAGGCCTGCTCGCTTCGCGAGCGTGTACCTCAACGTCATGGATGCAGGGAATGGCGATGCGGCCTGGCTTCCAGCGTCCGCGGTCACGGACAGCCGAGGTCGCCTCAGCATCCTGCTGCCGCCGAAGCGCTGGATCGTCGGCGTCAGTGGCAACCGCGAGACCTTCGTGTCGGACTTGGATCTCAGCGCGGCGGAGAAGTCACAGCGCATCGCGCTGCGCTGCGATCTCCAAGCTCCTCGCTTGGTGACCGGCATCGTCTTCGACGCCGACGAGGAGCCCGTGGCGAACGCGGTCGTCCGCTGGCAGCGGAAGAGCACGGACGCTCGCTACGGTCTCGGCCACGTGTTGGAAGCGATGGGCCGCATCGTGCGGAGCGATGCGGCTGGGCGCTTCCGACTCGCTGTCCCCCGCGCGTGTGAGGGCTGCTCGGTCAGCGCTTCGCTCGGCGATCGCTACACGATCCCCATCGACGTCGACCTGAAGCCGGACGCTGGCGACCTGAGGCTCGTGCTCCAAAAAGGCGGGTAAGCCCCGTCGAGTATGAGGGTCGACGATCGTCACTTCGGCCGCTGCGCGTGCCACTTCGTGCTCTGCTGCCAGGCGCGCACGACGGCGAGGGGGCGGGCTTCGTCGTCGAGCGGGCCGGTGAAGCAGATGGACGGCGGCGCTTTCAGAGGGGCGGCTGGGCCGTGGGGGGCGACGAAGGTCGGATGTCCGCTCAGGTTGGTCGCACCGAGGACGCCGCCGGCGAAGGGCGGGTGGACGAGGACGTCGAAAGCGCAGAAGGCCTCGTCGTAGGCGCGCATCAGTTCGGTCCGCAGTCGATTCGCTTGCAGGTATTCGACGGCCGGCACGAGCCGCGCTGCGCGGAAGAGGTTGGGCCAGGCGTCGCGCGTCTGGCGCACGAGCTCGTCGTCGCGGCCGCTGCGCGTCAGCTCGTCGAAGGCCGCCGCGCCTTCGACGCGGATCGAGAGGAGCATCGGCTCGAGCGGAAAGCTCGGCAGCGCGACCTCGAAGACGTCGAAGCCAAGTTTGCGCAGTTCGTCGAGCAAGCGCTCGCCGTCGCCCTCCTTCGTCCAAGACCCGCCGAGGTAGCCAACGCGGATCGCTGTCGCGTCGACTCTGTCGGGCATTACGAAGGGCACATCGCGCGCGGTCGGGTCGACACCGTCACTGCCGTGCATCGCGGCGAAGACCAGCGCCGCGTCGGCGGCCGACCGCGCGATCGGGCCGAGCTTGTCCATGGTCCAGCAGAGGGTCATGGCGCCGCTACGGGCGACGCGACCGAAGGTCGGCCGCAAGGAGCTGCAGCCGCAGCGCACCGAGGGCGAGACGATGGAGCCAAGCGTTTCCGAGCCGATCGCGAAGGGCAGGGCGCCGGCCGCGACCGCCGAAGCGCTGCCAGCCGACGAACCGCTCGAGCCCTGCGCCTTGTTCCAGGGGTTCTTGGTCGTGCCGCCGAACCACACGTCACCCATGGCGAGCGCGCCGAGCGTCGTCTTGCAGAGGAGGACGGCGCCGGCCTCTTCGAGCTTTTGGACCACGTGGGCATCGCGGTCGATGACCTGCTGCGCAAAGGGCTTTGCGCCCCAGGTCGTCGGTGCGCCGCGGGCGGCCAGCAGGTCCTTGGCGCCGTAGGGGATGCCGTGCAGGGGGCCGCGGAGCTTGCCCGCTTGAAGTTCTTCGTCGAGGAGCTTGGCCCGGCTGCGCGCGCGCTCCTCGCAGTACGAAACGACGAAGGCCAAATCCTTGTCGAGGGCGCGCAGGCGCGCGAGGAAGTGCTCGGTGAGCTCGAGGCAGCTGAGCTTGCGGGCGCGCAGCAGGCGGCCGAGGGTCGCGATGTCAGCGTAGTCGATCTGCAGCGTTGCGCCGTTGTCGTCGCTGACCGCAGTCCGACTGGCACGCTCGGTGTCCGTCGCCGTGTAGACCACGGCACGACTCTTCATGCCTGGCAAGTAAGGCGTGAAGTGAAAAGCCGGGTGCACTTCGTTGGCGAGCGGGCGGCCACGCAGGGCTTCGAAGCTGCGCAGCGTCGTCCGCAACGTCGGGATCATCAGCTCGACTTCGCGCTCGTCGAAGTCGAGGCCGATGACCTGTGCGGCGGCTCGAATGCGACTGGCTTCGTCCATCGCTTCTCCTTGGGCGCGCGACGCCGCGCACGTGGTCGCCAAACAAGCGGCCATGCACGCGAGCAGGGCGCGCGGCCGCGGCGCATGCCCGGCCGTGGTCCAAGTCTTTGTCATCGATATTCTCTTCACTGTCTTTTTCTTCACAGTCGTCGTTGCGCGGCGAGCCAGGTCCAGAGCTCTTTATCTTGGTAGGCAGGCTTCCAAGCCGCATGGCCGACGCCCTCGTAGCGGATCATCTGCACGGGAACGCCGAGGCGCTCGAGCAGGCCAACCATGCGCAACGATTCTTCGATGCTCACGACTTTGTCGTCGACGCCGTGGTAGACGCGCACTGGCAGTGAGCGAAGGGCGGTCATGCCTGCTTCGTCGTGCATGCGTGGCGTCAGGGTTTCGCCGCCGCCGCAGATCGGCACGAGGGCCGCGAACAACTGCGGGTGGGCGAGCCCGAGCTGAAAGGTGCCGTAGCCGCCCATGCTCAAGCCGGTCAGGAGGACGCGGTCGGGGTCGACGTGGTAGCGCGCGAGGCAGTCTTCGATGAGCGCGAGCAGCTCTTCGTTGCGCCAAGCGCGTCCCTTGGGACAGAGCGGCGAGACGATGACGAAGGGCATGTCTCGCTGACGCGCGATGCCGATCGGGCCATGGATCGCGACGCGTTCGAGGTCGTCACCACGTTCTCCCGCGCCGTGCAAGAAGACGAGGAGGGGCCAGCGTGGACGGTCGGCGGCGGCGACGTAGCTTGGCGGCAAAGAGATCGTGTAGGCGTGATGAACTCCTGTCCGCTCGGCGGACAGGGCTTGGTCACTTGCGCCGAGCGGCGGGGCGCTCTCGATGGGAGCAGTCTCCCTCGGTGCCGGCGGCGAAGCGCAGGCAGCGAGGCAAGCCAAGAGCGCGAGCCAGCTGCGCCCGCCAGGATGTAGGGATCGAGTGAGCTTCATTTATTTGTTTCGTTCGCGAGCGACAGGGAGAGCCAGGCGAGGGCGACCGCGCCGAGTTGGAGTTCGCGGGGATTGACTGCCTCGAGGCGGTCGAGGTCGCTGTGGTGGTAGTCGAAGTAGCGGTGCCAGGCCGGCAAGAGGCCGAAGAGGTCGACGCCGCGCGTGCCGAGCGGGGCGATGTCGGCCCCGCCGCCACCGCCGATGACGCGGCCGGCATCGATCTCCGCGTCGAGCGGCGCGAGCATGGCACGCAGCGCTTCGCGGCGCTCGGGATGGGCGCTCGTCGTGAAGCCGCGTGGCTCGAAGCCACCGCGGTCGGATTCGATGGCCGCCTTGTGTTGGTCCATCTCGTGGGTCTCGAAGTAGGCTTGAGCGCCGCGCAGGCCGTTCTCTTCGTTCGCGAAGAGCACGCAGCGGATCGTGCGCTCGGGCTGAAGCCCGCTCGCAAGCAGCAGGCGCAAGGCCTCGAGGCAGTGCACGACGCCGGCACCATCGTCGTGTGCGCCTTGCCCGATGTCCCAGGCGTCGAGGTGGGCGCCGACGACGACGATCTCGTCGGGCCGCGAGCGGCCGGGCACTTCGCCGATCACGTTCGCCGACTCGGCCTCGCCGACGGTGCGTGCCGAAGACTCGATACGCACGCGCGGGGTCTGGCCACGCGCCTGCATGGCCGCGAGCTCGTCGGCGGCGAGCGTCGAGATTGCGAGCGCCGGAATGCGCCGCGCGCCGAGCGCGTAGTTGGTCGCGCCGGTGTGGGGCTGGTCGTCGCTTTGCGTCGTCATCGAACGCACGAGGCAGGCGATGGCGCCGCGCCGGGCGGCTTCGATCGGCCCCGAGCTGCGTTGCGGCACGGCCGCGCTGTAGGCTTGAAAGGTGTTGCGCAACGCGCGCGGCATCGGGCGGTTGAAGAGGACGATCTTGCCGCTCGCGTCGAGCTGCTCGAGTTCGAGCGGGCTGCGCACGACGACGACGTCGCCTTCGAGGCCGCTCGTCCCGACGCTTCCGCCGAGGGCGGTGCAGGGCAGGTCACGGCCGCCATCCTCGGTCACGAGGCGCACGCGCTCGACAGCGCCGCGCTCCCAGCGGGTGACGGTAACGGGTTCGCGGCGCACGTTGCTGAGGCCGATGCGGCGCATGGTGGTGATGGCCCATTCTTGGGCGCGCACGTCGCCAGGGGAGCCGGCGAGGCGCTTCGGCGCTTCGGTCGTCAGTTCACGCAGGAGCTGGTAGGCCTGGCCTTGCGTGAGAGCGAGCTCGACGAGGGCACGGCAGCGCTCGAAGGCGTCGGTCGTCACCTCGGCCGGCGGGTCCTTTTGCGCAGGTCGGCCAGCGCAGGCCGCGACGCAGGCCGCGACGAGGACGAGCAGCAGCGCCGAGAGAGAGCCTGCATAGACGAGGCGAGCGAGGGGAGCGGAGCGTTCGCGAGCGTACATGGCGCGAGTCTAAGCGCTGCGTCCGCGCGTCCTCGATGGGTTGGCCCTGATTTGCCGCTGCGACAGCCGCTCCGTTGCTCGGGTCGGCGAAGCGGCGGCCGTGCGCTTGCCGCGCAGTAACGATTTCCAGAATGCCTGTGCGGTCGCCGCTGCGCTTCCCCTCTCGCGGATGACATTCATCATCCGACCGAGACAAGGAGACCACGATGCGACCCCTCACGATCCTCACCACGCTCGCCGCCCTCGCCGCCAGCCCCTCTGCTGCCTCGGCGCAGTTCCTGGCCGACCTCGTCCCGACCTACCTCAAGTGGTCGGCCGGCTTCGCGCCTGGCGGCCGGGTCACCCTCGATTCGACGATCAAGAACGCAGGCGTCTGGCCTTCTTCTAGCTGCAGCTCCGGCTACTACCTGTCGACGGATTCGACGATCACGACGGGCGACATGTTGCTCGCGTCCTTCACGACGCCGGGCATCGGCATCCAAGGTTCGACGAAGCACCAGACCACGATCACGGTGCCGCAGAACGTCGGCGCGGGCACGTGCTACATCGGCGTCTTCGCCGATCACAACAACGCGCTCGGCGAAGTCAGCAACACGAACAACACGCTCTCGGGCAAGACGACGTGCTACGGCATGCCCAACCTCTACGTCAGCAATATCAGCGTGTCGACGAAGCGGATCGAACGCGGTCGCACAGTCGTCATGACGTCGACGCATGCGAACAGCGGTGGTGTGACTTCGGGCGCGTGTTCGGTCGGCTACTATCTCTCGTCGAACTCGACGATCTCGACCGGTGATCGCCTTCTGACGACGAAGGCGCTCGGTGCGTTGAGTTCGGGGCGTAGCAACGGCTGGAGCACAAACCTCGTCATCCCGATGGACGCCGCCATTGGCGTCGACTGCTGGCTCGGCGCCTACGTCGACTCTGCGGGCCAGGTCAGCGAGATCAGCGAAGCGGACAATGGCGCGGGCGTGCAAGTGCGCTGCTACGCGCAAGGCCTCTTTTCGAGCTTTGGCAAGGCATGCCCGGGTCGCGCGGGGACGTCGGCGCATACGGCGACGAACTCCAATGGGGGGCCCTACATCAACACGACGACGAGCTACAAGCTCACGAACGGCCCGCGCAACTTCGTCTCGGTCTTCATGCTCGGGGTCTCTCGGGATTCTTGGAACAGTATTCCCTTGCCCTTCGCACTCGACGTCATTGGTGCGCCGAACTGCTTCCTCAACGTCACGCCCGACATCTTGCTTACGATCGGCACCAACGCAGCGGGGGACGGCCAGCTCGACCTGAAGCACCCGAATGAAGCGCGCTTCATCGGTGCGAGCTACTTCACGCAGTTCGCCAACGTCGAGTTCGGCTTCAACGCGCTCGGGCTGACCTACAGCAATGGCGTGCAGACGATGCTTGGCGTGCTCTGAGCGAGAATCCGACGAGGCTTGACTTCAATGCAACCGTGAGGTTTATGCAGCCCGGTCTTCGCGCTACGTCATTTACCTTTGTCGCGAGCTTTGTCTTCGCCTCGTGTCTGTGTGCCCTCGCCTTGCCTCTCGACCTTGGTCGCGTCGACCTGCGTCGCTTCCGGTGCTGGCCACAGCGCAACGTGTTGGATGAAGTCATAGACTGTGCCCTCGAAGCGGAAGCGCAGGTAGACGCGGCGCAGCGCGCCAGCGCGCGTCAGGCCGCGCACGCGGATCGTCCCTGGGAGCTCCCACATGGCGAGGTCGAAATCGTTCAGCTCCTCGGTGCCTAGCAAGGCCGTGCCTTCGCAGAGGTTGGTGTAGAGCAGGCCGATCTGCTTCTCGAGCTTCGTGGCTTTTTCCGTCGCTGCGGTCTTCTCGGGCTCTGCCGGCTCTGTGCGGTCGCGCGTGGGCAGCGACGTCCGCGGCGCCAGCGGCGGCGCGACGAAGGGCTGTGCATCGTGCTCGGCCCCTCCGCTCCACACGTTCGTCTTCTTGTCGCCGTCGACGATCCAGAAGCCGCCGGCGGCCGCATGCACGAAGCCATCGGCGACACCCGTCAAGAAGGCCCGGCCGAGCGTGAAGCGCTTTTGTGTCATGCCGAGCCCCCAGGTCGCGTCGCCCTCGTCGCCGATGCGGATCACAAAGCGGTGCCGCGCCTTCGGGTGCGCTTCTCGTGTTGTAGCGTCGAGGGCCGCGATTTCGGTCGTTGGGGCGATGTGACCGAGGCCGTCGCGCGGATAGACCTTGCCACCGATGATCGCGATCCACCTGCCGCGATGATGCTCGCGGACCATCGGCCGCTTGGGCATGTA
>CALLZN010000285.1 GCA_937858895.1 uncultured bacterium | reverse complement strand
TCGCGCTGTTCCAGCTCTCCTACCCCGATCCGCGGGCGCAGCAGCTCTTGCTCACGCGGCTTCAAGTCCAAGTCGCGCACTTGCTTGCCGGCCTCGAGGTGCTGCTTGACCTTCTCGAACAAGTCACGCTGCTCGACCATTTCCTTCTCGCCCGTGCGCGCGCGCTTGGTGACGCGCGTGAGGTTGCGATCGACGGTCTCGAAGTCGGCGAAGGCGAGTTCCATCTCACAGATCTCGATGTCGCCGATCGGGTCGGGCGCGCCACCGAGGCCCTGGTCCGCGAAACAACGCACGACGTGCAAGAGGGCGTGGCACTCTTTGATGTGGCCCAAGAACTTGTTGCCGAGGCCCTCGCCGCGGCTCGCGCCTTCGCCGAGGCCAGCCACGTCGACGACCTCGAGGTCGGCGCCGAGCACGCGCTGCGTCTCCACGAGACTGTGGATGCGCTCGAGTCGATCATCGGGCACCGCGACGACGCCGACGTTCGGGGTCGCCGAGGTGTAAGGCACATCAGCCTTCGACTTCGTGATCGCTTTGAAGACGGTCGACTTCCCGACGCTCGGGAGGCCGACGATGCCACACTTGAGTTTCATGCAAGAGCTCGGGCCGAGCCGGCCACGCGGGATCAGAGTTCGGGGAGTTCGACCTTCTCGCGACGCCGATACACGATGCGGATCGGGATCTCCTTCCAGCCGAAGGCTTCGCGCAGGCGGTTCTGGAGGTAGCGGTCGTACTGGCCGGTGAAGAGTTCGGGTTCGTTGACGAAGACGAGGATGGTCGGCGGCCGCACGTCGACCTGCGTCGCGTAGAAGAGCTTGGGGAACTTGCCGGGACCCTTCGGCGCGAGGCGTTCGCGCGCCTGCTGCAGGACGCGGTTGAGCTCGCCGGTCGAGACGCGCGTGCTGGACTGTTCGTAGAGCTCCTCGCCGAGCCGCATGGTCTCGTCGACGTGGATGCCGTCGCGCGCACTCATGAAGCTCATCGGCGCGAAGGCGAGCCCCAGGAGCTGCTGGCGCACGTAGGCCTCCCACTTGCCGATCGGCACGCCAGCCTCGACCGCGAGGTCGAGCTTGTTGCCGACGAGGATGCACGGCTTGAACTGCTCGATCACGAAGGACGCGAGCTTCTTGTCCACCTGGCTCAGCGACTCGGTGATGTCGAACATCAAGAAGACGAGGTCGGCGCGCCGCACGCTCTGCTCCGCGCGCGCCAGACTGAAGAACTCGATCGCGTCCTGGACGCGCGACTTCTTGCGCAGCCCCGCCGTATCGATCGCGGTCCAAGTGCGGCCGCTGCGCTCGAAGCGCACATCGACCGCGTCCCGCGTGGTGCCTGCGAGCTCGGACACGATGACCCGATCCTCGCCGGCCAACAAGTTGACGAGGGTCGACTTGCCCGAGTTGCGCTTGCCGACGACCGCGACTTTGAGGCCCGCTTCGGGCTTGTCGTTGTCGTCGAACTCGTCGAGCGCCGGCAAGCGCTCCACGATCGCATCGAGGACGTCGCTGATGCCGAAGCCCTCCTTGGCCGAGATGAGCAAGGGTTCGTCGAAGCCGAAGCGCCAGGCCTCGTGCGCTTCGAGTTCGTCTTTGCGCCCCTCGACCTTGTTGACGACGAGGATGATCGGCTTCTGGAGGCGACGCAGGCGTTCGGCGACGTGATCGTCGAGCGGCACGAGGCCGGACTTGGCGTCGACGACGAAGACGAGGACCGAAGCTTCTTGCATCGCGACTTCGATCTGCGCGGTCACGTGCTCCTTGAGCCGGACCTCGTCGACGAGGCCGAGGCCGCCCGTGTCGACGACCTCGAAGTGGCGGCCACCCCAATCCACGAAGACGGAGACACGATCGCGGGTCACGCCGGCCGTCGGCTCGACGATCGAGACCCTGCGGCCAGCGATCGCGTTGAGCAGGCTCGATTTACCGACATTGGGTCGGCCGATGATCGCGACGCTGGAAAAAGACATGGCAGCAGGACTCAGGCAAGGCCGAGTAAGGGATGAATCTGGGGCAGGAGCCGCGCATCGAAGCCCGCGGCGAGCGCGCTCTCGAAGAGCTCGAGGAGACGAGCCGGGCTGACGCGCGTGGGCTCGTCCTCGGTCGGCGTGAGCGGCTGGAGAACGAAGACGAAGGCGCGCCCAAATGATCGAAGGCGGTCGAGGGCCTCGAACCACTCATCGTCGCCGACTCCTGGCGTCACGACGACCTTGACCGTCGTCGGCACCGCGCTCGCAAGCGCGAGGTCGAGGCAGGCCAGGTGTTGGTCCACGAGCTGCTGCGGCGCGCGCGAGAGCGTGCTGCCAAGCTTGTAGTCCATGGCATAGCTGTCGAGCCAAGGCACGAAGGGCCGTAGGCGCCCGACGTCGTCGGCCGCACTCTCGAGGTGGAAGGAACGTCCGCTCGCTCGCCAGCGTTGCGCGACTTCGACGCCGAAGTCTTGGTGCAAGGTCGGCTCACCGCCGGTCAAGCTCAACCACGAAACGCCGCGCGTGAGGGTTGCACCATCGAGGCTAGCACCGTCGAGGCTAGCACCGTCGAGGATGACCGAGCAGAGCGTGTCGACCGTGGTAGGGTTCTCGAAGCGCCCTGCAACGCGCCCATCGAGGTGACGCACTTCGAAGGAAGGCGCCGCTCTATAGCTCTCTTTGGTGTCGCAGTAGGTGCAGCGCAGCGGACAGCCCGCCGTCCGCACGAAGAGCGTCGGCCGCCCGATGAGGCAACCTTCACCTTGGACCGAGACGAAGACTTCGACGAGCGGCGCCGTAGCCACAGCCGGAGCTTGCAGTTCGCGCAGCATCGGCGTCAGACCTGCGCGATGTCGCGGAGCACCGCGAGGCCCTCGCGCAGCATCGCATCGGACGCCGCGAAGGACAGGCGGAAGTGGGTCGCACGTCGCGAGAAGGCCGAACCGGGCACGATGAGCAAGCGGCGCTCGAGGCAGCGTCGCAAGAACTCTTCTTCGCCGATGCCCGCCGGGTAGGCAGGGAAGGCGTAGAAGCTCCCCTCACTCGGCACCATGTCATAGAGCTCGTGCAGCTCTTGATAGACGAGGTCTCGCTTGCGCTCGTACTCGTCGCGGTAGCCGCTGACGTCGACCGACATCGCCGCGAGCGCGCCGTGCTGCAGTGGTGCCGGCGCACAAACGAAGGTGTATTGCTGCACGGTCTTCATGGCCTCGAGCGCGTCCTCAGGACCCGCGACGAAGCCCAGCCGCCACCCAGGCATGCCATAGGTCTTGCTGAAGCCACCGAGGACGATGATCTTGTCGTGCTCGGGCATGCGCGAGATCATCGACTCGAAGCTGCGACCGTAGTGGAAGTGGCTGTAGATCTCGTCCGAGAGGATCCAGAGGTCGTGCTTCTTGGCGAGAGCGCTCAGCGCGCGGAGCTCGGCTTCGTCCAACATGCCGCCCGTCGGATTGCTCGGCGAGTTGATCAGGATGGCCTTCGTGCGATCCGTGATGCGTGCCTCGATCTCCGAGAGGTCCGGGTGCCAGGCCCGGCCCGAGGCTCGCGGGTAGGTCTCGTAGAAGCTCGCCTTGGCGCCGACCAGCTCGAGCATGTTCGTGTACATCACGAAGTAGGGGTCGGGCAGCAGGACTTCGTCCCCCGGGTCGAGGAGGGCGAAGTGCGCGAGCAACAAGCCGCCGGAAACGCCCGACGTCATGAAAACCGACGCCGGCCGATGACCATAGCGCCGCTCGAGTCGATCGGTGATCGCCGCGTTGAGGGCAGGGAGGCCTTGGGTCGTCGTGTAGCGGTTCTCGCCCTCCCGCATGGCCCGGGTCGCGGCCTCGATGGCCGCCTCGGGTGCTTCGTAGTGCGCCTGACCGATCGAGAGGTTGATCGGATCCTTCATCGTCCGGATCAGATCGAACATGCGGCGCACGCCGCTTCCTTCGATGTGGTCCAGTCGTGAAGCTAGGCGCTTGCGATGCATCGTTCGTCGGGAGTTCGTGCGGCGGGGAATCCGCCCAGCACAGCGAGCCGCGAGAGACGGCTGACGAGCGGCGCTAGGCCGCGCGCGGCCGTCACTTCTTCTTGGGTTCGTCCTCGGCCTTCTTCTTCTTGCGCGACACGGTCTTGAAGCGCGTGCGCACTTTGGGGAGGCAGTAGACAGAGTCGGACTCGGGACTCCAGCGCTCGTTCTCGCGCAGGATCTGCAGGCGCTCGACGCGCTTGAAGACGTTGCGCAGCTTGGCACCAGCAGCCGAGTATTTCAGACTTCGATGGAGTGACATGGTGATACCTCTCTTGCTTGGCGAGTCGCCTCTACGGCCCCCCGTCGTCCTGCTCCATCAGTGCGCACCCTCAGGGCGACCACGATGGCGAAACGAAACGGGGCACGAAGCGAAACGGGCGGACAGAATAGCGCTCGGGCGGGTACGCTCAACAGGCTAGTGCTGAAAGAAGCCCGCCGGGGGGACTGCTGCGGGCTTGCCAGCTACCGGGCTGGCGGGTTGTGCTGGCCGGTTACCCGGCTGGCCAGCTACCGGGCTGCAGGGCTCGGCAGATCGCGGCGGGCGATCGGGTTCGCTTCGAGCTCGCTGAAGTCGAAGCGCACGACCTTGGGATCGGGACTCGGGAGGCGGCGCAAGGTTGCGAGGAAGGACGCGGTAGCAGCGGCATCCCCGACGGCCGATGCAGGCAGCATCGCCGCCAGGATCCACATCTTGGACTTGCCGTCACCGGAGATGCGCTCGAGGGCAGTGGCGTCGATGCCATGCGCTTCCAGGTGCGCCTTGAGCCCCAGCAGAAGCGTGCGATTGGCCTCTACCGGAGCATAGCTGATCAATTGGAAGGCACCTGTCGTTGCGCCGGACGTCGTGCGCGGCGCTGCCTGCGGCGCTTTCTCATTTGCGACGGGCGTAACGCCATCTCGACTGATGTCATACTCGGACGACATCTTGGATGGGGTCGAACGCGGCTCGGCCTCCCCCTGGTCTCGCGCGATCGCAGTCTTGTCGGCCGAGTCGGCCGTCGATCTGGTAAAGCCGAGGCCATCGACGCTCCAACGTCCAAGCCAGAAGACGAGGGCGAGGCAGGCAGCGGCGAGCGACGTCCACACGATGACGTAGCCGCGCGGCACTTCGATGCGACTCTGGAGCCACTCGGCAAAGCGCAGACTTGAACGCCGACCCGAGGCGAGGGTCGTGCGCCGTGCACTAGAGCCAAAGCTCGTCTCGTCTGCGGCGGCTGGAGTCGTGGACGCCGCGCTCGCCCCCCAGGACGAAGTCACGACGCGACGCAGCACTTGCTGCGGCACAGCCTCATCGCTCGGGCTCGCGAGCGGCGCGTCGTCATCCTCCGCGCCGTAGCGACGACGGCGGCGTGACGAGGGCGAAGCGGTCTCGTCCGCGCTCGGGCGACGGCGACTGGCGCGTGTCGAGGACTCGCGGCTCGCGTCGTTGGCGCCGCCAGAACCTTCGCTGCGGCCTTCGAAGGCGGCGCTGTCCGAGTCTTCGGCGTAGCGACGTGAGCGTCGTCGACTGCGCGGCGTTGCGGCGACGTCGTCGTCCTCGCGCGTGCCTCGAGTCGCGTCGGAAGCCGGCGATGCTTGGCTTGCGACCTTGCTCGCAGGACCGGCGTCGCCGCGACGCTCACCAGGATGACGCTGATCACCTGGCTCGTTGTCGCCCTGCTCCCGCAAACTCAGAATTCGCCGTTCTTCTTGTTCCCCGCGATCTTCGCGGAGAACGTCCAGGATCGTCGTGCGTCGACGCATGCTTCGCCCCTCCCTCGAGCGTTCGCAAGCAACGATAACAGGCGGCTCACAGGTGCAAAAGCGCGGGCGCGAAGATCGATGAGGATTTCGGCGGCTCTCGTCAGCCGCGGCCGATCTCGTCGATCATGGCCGTGATACGCGTGCGCAGCTCTGCGTCCGTCGACACCTCGGTCGAAGCCTCGGTCGATGCCTCGGTCGATGCCCTCGTGCTGCTCTCGGACAGGTAGAGCTTGCCGACCTCGAGGGCTTCGCCTTTGCGGTCGAGCGCGAGCAAGGCGCGCATGCGATAGAAGACGGCGAGACCGGGATCGATGCTCTTTCGTTGCGCCTCCTTGATGCCGCGCGCGAGGTGAGACTCGGCGGCTCGGAAGTCCTCGAGCGCGAAGTCGGCGAGGCCCAGTTGCACGAGGGCCGAGGCGTTGGCCTCGTCGAGTTCGAGCACGGACAGGCAGGCGCGACGAGCGTCCGCGAAGCGGCGCTCGAGCATGGGCTTCGAGGCGGCCTCGAGGCGGCGATCGACTTCTCCCTGGAGTGCCTCACGCACCGCGGCGACGTCGTAGCCGGGTGGCGCGGCAGCGAGGACCTCGCGGAAGAGCGCGTAGGCGCGCTCACCTCTTCCTGTCGCCAACGCGAGCCAGGCACAGCGCTTGAGCAAGCCCAAGTATGCCTGTTCGACTTGCTGGGAATCCGCTTCGCTTTCCCGCGCGCTGCGCACGCGCACGAGGGCTTCGTCGTAGCGGCCTTCGGCCTCGAAGACGAGCGCATCGAGCAAGGCCAGGCGCGGGGCCTGCGGCGCGAGGCGCCGCGCTTTGAGGACGCGCTCACGATAGTCGTCGACCGGATGCTTCGCGACCATCTCGCGCGCGCGCTCGATGAGGGCGTGGCCGTAGGTCGTGCTGATCCGCTCGTGCCGCGGAAAGCTGCGCACGAGCGCTTCGAGCAAGGTCTCGGCGGCGGCGCTCCGACGCGTCTGCAGGTAGAGCTCGGCCAGGTGCTGGGGTACCTTCAACGAAGCACCGAGCAGCGGCAGGGCGCGTTCGAGCTCTGCGATGGCTTCGTCGAAGAGGCCTTCGGCCTCGTAGATCGTCGCGCGACCGAGGACGATGCGTTCGTGGACCGCGCCACGGTAAGAATCGAGCACCCGACTCGCCGCCGACGTCTCGCCGCGCAGGCGATGCCACTCGGCCTTGGCTGCGATCGCGATCGCCGAAGTCGGGGCCGCTGGATCGCGGAAGGCGCGCGCGAGCAAGCCGCCCGCGCGAACGAGTTCCGTGTGGTCCTGCGGCAGCGGCAAGGTCTTGGCCCCGCTGCGCGCCGCAGCGAGGAGCACTTCGGCCTTGCGCGCGAGGGCCGGACCGTGGTCGGGTGCGATCCGAAGCACCTCCTCGAGCACGGCATCGAGGGCTTCGTCGCGACCGAGGCGGTCGAGCACATCAACGAGCTGCAGGCGCAGCTCGACACGCGCGCGCTCGAAGCGACGTCCGTGATCGTCGGCGATTTCGATCGCGGTCTCCAAGTGGAGGCGCGCTGCCGCCAAGTCGTCGCGCAGGAGGGCCGCCCGCATGCGCTGCGCGGCGACGCGCATGGCGCGCACGGGATCCTCGACATGGCGGGCCGCGCGCTCGAGCAAGGCCTCGGCGCGGTCGCGCCTGTTGGCATGGGTCGACTGCGGATCACGTTCGCCAGCGCCGACTTCGCCAGCATCAACGAGAAAGAACCACTCAGCGAGATTCACCAGACCGACATCGTCGTCAGGGTAGATCGTGAGGTTCGCTTCCCAGAGGCGCTCCGACGACGTGAAGTCGAGCGTGCGCGCGCGCGTGCGCACGAGCGCTGCAACGAGGAGCCCGCCCACGACCACGAGTCCCACGATGCGGCGCACGACGACGGGTCGAAGCACGCGCGCCAGCTGCTGCTCGAGGGCGGCTCCACCCGCGGCGAAGACGAGTGCGAGACCAGGGAGCGCCAAGTAGAGGTAGCGATCCGCAGCCGCGACCGCGAAGGCCGGCTTGAAGCCGTTGAAGGGCAGCAGGGCCGCGAAGAAGGCCAGTAGCCCGATGCCGACGAGGCGCACTTCGTGCTTGCCGCGCCGCCAACACACCGCCGCAGCCGCGAGGAGGACCAAGAGCCAGAGCGCCCGCAATTCGGCATCCTGCGAAAAGCTATCCTGCAGGCCTCGCGGCCGATGCACCGCGAGATCGTCGGGCCAGAGCGCGACGCGCAGGTAGTGCAAGAAGGTCCCGGGCACGACCCGCGCTTCGGCGTCAAAAGCCGCAGTCCCGGCCTGGGCAGCCAAGTAGAGGTGGTGCACGCCAGCGAGCACGGCGATCACCAAGCTCACGAGGACGCAAGCGGCAACCCGGCGACGCGCTCCATCGAGGACCGTTGTCGAAGTCTCGCTCTCTCCAGCACTCTCCCCAGCACTCGACACGGGGACGCCTGCGGCGTCTCGCGCGACCTTGGCCGTGGCCAACCACAGCAGGGCTCCGACGAGCGGGATGACGATCGCCGTGGCCTTCGCATAGCACGCAAGGACGGCGCTGATCGCGACCGGCCAGAGGCTCGCGTTCCGCAGCACGACGCGCTGACCGAAGAAGAAGCAGGCGAAGGCCAAAGCACCCGAGAGCACGTCTTTGCGCGATGAGATCCAGACCACGCTCTCGGCCAAGGCCGGATGCACGAGAAAGAGCGCCGTCGCTGCGAAGGCCAGCGTGCGCCCGAGCCGCAAGGTCGTGAGGATCGCAAAGAGCAGGAGCGCAGCCACCACGTGCCAAAGCAGGGACTGGGCGTGGTAGATCCACGTGTGCACGAGCGGGTTCGCGCCGCTCCAACGCGTCAACGCGTGGTCGATCCAGAGACTCGTGTAGGTGACCGGCAGGTAGACGTCGGCGATCGTCGATGTCGGGTCGAAGATGCGCTCGAAGCCAGCAACGCCCCCTTCGAGGAAGGCCGGGTTCTCCAGGACCGTCCTCGGGTCATCGAAGTTGAGGAAGGCTCCACGCAGACCGGGACCAAAAGCGAGCACAGCAAGCACGCTCGAGGCCAGAACGACCAAGATCGTCGTGCGAAGGCGGGTCGAAGTCATGAAATCGATGGTCACGACGCCTGGCGGGACGTCCACAGTGGCCGAAGGGATGATTGCGCGTGCGTGCGGTGCGCCGCAAGCTCTGCGACGATGCGCTCGCTGCTCGCGAAGCACGCTCGAGCCGGGCGACAGCGGCCGGGGCTTGCCGCTTGTAGGGTCAGCATGGCAGAGGACGGCATGACTGCGAAGCACCTTCGTTCCACTCTCGAACACTGGACCCGGGTCCTCGGCCCCGACGTCTTGCTGACGCGCCGCGTGAGCAGCGTCGATGCGGAGGTCGCCGACGCACGCGTCGCCCAAGCAGAGGTCGCCGAAGCGCGCGTCGCCGCGGCAGAGGGCACAGACGGCCGAACCTCGAAGACCATCGCGAGCGCGGTCACTCCCACGGCAGCGCCAGCAACGCGCGCCGCTCGCCTCGCCGCGCTCGCGAGCGCCGCTGCCGCCTGCCGCGCCTGCCGCCTCGGCGAAGCACGGACCCAGGCCGTCTTCGCCGATGGCGACCCACAAGCGGAGATCTTTTTTTGCGGCGAAGGGCCAGGCGCTGACGAAGATCGCCTCGGACTCCCCTTCGTCGGCAAGGCCGGGGAGCTCTTGACGCGCATCATCGAGGGCGCGATGGGCGTGCCTCGCGAAGCGGTCTACATCGCCAACATCGTCAAGTGTCGCCCTCCGGGCAACCGCAACCCCGAGCCCGACGAGCAGGCCGCCTGCATGCACTTCTTGCACGCGCAGCTCGAGATCGTCTCTCCTCGCATCGTCATCGCGCTCGGCAAGGTGGCAGCCCACGCCCTCATCGGCGCCGACGCATCGACCCCGATGAGCAAGATGCGCGGCCGCGTGCACCACGTGAACGGGCGCGCGATTTTGCCGACTTGGCATCCCGCCTATCTACTGCGGACCCCTGCAGCCAAGGCCCAGACCTGGGATGACATCAAGGTCGCGCTGCGCTTCCTCGGTCGGCCGGAGCGGCCAGAGCCCTATCGCCGCCCTGGAGCCTGAACCGCTTCCAGTCGCGGTCTTCCCAGTCGCGGTCTTAGGGGTCCAGAACCAGTTCCGTTGCATTTCAAGACAAGGCTGCGGTTTCTCGTGTTGCAACGTCCCCACCCGCTGGCTAGGGTTCCCCTTTTCTTAGCTTGGGGTTACCTCTGCAGACACAAGCGCGCCTTCGCCTCGTTCTACCGTCCACCCCCCGGACGTCCCCCCTGGAGAAGCCTCGACGCGTCCCGCCGCACGCTTTGGCGCGGGTTTCGACCCGTCGACTTCTTGCCTATTGCATCGAACTCCACGTCATCGTTGGATCGACCCTATGACATCGAGATTCGCTGAGGTCCTCCTTGTGCGGCGCCTCCCGATCGCTCCTCTCCTCGCAGGAGTTCTGACCCTCGGGTGTATCGGCCTTGCGGGATGTTCCGGCACCGCCGACCTTCGTTCCGACGCCCAGGGCGACATCGCTGCGCTTCAAGCGGGCCACGTCGTCGACGCGGAGTCGGGAGAGGCTCTCACTGGAAGCGGCTACGTCGCCCCCGCGCGAGCAAACGACGCTTCGAGCGCCGCATCCCAGGACGGACAGGACACGCCGCTCGAGCAGCGGCGGGCCTTCCTGGTCCGTGAGAACTTGAACAAGGCACGGCGCGCGCGCGAGCTCAACCTTTGGCAAGATGTGCGCATCGCGGCTGCCGCCGCCCTCGAGCTCGATGATGCCAACGAGGAGGCGCGCCAGCTCCTCCAGGAAGCCCAGAGCATGCTCGGGGATCGGGTGCCAACGATCGAGGAGCGCGCAAAGGACTACGCCGTCCTCGCCCAAGTCGAAAAGCAGCGCGATCTCTTCCGCGCTCGCGACTTCGAGCGCAAGGGCGACTTGCTCTCCGAACAAAACGAGTATGCGGAAGCCGAGCAGGCCTTCGAGCGTGCGCGCTTGACCCTGCTCTACTCGCCGTGGTTCACGCCGGATTCGGAGGACCAACGCCGCGTCGAAGCCAAGATCGCGCGGGCCCGCGACGACCAGATTCGTTGGGCTCGTGAGCGTGATCAGAGCGCTGCACAAAGCACGCGCGCCCAGCTCGCCGAAGAGGAGCGCGCGGCGCTCATGAAGCGCGATCGCCGCGTCTCCGAGCTCTATGTGCAGGCCAACTTAGCCTTCCAAAAGAACCGCTACGACCGGACGGTCGAGCTGCTCGACGAGGCCGTCCGCCTCGACCCTCTTGCAGAAGAGGCCAAGGACTTGCGCGAGCTCGCGAGCCGCGCGCGGCATGACCAGCGCATGGACAGCCTCGATCGCGACTGGAGTGATCTCTGGACGCGTACGATCCAGGAGCTGCGCCAGTCGGACCTCCCTCAGGTCGATCCGATCGTGCACGATGTCCGCCACTGGCTCGATGACGTTCGCCACCGCAAGCCCCTAGCGATCTCATCTGGCGGACCCGAAGCGACCGAAGACACGAGTGAGCTCACGAACGTCCTCGAGAACACCGTCATCGACCACGATTTCGGCTCGGCCACGCTGAGCCAGTGGGTAGATTACTACCGTCTTGGCACGGGCCTGACCTTCGTGGTTTCGCCGAAGGCGAACGAACTCGGCGAAGAGGAGACGAGCCTGACCAACTTCAAGCTCGGCAAGAAGTCGGTGCGCGCTGCGCTCGATCTGATCGCACGCATCAAGCCCCTCAAGTGGCGCGTCAAGGACGGCGTCGTCCAGATCCTCGGCAAGGACGAAGGTCGGGCTTCGGTCTACGTGCACACTTACGAAGTGCGCGAGATCGTCAACCCTCTCGCCCAGCACCCGGGTCGCGACATCAAGCTCAAGGTCGGCGACGGCGACGACGGTGGTGGTGAAGAAGAAGAGCCGCTGCCGAGCGTCGTCGACGCCGACAAGCTCCAAGAGCTGATCCGGAACAACGTCGGAGAAGAGGGAGCCTGGGAGGCAGAAGGCGTCTCGATGGAGCCCATCGGCAATGCCCTCGTCGTCGTGCAGACGGCCGACATGCACGCGCGCATTCGTCGCTTGCTCGACGACCTTCGCAGCGACACGGGCCTCCAGGTCTCCATCGAAGCGCGCTTCTTGCGCATCGAAGACAACTTCCTCGAAGAAGTCGGCGTCGACTTCCGTGGCCTGGGCAACCAAGCCAGTGAAGGCAAGCCCGGCATGGGCTTGCAAAAGAAGGAAGACCGCAGTGGCTTCCGCTTCGACGACTATGGCACGAACACGTCGCCGAGCGATCCAGGCATCGTCGGTTCGGGTTTCGAGCCAGGCTTCTTCTTCAATGACGGTGGTGACGGCGACCTCTACGGCCGCACCGAGAACCTCTTCAACCGCGTCCTCGGTGGCGGCGAGAGTGGCCTTTCGAACGCTGGCGGCCTCGCCTTCCAGTGGACCTACCTCGACGACACCGAGCTCGAGATCGTGCTACGCGCGGTCCAGAAGGAAGAGCGCGTCCAGGAGATCTCGGCCCCCCACCTCCTCGTGCACAACAACGCGCGGGCGAACATCGCGGTGAACCGGCAGTTCAGCTACGTGCGAGACTTCAACGTCGAAATCGCACAGGCCGCTGCTGTCGCCGACCCGATCGTCGACGTGATCAAGGACGGCATCGTCCTCGATGTCCGGCCTGTCGTTTCGGCGGACCGCAAGTTCATCCTGCTGGAGCTGCGCCCGACTGTCGCGAACCTCGCGCTGCCGATCCCGACCTTCACGCCGTCGTTGTCGGTGGGTCAACCCGTCACGATGCAGTTGCCGGCGCTCACGCTCCAGCGCGTGCGCACAACGGTCATCGTTCCGGACGGCGGCACGCTTCTCCTCGGCGGCATGAAGATGGTGCAGAAGCAAGACTTCGACTCTGGCGTGCCGATCCTCAAGGACCTCCCCGGCTTGAGCTTCTTCTTCAGCCGCAAGGGTACCTACCGCGCGAACAAGAAGATCCTCATCCTCCTGCACGCGAACATCGTCGTCCCGCGCGAGTACGAGCCGCAGGATCCGGTCGACCTCGGCCGATGACGCTGTGGCCGGTTGCTGCGCGGCACTTGCTGCGCGGCTACCACTGACTTCGTCATCGAAGTTCGTCGAAGCAGCGCCGAGTATGTGCGCTGCGATGCGCTTCGCGCCCTGCGCGCATGCCAGCTCCGGACAGCACTGAAGTCCGAGACTCGTGGACAGGCGCTTTTCTCGCCTTGAACCCTCGCTAGAGTTCCTCGTTCGTTTCGCGTCGTCGAGACAGGACTGAGCTGGGCGCCCCTTCCTAGCTCGCTTTGCGCCCCCTCCTCGACGCCTTCTCGATCACGTCTTCTGGGTCGTGAACGCGTGCACGCCGCGCGGCCTACCGCAACCGTCATGAGAATGCCATCGATACGCTTTTCGCTCGCCTTCGCCGTAGGGCTCTTGCTCACGCAGCCCGCAGCTGAGGCTCAAGCTGACAAAAAAATCCAGCACGAGGTCAAACTCCTGCGCGGCCTGGCCAAAGACTGGGGCTTCGTCGAACTCGCCCAAGAGCATCTCGAGTCCTTGCGCAAGTCGTCGGAGACGAGCGAGAGCGACCAGAAGCAGCTCGCCCAGGTCTCGGCCGAGGTCCTCTACCTCGGGGCGCGCCGCATCAATGACCTCGACAAGCGCCAGTCGGTGCTCGGCGAAGCCTTGCAGCAGTTCAAGGACTACCTCGATCAGTACGGCAACAGCGAGGGCGCGACCACGGTCATGAGCGCTTATGCCGAGGCCTGCGAGTACTACGGCGAGTTTCTCGCCGAGCGCATCGAACTCGAGAAGGACCCCGACAAAAAGAAGGCCTTCGAAGAGGAGGCCCTGCAGGTCTTCGTCGCTGGCGTCAAGGCATCGAACGACGCCATGACCGCCCTCGAAAGCCGCAAGAGCGAAAACAACGAACTCAAGATTCAGTACTACCTCGCTTGGCTGCGCAAGGGAACGCTGCTGCGCACTTGGGGCAAGACGCGCAAGGAAGACCGCGAAGTCAAGGCCGATGAAGCGATCCAGACCCTCGAGCGCTTGGCGCTCGAGGCGGGCGAAGAGACCGCCATCGGGGTCAAGGCCCTGCTCGAGATGGGTGTCGCGCTGGCCGTCAAGGGCAGCACGGCCGACGGTGTCGACATGTTCGCGAGCACGATCGACCTCGTGAAGACCCAGTTGGACAGCGAACAGCCTCCGCCCCCAGGCACGCAGGGTCTCCTCTTCCAGTTCCTCGAAGAGTCGACGACCTACATGACCGACATCTACGTGAGCGAGGGGCGGCCCGACGACGTGCTCACGGCCGTCGCTAGCTATCGCGACTCGTGCAAGAAGTACGACTTGCCGTCACAGCCGCGCTACCAGGATGCGATCTACCTCAACGAAGCGCGTGCGCGCATCGACAAGGGCGGGGCCGAGAACTCGACCAAGGCTCTCGAGATCGCGAAGGAAGTCGCTGGCCGACACCCGAACGACTTCATTGGTCTACGCGCCCGTGAAATGATCAGCGGCGTCCTCGACAACCCAGGCGTCACAGTCGCCGCCGACGCGCTGCTCCAGGCAGCCAAGGGCGAGCTGCAAGCCAACAAGACGGGTTCGGCGGTGCGAGCCTTCAAGCGTCTCATTCGCAGCCTCGAGAGCGCCGAGGACAAGGCCGCCTACGGGCTCAAGGGCTACCACGACATGGGCCTCGCCTTCGCCAGACAGCAGCGCTACCTCGAGGCCATCTTCGCCTGGCAAACAGGCCTCGCGACCTTCGGCCCGCTGACGGATGACGACAAGACCAAGGCAGCCGTAGTGAACTACTTGAACTCGGCACTCGCGAGCCTGCGCCGGCAGAAGAGCGACAACGAATTCGTTGACGGGCTCAAGAGCCAAGCGGACGGCATCGCGCGACGCTACGCCGACGACAAGACGATCGCAAACCGCGCCATCGTCGACGCCAAACGCCTCATCGACGAAAAGAAGTTCGACAAGGCGCTCGAGTTGCTCACAGCGGTGGATCGCAAGACCGACCAGTTCGAGCTCTCGCAGGCCATGATCGTCTACGCGCACATGATGAACGGCGACTTCGCCAAGGCCCGGACCAAGGTCAAGGAGTACCTGACCTTCAAGGACGACCCGCTGAATCGTCTCGACAACGCCGAGACCGTCAAGAAGCAGTACCGCGAGTATGCGATCGCCGATGTGATCTTCTATCAGGGCAAGATGCTCGCCGACGAGGCCTTCGGCCGGAACACGGGCGATGTCGAGCGCAAGCCCGATCCATCGAAGGTCAAGGATGTCGTCAACGCCTTCCGCAACTACCGCAAGGACTATGGCTCGGTTCGTTCGTCGTACGCGGTCATCGCGACGATCGAGTTGATCGCCGCCCTTATCGAGCTCGAGAAGATCGGCGAAGCGGAAGCCGAGTATGCGAACCTGCAAAAAGAGAATCCGCAGGAGCGTTCGGTCGGCGGGCTCGCGGTGAGGCTCTTCATGGCGCGCAAGACGAACATCGCCGCGATCCAACAGGAAATCGAAGCGGTGCAAGGCGACCCGACCAAGACCCTCGCGCTGCGCGACGCCAACCAGAGGTTGCGCGCGGAGGTTCGCAAGGCCTTGAGCTTCGCGAAGAACTACCTCGACGTCGAACCCAAGCCCAACTACCAATTGTTGCGTGACGCGTCGGAACTCGCCGTCCTCATCGAGGACTACGACCAGGCGCTCCAGTTCAACGAAAAGCTCATCGAGGTCTACGCAAAAGACAAGGCCTACGCAGACACCATCGACAAGTTCGTGCGGCCCGACATCGCCTCCATCCTGATGCGCAAGGGTGACTTCCAAACCGCGCTCAAGCAGATCGACGCTGCCCTCGAGATCCGCAAGAAGAGCAATGAGCTGCTGCTCTTGAAGGTGCGTGCGCTCGGCGGTTGGTACGACTTCGACGAGAACGGCAACCCGAGGGTCACGAACGGTGTGGGCCGCTTCAAGGAAGCCTACGAGCTGCTCTTCACCGAGTATCGGAAGTTCGTCCGCGGCAAGTACAAGGAGTGGGACCTCGAGTACTACCAGTTCCGCTTCGACTGCATGGATCTCTGCATCAAGGCCGCGAGCGAAGAGAGCAGCATGATCGAGACGGCCAAGACCTTCTTCCGCCAGGCGCAAGCAACCGACGACTTCGAGACGCTCAAGAAGATCGGCCCCAAGGGCATGCGTCTCTTCCAACTCTTCCAGCGCCGCAAGGCGTGGTGAGCAACCGTAATGGCGATTCCGAGCATCATGAAGCTTCCTATCACCACGATGACCCTCACCACGATGTCCCTCACCACGATGACCCTGGCCATCACGATGACCTCTGTCAGCTCCGCAGTCCTGCTCAGCTCCGCAGTCCTACTCAGCTCTGGCGCAGTGCATGCGCAAGACGCAGCGCGCGACGACATCCTGCGTATGCGCGACGGCCAGACCTTGCGCAAGATCGAGATCGTGAGCGAGAACCTCGACACAGTCACCTACAAGAACGGCTCCAAGGAAGAGAGCGCGGCATCGCGCGACGTCCTCGAAGCCGTCTACGCGGCAAGTGACGAGGTCGGCGAACGCGCGCGCTTCGCGGCCGACAATGGCGAGTTCAGCCGTGCTGCCAATCTCTACCAAGAGATCGCGGATCGCAGCTCGCGTGAGCCAGCCAAGGCTTGGGCGGCCTTCTGGGCAGCGCGCAACCTTTTCTTCGCAGCCGCAGGCGACGAGGGGCTGGCACAGACTGCGGCGTCGACGCTTGCGACTTGGATCGGCAAGAACAGCGAGCACCGCCTCCTTCCCCTCGCGCTCGAGACTCAAGGCCAGGCCCTGATCACGGCTGGCAAGGCTGATGAAGCCCAGAAGGCCTACCAGGCGCTCGGCAAGATCGCCGCGGACAAAGACCTCGGATCCATGTGGGTCGCGCGAGGCAAGTTCGGTGAGGCCCAGGCGCTCGTCGGTGCCGGCAAGTTCGCTGACGCGCGCACGGCCTTCGTAGCGGCGTCGGCGACGCTCTCAGCCGAGTCCGCCGACAACCGCGAAGCCGCCAACCTCGCCGTGGCTGCCAAGACCGGCGAAGGCGAATGCTACCTCGCCGAGAAGCGCAACAAGGAAGCGCAGGACTACTTCCGCCGCATGCAGAGCAACGCCGGCGACGATGCGATGCTCATTGCGGCGGCGCGCTGCGGCGAAGCCCATGCCATCCTCGAGGAGGGCCTCGCCAAGAACGACCTCAAGAGCGTACGACGCGCCCAGGCCCTCCTTGCCGAGGTTTCAGCGACAGACGCGTCGGACGGCGACGCTTCGCCCAAGGCCGCCTACTTGCTCGCTCAGTCCATCCTCGCGCTCGGCGAAGAGAAAGAGGGCAAGGACTTCCAGAAGCGCGCCAAGTCGATGTTGCAGGACATCGTCGACAACTACGGCGCGAGCCGCTGGGCAGCGCGCGCACGCTCGCTCCTCAAGAGCTGAGCTCGTCGCCTTCGTCGTCGCCGCCACCACGTTTTGGTCAGGCGGCCCCTTTCCTCGGACAACATGCCTCGGCATGCTAGTCCGCTCGCTCGAGCGAGGCGCACGGTCGACTACTGAGCAGTTGATGACTTAGCAGCGAACCGTTCACGCTTCGTTCCGTTCCCATCACGATTCCGTCCCGGCGCGCCGAGCCCCCCCGCCGCGCGGCCTTGGCTCCACTTGTTACTTCGGAGACTCGATCCGGCAATGAACGTTCCTTCCTTTGCGTCGCGCTTTCCCACCCTCCTGGTCAGCGTTGGCGCGCTTTGCGCTCCCCTCCTCGCCGCCGCACCACAAGAGGAGACGACGGCCAAGCCGAGCATGCTCTCGGACATCGTCGACAACGCAGGCTTCATCGGTCTCATCATCGGCATCTTGTCGATCCTGGCTCTGGCCCTCGTGATCGAGCACTTCATGTCGATCAAGCGCGACAAGCTCGCGCCACCGCACCTGATCGACGAGATCGAGGCGCTCTTCGAAGAGCAGAAGTTCCAGGAAGCCGTCGAGGTCTGCGAAGCCGAGCCCTGCTTCTTGACCAACACAGTCGGCGCTGGCCTCGCCAAGCTCGGCCACAGCTACGAGACGATCCAGGTCGCCTACGAAGAAATGCACGACGAAGAGGAGATCAAGCTGCACCAAAAGATCGGGTGGCTCTCCCTCATCGCGGCGGTCTCCCCGATGCTCGGCCTCCTCGGCACGGTCAACGGGATGATCGACACCTTCGGCGAGATCGCGGCCAAGCCCTCGGTCAAGCCGAACGACCTCGCGGGCGGTATCAAGGGCGCGCTCGTGACGACCATGCTGGGCCTCATCGTCGCGATTCCTGTGACGGCGTGCTTCGTCTTCTTCAAGAACCGCGTCGTCCTCGCTTCGCTCGAGATCGGCGCCATCGTCGAAGAACTCTTCGATCGCTTCCGCACCGCCAAGTGATGCGCGCGTTCCATCGAGCGAGCCAAGCACAACCAAAAGCCCACGGACGGACCTGAGTCCGGATCGGAGACTGAACCATGTCGAAGAAAGACGTCCGAGAATCCTCGAGCGAGATGGACATGACGCCAATGATCGATTGCGTCTTCCAGCTCATCATCTTCTTCTTCCTGGTCATTGACTTGCAGAATCAAGAGCTCGAGCCGGTCTTGTTGCCGAAGGCCCGCTTTGCGGTGCCCGACCAGCCACCAGAAGGCCAACGCCCGATCGTCAACGTGCTGCAGAGCGGCGAGACGATCTACAAGCGCAAGACCTACCTCGAAGCCGACGCTACGGACTACTCGCGCTTGCAGGGCTTGCTCGAGTACTTCGCCAAGAACATGACCAAGAAGTTCGACCCGGCGGTCAAAAAGGAGCTGCCGGATGACCCACTCTTGATCCGTGCCGACAAGTGGACCGAAATGCACCACGTCGCGAAGATCATGGAGACCTGCGGCCACCTCAACGTCCAGATCTGGCGCGTCGAGCTCGCTGTCGGCGAACCCAAGGCTGGTTCCGAGGGCGCCGCAAAGGCCTTCGGCACCGGAAACTGAAATCGTGAACGACGCCTCAGGAGAACAGCGATGACGAGTCCGCTCGAAGTCAAGAAGAAGCGCGAGAAGCGCAAGAAGAAGATGGAGGAGCCCAAGATGGACATGACGCCGATGATCGACGTCACCTTCCTCTTGTTGATCTTCTTCCTCTGCCTCGAGTTCAAGACCCTCGAGGGCAAGCTGGCCTCGAACCTGCCGAAGGATGTCGGGGTCAACAAGACACAGGCCGAACCGGTCGAGAAGCTCGACATCCGTATCGCGTTGACGAACTTCGGGACCGAGGTCAAGGACAAGGCCGACCCGCGTCGTTACGAGCTCGTGGGCCACCAAGTCTTCTACTACCTCGGCCCCAAGCGTGTCAGCACGACGACCGAACTCGAGTCCGAGCTGCGCAAGGCCGCGAAGGTAGAAGTCGCGGATCCAACGACCGGCAAAAAGAAGAAGCGTCCGATCACGATCAAGACCGCCGCTGGTATTTGCTACCAGGACGTGACCGAGGTGATCGACATCGCCATCGATGCCGACTTCAAGGAAATCACCTTCGGCGGCGGTGAAGGCACAATGAAGAACCCGACCGCAAAGTAGGCCTCGCGGCCTCGACCGAGGCCGGCATCCACGAGTGTTCTACTGAGCACGAGCGGCCCCGCAGGATGTGCTTCCTGCGGGGCCGCTCGTGCGTCATGGCCGTTTGCTGAAGCGAGTCCCGCTGCGCTTCGCAGTTGCCACCTAACCGATTCGCGCTACGCGCGTTCGAACTGCGATGCGCCAAAGACCAAGAATGTCGTGGGCGGAGCCCAAGGTCGACATGACGCCGCTGATCGACGTCACCTTCCTGCTGTTGATCTTTTTGCTCTGCCTCGACTTCAAGAACCTCGAGGGCGAGTTGGCGGTACATCTGCCAAGCGACGGCGACAAGGCGAGGAGTCAGGCCACACCGGTCGAAGACCTGGACGTCCGTATCGGGTTGGCGGAGTTCGGAACCGAGGTCCCCGACAAGAGCGACCGGCGACGCCACGACCTCGTTGGGCACCAGGTTTTCTACGACCTCGGTCCCAAGCGCCTTAGAACGATGGGTGAACTCGAGTCCGAGCTGCGTAAGGCCGCCATGGTCGAAGTCGCGGATCCGACGACCGGTAGGAAGAAGAAGCGTCCGATCACCATCACGGCCGCGGCAGGCATTTGCTACCAGGACGTGACCGAGGTGATCGACATCGCCAACGATGCCGGCTTCCAGCGCATCACGTACGGCGGTGGCGAGGGCTCGCTGCGGAGGCCGAGCGGGAAGTAGGCAGCGCCGCGGCGCTGCGCTGCCCTGCTGGCAAAGCCTTGTGCGGAATACCCTTCGGGACGACAGAAAGGGTTTTTTCAAGGCGACCGAGCCTGCTAGGCTCCTGCCGCATCGAAGCGACCGAGCCCCCCGCTTCGTCGTTTTGCGCTTGCTCACGGCCGGCGGTCGACCGCGGCCGTGGTCTGGCAGGATCCGTCAAGCGCCCGAGCTCTCGAGGCTCCGGCGGCAACGCTCATGAGAGTGAAAGCCTTGAACCCATCCTTCTCGAAAGTTCGACTGCCGCGCCTCGTCCTCTCGGCAGCCTGCATCTCCCTCTTCAGCGCGAGCGCGATGCTGACGTCCTGCACGTATGCAGCGAATGAGGAACACGCGGAGACGAGAAACGACGCGCAGACCAATGAGGTCGATCCCTTCCGCACTGCAGCCGACAATGAGCTGGCGAGTGCGGAGTTCGCGAGTTCGTCGGTGCTCCCGCTGGCCGCTAGCGCAATGGCCGGTAGCGCGGCTGCGCAAGACGGAGGTGCCCAGAACCAAGGCGGACTCGAAGAGCAAAAGCGTCGCTTCCTCTTCGACGACTCCATGAGTCGTGCCCAAGTCTTGCTCGAGAAGGGGCAACTCGAGGATGCCAAGACCGCGGTCCTTCGTGCCCTGACCTACGACAAGGACAACACGAAGGCGCTCGAGCTGCTGCAAGAAGTGCGGTCGCGTCTCGGTGAGCGCGGCGGCGCGGTCGAGGAATACAGCGACCGCATGAACCGCCTCTACGAGATCCAGATCCAGAAGAAGAAGGCGGAGGCCCG
>CALLZN010000284.1 GCA_937858895.1 uncultured bacterium | reverse complement strand
GCAGCAATGGCGCCGCGATGACCAAGGCCGCCTTCGATGCCGGCATGCCCGAGAACTTCAAGTGGGTCGGGCGCTACACGGTCGCGATCGGGCTCATTCTCTTCGCGATCTCGACGGCGATCTCGTGGTCCTACTATGGCGACCGCTGCATCACGTTCTTGATCGGCCCGAAGGCGGTCCTGCCCTACCGCGTTGCCTACGTGTTTGCGCTCTTCCTCGGCGCGAACCTCGACGGGGGCGTCGTGTGGCAGTTCGCCGACATCGCGAACGCGGCGATGGCTTTCTGGCACATCGTCGGCCTCATCGGCCTCAGTGGAGTCGTCGTGACGCTCTACAAAGATTACTTCTCGCGTAGCCATAAGCCGACGGAGTGACCCGTGCTCACAACGATCATCAGTATCGCGACCCCCAGCCTGGCCCTCATCGGCATCTTGCTCGCGAATCCCGGCGAGGGCACCTTCCTCGAAGGGAAGTACTTCGCGTGGTTCCTCGTCGGCTCGGCTCTGCTCGTGGCTTCGGCCTTGCTCTTGTTGCGCAGGAGCCCGCGCACTTGGAAGAACGGTAGTCTCCTCATCTGGCTAGCCGCAGCCTGCTTCATGGGCGCCTACACGTGCATCCCCCTCGATGACGGCCGCCTCGAGCGCCTGCGCCGCGCGGCGACGCTGATTGTTGCGGGCAAGGGCGACCAGGCAACACTCGCGACCTGGCAGAACGAAGCCGGTCCTGAGCGAACAGCCGACGCGAGCACCTTGGAGCGCATCGAGGGTGACAAAGGGGCGGCTACGGCCCTCGCCTACATCCTCGCCGTCGCCTTCGTTGCGACCTTCTACATGATCGGCGTCTACGCCTCGCCCGCGCGCCAGCGCGAGTACGGTGTGCTCCGCGAAGAGCTCGAAGACCCGCTGGCCTTCAAGGCTGTCTACGGGTTGGAGTGACGATGCGCTCTGCCGCGCTCACTTTGCTCGCTGCGTGGTCCTTGGCGTCCGCTTGTGCGTCATCGCCAGAGCTCGTGCCCGATGCCTTGCGCGTCACGGTCGTGGATGCCAGCACGTTGCGCGTCGACGGCCGGACGCTCGATTGGGAAGGTTTTGATGGCTACGTGCGGCAGCGAATCGTCGAACTGCGCGAGCGCGGCATCGACAAGCCGACAGCCTTCTTCGACGCCTACAAGAGCGTGGACCCTCGCTACTCGAGTCGCGCCATCGACCTGCTCGGCAACGCAGGCGTCCGAACGATCGAGATCCTGCCGGCTCGCGACTGAGCGGGGACTCGCCTGATGCTCGTCGTCTTCGACATCGATGGCACCCTGCAGGACACGACGCGCTGGTGGCCTGCGCTCTGCAACGAAGCGCGTCGCGACTTCGCCGCGCTGCACGGCGTCGAGGTCAGCCCGCTCGATGCGCGCTGCTGCAACGAGGTCGTCGGTCGAGGCGCCGAAGTCTGGAGCGACCTGCTGCCGACCGAGCTGAGCCATCGAGCCAGCGACTTCGCGGGCTTCGTGATCGAGCGAGAAGTGCAGCTCTTGCGGTCAGGCAGTGACCTGCTCTTCGACGGCACGATGGCCTTGCTCGGAGACCTGCATACGCGAGGTCATGACGTCATGCTCGCGAGCAACTGTGGGGCGGCCTACCTCGAGGGCTTCTTGAGCGGCCAGCTCGCTGGCTTCGCGGACAGGCTCTGCGCCGCGGCCTGCCTCGAGGGGCTCTGGCGACCCGCTGTTGATCCCGGGGCGAACTTCGTTGCCATGCGCTTCGCTTCCAAGGTCGAGAGCGTCGCGGCCCTACTCGAGGGACGCGGTCCCGAGCGAGCCGTCTTGGTCGGGGACCGCGCAAGCGATGCGGAGGCGGCCCGCGCCCACGGCCTCGCCTTTGTTCTGCGCACGAGCTGGCATGGTCGCGGTGAGCTCGGTGAGGACGCGGCCTTCGCCGAGAGCCACGAAGGGATCGAGGTCCTGGCGCAGCTCGCAGCTCGGGATCGCTGCGCCGGCGCTGATGACGCGGAGAGCAGCAGCGCTGCGATCCTGTAATACTCATGGCGGACTTCGCGTAAGCTGCCGCTTGCTTTCGCCTCTCCGGGAGACTGACTTGTTCGCCCACCAAAGCTACTACGAAGCTTCACCCTCGATCTCAGCGCTGTGGATCTACGGAGCCCTCGCCGTCGTCATCGTCGGCTTGCTCGTCTTCTTCCAACTGCTGCAGCACCAGCGTCGCATCACCGAGGCGAGACTCAAGACGGCCGAGTCGCTGGCCAAGCAAGGTCTGCTTTCACCGGCCGAACTGAACAAGCTCCTCGCACCTCCACGCCTCGCACGCAAATTCTTCTTCTTCGTCGGCTGGGTGCTCATGCTCATGGGCATCTACTTTTTCATCATGTCGGGCTTCGCTCGCTTCGACTCGCAGGCTCACGTGATGCGCGGCATCGTGCTCTGCTTCATTGCGACCGGCATCTTTGCCACGCCCTTCCTCTTCCGCGAACTCGAGAAGCAAGGCTTGATCTGAGGTCGAGTGGAGCCTTCGCGAGATCGCAACGAGGGGCCAGTACCGATCGCGACTCTCGAAGCGCGCGCCCTCGAACTCCTCGACCTCTGGCTCGCCCGCGATCTCTGGCCGCTCGCCATCGTCTGGAACCGCCGCATGCAGACGCGGGCAGGTGTCGCCTGGCTGGCCGAGCGGCGCATCGAGCTCAACCCGCGCTTGCTCGAGCGGCACATCGAGCGCGTCGACGAGGTCTTGGTCCACGAGCTGGCCCACCTCGTCATCTATGCGCGCTGCGGGAGCGCCGAGCCCGAGCACGGAACGGCATGGCGCAGCTTGATCGACCTCGCCGGTACCCGGGCGACGCGCTGCCATGGCATGGACGTGTCCGGGTTGCGGCGCAGCATCACGAAGAAGCCCGAGAAGTACTGGCTCCACGTTTGCGTCGCCTGCCACGGGTGGTGGATCGGTCGAAGGCTGCGACGCGAGCGAAGCTGCGATCGCTGCGGGCCTGGACCCGTGCGTGTCTATACAGCCGCGCGCAGCCCGCGCGGGCTCGAGCGGCTTCGGGCGTTTGCGAGCGACGCACAGCCCGTATCCTCTGCGAGTGATGACCGACATCTTCGAAGAAGTCGTCCGCCTGCGACGCGAGGGGACGCCAGCGGCGCTGGCGACGATCATCGGGACGCGAGGGTCGACGCCGGGTCGTGAGACGATGCGCCTCCTCGTGCGCGAGGACGGGACCTTCGTCGGTACGGTCGGTGGCGGTTGCCTCGAAGCGGAGGTCTACGCGACGGCCAAACTCGTGCTCCAAGACGAGAAGCCCCGGACGCTGCATTTTCGGCTGACCGAGTTCGAGTCGCCCGAGAACGGCTTGCTCTGCGGTGGTGAGGTCACGGTCTTCATCGAAGCCCTGACGACGCCGACCCTCCTCGTCTTTGGCGGCGGCCACATCTCGAAGGTCCTCGCGCACGTGGCGAGCCTCGCCGGTTACCGGGTCGAGATCGCCGAGGATCGCGAGGACTTCGCGTCGCAGGCGCGCTTTCCCGAGGCCACGCGCCTCCATGTTGGGCCCATGCACGACCTTGCTCGTGACCTGCCCCTCGGTCCCCATTGCTACGTCGTCGTCGTGACGCGGGGCCACAAGGGGGACGGCGAGGTCCTCGCTGCCCTGGCGGCCAGGGCGGCGAGCGGGGCTGCCCGCGACCAGCCGCGCTACCTCGGAATGATCGGCAGCAAGGTCAAGCGCGTCGTCCTCTTCAAGAAGCTGCGGGAAGACCAGGGCGTCGACGAGGCATGGCTCGCGTCGGTGCGCAGCCCCGTGGGCCTCGCGATCGGCGCCCGCTCCCACGAGGAGATCGCGATCGCGATCGTCGCCGAAATGATCCAGGTCCGGCGCGCCGGGCTGCTTGCCGGCGGCGGCTCTCCTGCTTAGCATGCTGCCCCGCTGTGCGGGCGACCATGGTGGGCGACCATCGCGGTCGTATCTTGAAGTCGAACCGCTCAGGGTGGAGTTTCGTTCGACGCCTGTCGGTCTACCGCCGCGCGGAGCGCGCCCCTCGCATCCGTTCACCATTCGCACCTGGTCACCTGGATCCATCGCCGATGACTCCCCGCTGCACCTTCCTGATCCCGCTCCTCTTCGTCGCTCCCGCTGCCTGGTCTCAGACCGACACGATCTACCTGACGAACGGTGACAAGATCGAGCGCGTCAAGGTCGAGGCCTACGACTACGAGAAGGTCAGCTACAAGGCCGGTCGCGTCGACGAAAGCAAGCCACGCGGCACCGTGCTCCGCATCGACTTCGGTCAGCCTTCGGTCGCCAAGCTCTTCGAGGATGCGCGTCAGAAGACGAACTCCGAGGACTACCCCGAGGCCTACATCGCTTGGGGCAACGCTGCAGAGAAGGCCGAAAAGTCGAAGACCCTCGAGCCCTTCGCCCAGGTCGCGCTCTTCGAGGCCTTCAAGATCGCCCAGCTCGTCGGTGAGGCGGGTGACATCAACAACGTGCTCGATCGACTCGAGAAGACCAACGACGGCAAGACAGCCTACTGGCCGCAGATCTGGGAGTACCGACTCACCAAGGCCCGCGACGCAGCCGGCAACGACCGCGCGAAGCTTGAGACATACAAGGACGGCGTCAAGCAGTACGAGGCCTTCGTCGGTGAGCGGGGGCTCGGCGATCGCTACAAGCACGAGGCGCAGCTCTTCAGCATCGACGCACGCTTGCGTCTCGTCGAGATCAAGCCCGAAGAGGCCAAGGCCGAACTCGAGCGCGTCCTCTCGCAGGTCGAGTCCGACTTCCCGGACCTCGCCAACCGCATCCACTTGGCGCTCGCCAACGCGGTGCTCCAGACTTCGAAGTATGACGAGGCCAAGCAGCTCTTCACGAGCATCGTCGATTCGAAGGCTGCGGACGAAGCCACGCGCGCTGCTGCCCTCGTCGGGCGTGGGCATACGTGGTTGCGGCGCGACGGGCTCACGCCCGAGCAAGCGCGGAACGCCCTCGTCGACTACATGAGGGTCGCGATCCTGCACGAGTCGGTCGGCGACGAGATCGTCGGGGAAGCGCTCTACCACGCGGTCATGGCCTACGACCGTTGGAATGGCGTCGACAAGGAGACGGCCAAGCGCCGCCTGCGCTCGCGCCTCAAGCTCGACTACGCGAAGAGCTCTTGGGCGAGCAAGTAGGAGCGATCCGCGAACCTGCGCCGTAGCGCCTTCCCCTGCTCTCGTGACGCTCGATCGAGTCGCCTACGGCGCCTTCAAGGCTTCGGTCCGCGTCCTCTTCACGCTCTACTTCCGCCTCTCGATTCGAGGCGACCGAGCTCTGGTTGAGGGGCCAGCCATCGTGTGCGCGAACCACCAGAGCCTGCTCGACGCGCTCCTCGTCGGGCTCGCGGTGCGCACGCGTGTGCGTTTCGTGATGACCGAGCTCTTCGCGAACGTCTGGGGCCTGCGCTGGTTCTTCCGCTGGAACCGCGTCATCCTGATGCGCGAAGAGTCGTCGAATCGCGAGATGTTCAAGGACTCGCTCGACGCGCTGCGCAGCGCCGAAGTCCTCGGCATCTTTCCCGAAGGCAAGGTCAGCCTCGATGGTTCGCTCGCCGACTTCCAACCAGGCGCGATCTCGCTCGCGCTCCGCGAGCGTGTGCCCATCGTCCCCGTCGCCATCGTCGGAGCTCATCGCGCGCTGCATCGCAGCCATCGCTTTCCGAGGCCGCGCAAGATTCGCATCCGAGTCGGCCGCGCGATTCCCTTCGACGAGCTCTTTCCGAGCGACGCGTCGCGCGTCGACGCGCTCGAGATCGGGGCGCGGCTGCTCGCGGCTCGCATCCGCGAGATGATGCTCATCGCCGACCCCATGGCCTTCGCGGCGACCTCGAGTTCAGATGCCGAAGTGTCGGCACACGAGGGCGTCGAGGGCAGCTGAGACGTCGCTCGTCGACTTGTCGGTCCATGCCACGGCGGTCGTCGGCGCAAGGCCGAGCGGCAGCCAGACGCGCGTCGGCGTCAGGGGGCCGTGCAGCACGATGGTCGGCGTCGCGGTAGCTGCGGCGAGGTGAGAGGGGCCAGTGTCGTGACCGATGTAGAGCGCGGCGCTCGCGATGCCTGCAGCGAGTTGCACGATGTCGGGGCTCCTCGCCCACTGTGCGCGAGCGTCGAGCGCCAAGCGGCCGAGGCCTTCGTCCGCAGGGCCGACTCCGACCGTGACGTCGATGCCGCGGTCGAGCCAAGAAGAAATGAGCTGCGGCCCCGCGGGCTCGAGCCCGGGCCAGACCCGCTTGGGTGACCCGGCCCCCAGCTGCACCCAGAGGCGTTTTGGCGATCGTGGCGGACGCGCTGGGCTCTTCGCCATGAGGCGGAGTCGGCCGTCGTGTTCGAGTTCGGTCTCGAAGCGCGCTCGCCATGCCCGCGCAAAGCGGTCGAAGAGCTGGCGACTTGCCGCGACTTCGCCGTTCGCATCGATGTGCACGTCGAAGTCGAGGTTGCGCGCGTCGCCGTCCGGCAGAGCGCGTTCACCGATCACGATGTCGTAGTCGGCGAGCAAGCCGAGCCCTTCGCCGCGGAGCGTGCGATGCAGCGCGAGCGACTCTGACGAGAAGGCCCGACGCACGAGCCCGTGAGCCGCGAAGAGCGGCACGAAGTCGCTCGACCCAGCGCAGTCGAGCGTCGTCACGCGGCCGGTCGCCGCGAGGGCTTCCAAGATCGGCAGCAAGATCAGAGTGTCGCCGAGGGCGCCCCGGCGCAGGACGAGCGCACGCATGGCGGCATTGTGCGGGCTGCGGGTCGCGGCAGCGTGCCCGACCTCGAGCGAAATGCCTCCGAGTCGGCGAGCCGATTTTCGTCGCGCCATTCCCTTCCTCTGTGCGGCGCCTGTCGGCGTCGCGCTTCCCCGGTGGACCCGGGCAGAGAGGAAGCAGAGGGGGGAATGTGGAACAGGAGATCGCAGAGTGGCGCGATTGTGCGACGCGCTACTTCGTGCCGCGAGTCGCTGATGTGCACCTCGTCGAGGACTTCGTCCAAGAGACGTGTTTGCGAGCTTGGATCTCGCAGCGCGATGGACGCATCGATCGTGTCGGTGGTGCTTGGATCATCGGCATCTCGTGGCGTGCCTTGGCGCAGCATCGGCGGCGTTTCGCGACACGAGCCACCGCCGTCGTCTGCGAGACTGACGTCCGGCATTCGATCGACCTCTTCCCGCAGTGTCGGCGAGAGCGGAGCATCCGCATCGGTGACGAAGACTATCCCCTCTCGAAGGTCCTGGCTGCCCTCGATCGCTGCGTTCGGAGCATGCCCGCCAAGCGGCGCGGCCTCTTCGAGTTGCGCATGGTCGGAGCGTCGCTCGAGACGATCGCGCGACAGACGGGTCTCAGCGTCAACGTCGTGAAGCTGCGCCTCTATCGGGGAAGGCGAGCTTTGAGAGAGGCGATCCTCGCCTCGCTTCGAGAGGAGGAAGTCGATGCAATCCCAACGATCGAAACCTGAAGTCTTGTCCGTGGCTTACCACGACCGCGTTTGCCGCGCGCTCTGCCGTCTCGAGTGGCCGCGCCTTCGCGTTGCCGCCCTGCTGCTCGCCCTCTTGGCCTGGTCGCCGGTGCTCCTGCCCGCGCAGGAGACCGAATCGCCGACCAGCAAGCAGGATGGCAAGAAGTCTGATTCTGCCAAGCCGGATCAGGCGAAGAGCGATGCCATCAAGCGCGGCAAGAAGGCCCTTGCGGCTGCTGCCAAGCTCGCGGATGTCCCGGCCGGCACTGAGTACGAACAGCGCCAGCAGGCCATCGAAAAGGCCATCGAGGCCTACGCCGCCTGCGTCGAGGCACACGCTGCCGTTCCGCCCATCGTCGCCGAAGCCGAGTTTCGGCGGGGTCAGCTCTTCGCGAAGCTGCAGCAGGTCGAGCCCGCGTGCGCGGCCTTCGAGCGCGCCGCGAGCCTGCACGCGGAGGTCTTCGGCGCGCGCGCCTGGCTCGAGAAGGCTCACACCGAGCGTCGAGCCAAGCGCTACGCCGACGCCCTCGAGTCCTACCGCCGCGCGAGCGGTCTCGCGGGCGCCAACTACGCCGGCCAGGCCAAACTCTGGGTCGGCAAGACTCTCGTGACCCTCGGGCGCCTGCCGGACGCGCGTGCGGCCTTCGTCGAGCTCGCGCGCGACGCCAAGGCAGACGCCAAGCTGCGCGTGCAAGCCTTCGACGAAGCAGCGATGACTTGGATTCGCGACCGCAACGCGGCTGCGACGGCCAAGCTCCATGACGAAGTCGAGACCACGTTCGCGACCGAGGTCGCGGGCGACAGCAAGGCGGCCATCGCACTCAAGCGTTCGATCGAACGCATGCGCTCGAAGAAGAGCCTCGAGCGCATGCGAGCCCAGCAGGGCTAGCCCTGAAATAAGCGCTCCGATCCGCGAGATCGCTGCGCTGCGCACGAGAGCACCGCGCTCACGGCCGTGCTCGGCGTCCCGAATCCTCACGTGGCTACGGCCACGCTCCGGTTCGGAACGCCTGTGCGCGGCCACGCTCACGGCACTCTCGCGCGCTCTCGCGAACCGGTCCACTTCTTTCAGGGCTAGCCCGGCGACAAAGTGCTGAGGACATCGAGGAAGCGCAGCCGACCCTCGTGGTTCAGGGTGTGGCTGCCTTCTTCGTCGTCACCGCGTCTGCGGAAGTGCAGGACCACGGTCGCGCCGCGCTCTTCGACGCACAGCTCACCGCTGGCGGTCGCGTAGGACCGGGTCGGCGGAACAGCATCCGCATCCGCCGCACCATCCCCGCACGACGCGAAGAGACGCACGAGTGCGGCCGCGTCGTCCTTTCCCAAGGACACGAGGAAGCTCTGGAAAGGTGGCGTCGTGAGCTGGTTCCACGCGAGGACGTGGCGATGCGTCTCGCGCAAGATCGTGACTTCGTCGTCGATCGCCTCGAGGCGCTTCTTTTTCGATGGGGCTGACACGTCTTCTATCTTGCCTTGTGTTTCGGTCCTTGCGAATCCAAGACAGAAAGCATGTTGTACACGCGGATCGTGCTCAGCCTCGCTGCCTTGATGTTCGCGACGCTCGGTGTCCTCTTGGTCCTGAGGCCCGACAAGCTCGCGGACTGGGCCGATATCAGCGCGACGAGCCCGAGCGGGCGCACGGAGTTGCGCGCTTGGTATGGAGGCCTCGAGCTCGCCCTCGCCGGCCTCTTCGTTGCCGGCGTCTTCGAAGCCCGAGTCACAGCCAGCGCCTTCCTCGTCCTGGCTCTCGCGTCCTTCGGTCCCTTGGCTGGACGCCTCTTGGGTTTCGTTCTCGACCGCAGCGCCAACGGGACAGGGCTCAGCTTCGCGGCGATCGAAGTGCTCTTCGGCGTGCTCGGCCTCGTTGGCTACTTGCGCTCAGTGCCGCCAGCATGACGCCGCAAGCATGACCGAGCTTCTCAGCGCGCGTGGGCGTCGAAGGCCGCCTGGAAGAGCTTGGCTCCGGACAGGATCGGCGCCGCTGCCATCTCGATGAGCGAACAGAAGCCCTTGCGGTGGGCAAAGACCGCGAGCTTGTTCATTTGTCCCTGGTAGTCGCCGGACTTTCCGGCGAGCACGCCTTCGAGGATGTTGACGAACTGGTTCGTCTCCATGCGGCACGGAGGACATTGCCCGCATTGTTCCTTCATGAAGAAGCGCGCGATCTTCAAGAGCTCGTCGACGGGGTCTTGGCCTTCGAGGATCAGATGGAGGCCGCCGCAGCCTGGTGACGTGCCTAGCTTGGCGAGGTCTTCGTGGCACACGCGCACGTCGAGGTCCTCCGGCGCGATGAAGGCCGCAGAGAGGGCCGGCAAGAGGCCGAGCACGGCACGGCCATCACGCACACCTCCGCCGACCTCTTCGAGGAGTTGGCGGTAGGTGACGCCAAAGGGCAGTTCGTGGACGCCCGGTCGCCTCAGGACATCCGGCAGCGTGAAGAGCATCGTGCCCGTGCTCTCGGCAGTCCCGATCGCGGCGAAGGCCGAGGCGCCCATGCGCGCGATGACCGCCATGTGGGCGAGCGTCTCTACGTTCTGCACCGTGGTCGGCTGGCCGTGGATGCCGCTTTGCCCCGGGTAGGGCGGCTTCTTGCGCGGTTTGCCGGGACCGCCCTCGATCGAATCGATGACCGCGGTCTCTTCGCCGGCGACGTAAGTCGTCGGTGCACGGTGCACGCGCACCTCGATCGAAGCGTCGATGTAGCCGGCCGCGCGCGCCTCTGCGATGGCAGCTTCGATCGAACGGAGCTGCTCGTCCATGTCTTCGATCAAGTAGACCCACGCCGTGGTCGCTCCGGTCACCCAGGCTGCGAGCATGAGTCCTTCGAGGACCTTGTGCGGGTAGAGCGCTACGAGGTGCTTGTCCTTCTGGCTGCCGGGTTCGTGTTCACCGCCGTTGGCGACGACGTGCTTTGGCTCGGCGCCGCTCGCGCGTGCGAGGCGCAGCTTGACGGCGGTCGGGAAGCGCGCTCCACCCCGGCCGCGTAGCTTCGCCCGCTCGACTTCGTCCAGGAAGCGCTCCGGGTCGCCGCTCGCGACGCGTTCCTTGAAGGCGGCCCAGCCTCCTTCGGCTTCGTAGGCGGCCAAGTCCTGGCGCGTCGCGCCGTCCCCGGTGAGCAAGAGTCGCTGCGCCGTCGTCATGGTCGGCCATTAGACAGACGGGCCCCGCCGCTGCAAACCTCGACGTGGCCCAAGCGGGCCGGGTCACACGACGACTTCAAGCCGATCTGACGCCAGCGTGCGGTATCATCGCCGCGGTCATGCGCGCAACCATGATGGTCTTGATCCTCGGCGGCATCGTCCTCGCGGTCGGAGCCATGCTCTTCCTTGCCTCGCGCTCCGAATTGCTACCCGAGGACATGGCGCTCGAAACGGAAGAGCCCTCTCGCGCGGTGCCGGGCGAGTCCGTCGAGACAACGCTCGTCGTCGATGACGAGATTCGCGTGCGTCGCAGCGAGAACGCAGGGCGCGATCTCACGGGTATCGACAGCGCCGATACGGTGATGCCCGCCTGGGCCGTGAAGCTGTCGCCAGACCGTCCTGAGCTTGCCTTTGCGGGCGGCCGTGCGCCGACCATCCGCGTCCTTGACAGCGACGCGCGACCCGTCGCTGGTGCGCGAGTCGCCGTTTTGCGTTGGGACAACAGTTGCATCGACAAACAGACGGGTATCGGCGACTACCGTTCGATCTTCGCCTGTGCCGCGGCTGGCCTGCTCTCGACGACGAACGAGGAAGGCAAGGCCGCGATGCGCCTGCACAAGTCCAGGGTCAACCCCGAGGTCGAGGCGGTCGAGAGGCTTGACAGCGACTCTTCCTACATAACGATCGCTGCGTGGGCAGGTGATCGTTTCGGCCACCTCGACCTCAATGCGAGCATGGTCAGGGCAGGCGCGAATTTCGATGTGACCGTGCATCGAGACAGTCTTGTTCGGGTTCGCGTGCTCGATGCAGAGGGCCGCCCGGCCGTCGGTCTGAGGGTGTCGCTTCATCGTTGGGGGCCCGAAGAGTCCGTTCCGATTGCCAACCTCCGCACGGATGAAGCGGGCCTAGTGACCGTCCGCCACTGGCGATCGCTCTGTGCTGGCGATGAGCAGCGCATGATCTTCGTTGCTGATGCCATCGTTGCAGCGCGACCCTACGTGACCGTTCACGGAGCTGTCTCGAACGGGGAATACACGCTACGGCTGCCGCCGACCGGTCGCGTCAACGTGACTTTTCGGGCAGATGGGGGGCATGCCTTGTGTGGGCGTTTGCGGGTCACGCATCAACCGGCCGACATGTACCTCGATGGCTCGCGCCTCAGCTTTCGGTGGCAAACGGCGCGCTTCGTCAGCAAGGAGGCGGTCTTCGAGTATGTCGGCGTCGGCCACGGCTTGCGGCTGAACGCCAGCATGCCGGGACGAAGCAGATCCTGCATCACGACAGTCGAGGGCCCAGCGCTCTTGGGCGCGACGGCTGAGCGCGAAGTTCGAGTCGAGCTCGATGGGATCTTGCTCACATGCACGGCGCGCATCGCTCTCGATGAGGGCGACAACGTGACTTTCAGCCATGGTCATGTGCTTGCCGGAGGTCGCAAGATTAGCGTCACGGGCGGGCTCGTCATGGACGATGGTCGCGTCGACTTCGGTTATTCCTCCAAGGACCTCGGTCGGCATCGCGCCTTGTTGAGGATCGATACCAAAGCGACTTCGTACTTCGCCACGCGCGACTTCGACGTCGACCGCCCCGGCCGCGTCATCGACTTGGGTGAAGTGCAGTTCCTGCCGAAGAAGCGCGTCGCCCACGGCACCGTGCTGCGTGAACAAGGAAAAGCGGCCGGCGGTATCAACGTTTCCCTGCAGTACTATTTGAAGGACCGCGCCGACCACCGTTTTGATCCGACGGAGTCGTCGATCGACATGTGGACGATGACCGGCGAGGACGGGCGCTTCGAGATCTTCGGCACGGACCTCGACTGGCCGCTCGTCTTCGT
>CALLZN010000283.1 GCA_937858895.1 uncultured bacterium | reverse complement strand
CGCCTCTTCGAGGCCTTCGCACAAGGAGAATCCGACGGGGTCAAGAACCATGGCGTCGGGCTCGGGCTCGCGATCGTGCGCAAGCTCGCAACCTTGCAGAACGCCAAGTTCGAACGCGTCCGCGCGCCACGACACGGCTTCCGCATCGCAGTCGAGGAGGCGAAGCGTTGAAGCCCAGCCTCCTCATCGTCGACGACGACGCCTCCATCCTCGCGTCTTTGCGCGAACGCTTCGAGGCGCGCGGCTACGCCGTCACGACCGCCAGCAGTGGGCAAGAGGCCCTCGAAGCCCTCGCGGATCGTCCATGCTTGGCCTTGCTCGACCTCGAGCTCCCGCGTGGCGACGGCCAGAGCGTCCTCGAAGAAGTCTCACGCCGCGGCATCGACACGACGATCCTCGTGATCACGGCGCACGGCAGCGTCGAACGCGCCGTGCGTGCCATGCGCGCCGGCGCCTACGACTTCGTCGAGAAGCCCTTCGACACGGGCCTGCTCGAGCAATCGATGCAGCGCGCGCTCGAACGCAGTCGCCTCGTGCGGCGCGTCGAGGCGACGCACGCCGAGGCCGCGAAGACGCAGCTCGTTGCCGCGTCGAAGCCCATGCACGACTTGCTCGAAACGGCGCGCAAGGTCGCCGAGAGCAGCGCGAGCGTGCTCATCCTCGGTGAGAGCGGAACGGGCAAGGAGCTCCTCGCGCGCTTCATCCACGAGCACAGCCCGCGCGCCGATGCGCCCTTCGTCCCGATCCACTGTGCGGCGCTCTCCGAGTCGCTGCTCGAGTCCGAGCTCTTCGGCCACGAAAAGGGCGCCTTCACGGGCGCGGTGGCGCGCAAGAAGGGCCGCCTGGAGATCGCCCACGGTGGCACGGTCTTCCTCGATGAGATCGGCGATCTGCCCGAGAGCTTCCAAGTCAAGCTCCTCCGCGTGCTCCAAGAGCGCAGCTTCGAGCGTGTTGGTGGAACGACGGAGCTTCGCGTCGACGTGCGCATCCTCGCGGCCACCCACCGAGCCTTGCAGCAACGCATCAGCGAGGACGCCTTTCGCGACGGCCTCTACTATCGCCTCAACGTCATCTCGCTCACGCTACCACCGCTGCGCGATCGTCCTGGTGATGTCGTGGCGCTGGCGCGGAACTTCGTCGAAGTGCTCGCCAAGGACTTTGGCCGCGGCAGGCCCGAGCTCGACGACGACGCCATCGATGCGCTGTGCAAGCACAGTTGGCCTGGCAACGTGCGCGAACTCCGCAACGCGATGGAACGCGCGCTCGTCCTTGGCGACGGCGTGAGCATCACGACCGACGACCTGCCGATCGACGCTTGGTTCGGCGGCAAGGGCACGGCGGCCGAAGGTGATTCTGGTGGCTTCCACGCCCAGGTCGAGGCCGCGCGCCTGCGCATCCTCGAAGAGGCGCTCGCGGCCTGCGACGGCAACCGCACGCGCGCCGCCGAACGGCTCGGGCTGCAGCGCACCTACTTCGCGCGGCTCTGGAAGAAGTACGGCCGCGACTGAGCGAAACGCGCTGCGCTGTATCCACTTGGATACGGTCGATGTATCTCTTCTTGCTGTCGATTGCTATGTCGGTGGCTCAGAGCCCCTGCAAGCGCGGATGGTACTGCAATTGCCATACACAGTGCATGAAGCAGCTATTGACCTTCCATATCGTCGCGCCAGCAGTCTTGTTGTGCGCGCTCCACTCCACCGCCACCTCCGCCCAAGACATCGGGAAGCAGGTCATCGAGACCCGAATCAAGGAGACCCTGCACCCATCGAGCGTTGCGCCGTCGTTCATGTCGTCCACACCGGGACTCGTCAGCTGGCATGAGTCGTTCGCCGCCGCACTCGCCGCCTCGCGCACGAGCAAGAAGCCGGTGCTGCTCTTTCAGCTGCTCGGCCGCCTCGACGACCCCTTCTGCTGAACGAATGCGCGTATCGCGAGAAGCGTGCTCTTCTCCGACAATGACCTCGCAGCCTACATGAGCAAGAACTTCGAGTGCGCGTGGCAAGAGCTGCGCCCAGTGCCCAAGGCGCGCATCGACTTCGGCAACGGACGCGTCTTGGTGCGCACCTTGGCCGGCAACGTGGCAACGTGGATCTGCATGCCGACGGGGCTATCTGCAAGCGAGTCGGCTACGGCCAGTGAGGCCAATGTCGCGATCGACGTGATCCCGGCATTGTTCACGCGCGAGCAGTATCAGGCTCGCCTCGAGGCTGCCCATGCTCTCCACGCAGCGGTGCGCGACCTCGATGGAGCTACGACTGTCCTGACCGATTGGCACCGCCAGCGCGCGGCGCTGACGCGCAAGCGGACTGCACATGGGACTGCGGGTGATCCCCACGGGAAAAAGCTTGCAGCCTTCGCGCTGCCTCAACGCGGAACGCCATTTCTCGCCAAGGCGATGGTCGAGAGCAGCGTCAAGCAAAGCTTCCTCGTCGAGGACAGTGCCTACAATCAAACTGTGCGTTCACCGCAGGCCCACGCGCTCCTTGCGCTGCCCCGAGAACGCGACGCTGCGAATGAAGTCGCGAGCTTGACGCCAAAGCTCTACAAGCAAGTCCTCGGCGTAGATCTGGACGACCCCTACCTTGGGCTCGCACCCTATGTGATCGGCGGCGAGATCGGGCGTCACTGACGTCTGAATCGACAGCCGTCGAAATAAGTGGGGTTGACTCCACGCCGTCGCCGTGGTCCCATCGACTAGGTGGTCGACCCAACACGAGCCGACGCTTGCCGCCTCCATCGAGGAGATGATCATCGAGCTGCGCTCGCAGTGGCTTTCTTGCTTCTCAGCTTGGCGTGCATGACTTCGTGCACATCCATGCCCGAATCGCCAACGACTGCGGTCGGTGCACTCGATTCCGCGTCGCAGCGTCCTACGTCGCGGCCTTCCGCGGCGTCAGACCACAAGCTCGCCGTGCTGCAAGAGGCCTTGCGCTGCGCGTGGCCGAACAACCGACTGGTCAGGTTGGTTTTCCATGGGCACTCTGTCCCAGCTGGCTACTTTCGCACTCCCACCGTACGCCGCCATTCTTCCTATCCGATGCTCTTGCATCGCAAACTGTGTGACGCTTACTCCACGGCGGTCATCGATGTCAACGTCACGGCCATCGGTGGTGAGAACGCGGAGGGTGGTGCGGCGCGCTTCGAACGAGATGTGCTGCCATTGCGGCCAGACGTCGTGGTTCTCGACTACTGACTCAATGACCGCGGCCTGGGCCTCGAACGCGCCGAGCGGGCTTGGCGCACGATGATCGAGGCGTGCCTACCGACGGGGACCAGCGTTGTCCTGCTGACCGCGACGCCGGACGCGCGGACGGACATCCTCGATGACGCTTCGCCCCTGGCGCAGCATTGCGAACTCGTGCGAGGTCTCGCGCGTGAGTATGGGCTAGCGCTCGTCGACCCGTACACAGCGTTTCGGCAGCGCGTTGCCGCTGGTGACGATGTGCATGCCTTCTTGTCCCAGTCGAATCATCCCAACGAAGCCGGACATGAAGTCGTTGCCAATTTGCTCTTCGATTGGATCTCGACACCGGCGCACAAGCCTGAGGCAGGCAGGGCACTTCGATAGCGCGAGTTCTTGCGCGCGCTGGCTATCGTGGCCGTCATGAGCCGAAATCGACCAACCACGCATTTCTCCATCGAGAGCGGCGTCGAGAGAGCATCCTCGTGAACAGAGCTTCGATTGCGTCCGGTGTTGCGATCCTCGCTTTCGCGTGCGGTGGCTTCGCTTGCTCGTCTTCGGAAGCCGACGACTTCGTTGTCGACGTCGATACGCAGATCCGGCTTCCGCAGGGCTTCGACGCCGAACTGCTCTACACAGTGCCCGAGTCGCAGGGTTCTTGGGTCGCGATGGCCTTCGATCCCAAGGGTCGCATCGTCGTATCGGACCAGGACGACAAAGGTGTCTTTCGAGTCACGCTTCCGAAGGACGGCGCGCCCAAGACCGACCTCCGGGTCGACAGCTTGAAGGGCTTTCCCTTCGTCCCCGTCGCTTGGGGCAAGCGCACGGTCGCTGGCGCGCTCGGCTTCTTGCATGCCTTCGACAGCCTCTACATGTCGACGATGCGAGGCTTCTATCGAATCCGCGACACCGACGGCGATGACCAGTACGACGAGTTCACGCTGCTGAAAGAACTGCACCCAGGCTGGGAACACTCGGCGCACTCGATCTTGAAGACCGCCGACGGTGCTGCGCTGTACTTGATCTCTGGGAACCACTCGAAGCTACCCGATGGCGTGCGCAGTCTGCAGGCGCCGGTTTGGGGACTGGACTCCTTGCACGAGCCGCTACCCGATCCGAGCGGTCATGCTCGTGGCGTCAAAGCCCCCGGCGGCTGGATCTGTCGCATTTCGCCGGATGGACAGGATTGGACCATGGTCGCCTCCGGACTGCGCAACGCGGTCGATCTCGCGGTCAATCGCGAAGGCGAGCTCTTCACCTACGACTCGGACTTGGAGTTCGACATCGGTTGCCCTTGGTACAGGCCCACACGTGTGAATCACGTCACGTCGGCGAGTGAGTTCGGATGGCGCGCGGGCTCGGCGAAGTGGCCGGACTACTTCGAGGACAGCAACGGCTCGGTGATCGACATCGGACCGGGCTCGCCAACCGCGATCAGCTTTGGCTACGAGTCGAGCTTCCCTGACGAGTACAAGGACAAGCTCTTCATCTGTGACTGGACCTTCGGGACCATCTACACGCTGGATCTGGTCGAGAGTGGATCGAGCTATACCGCTATGAAGTCGATCTTTCTGAGCGGCGAGCCCCTCAACATCACGGCCATGCGCTTTGGTCCGGATGGGCACATGTACTTCCTCATCGGTGGTCGCAACTCGGCTTCGAAGCTCTATCGCATCCGTTACACGGGCTCGGCACGGAAGGGCACACGAACAACGCTCGTTGCAAATCAGGAGCTCCGGGACCTGCGTCATTCGCTCGAGGCCTTCCACGGCAGCGAAGCAGGCGGTCAGGCCTCCGTCGATCGAGCCTGGCCGCACTTGTCGCACGACGATCGTGGCATTCGCTATGCGGCACGTTTGGCGATCGAGAGCCAGAGCATGGAACTGTGGCGCGACCGGGTCTTCGACGAGACGGATCCTCGCGCTCTGATTCACGCGACCATCGCGCTTTGCCGTCATGGCGATCGATCTCTTTCCAGTCGCGTGGTCGAGAAGCTCCGCAACATTGACTTCGACAAGCTCGAACAAGGCGACCGACTCGCGCTCTTGCGCGCGTACTCCTTGTGCTGGATCCGCCTCGGAGCACCGACAGAACTCGAGCGCGAGGCCATCGCGGGCCAGCTCGATCCGTTCTATCCCGCGACCGACGAAGCGACGAACACCGAGCTCTGCCGAGTCTTGACCTACCTCGAGTCGAAGACGGTCGTCCACAAGACGATCGGCCTGATGAAGACCACGCAGGCGAAGACGCTGGCCTACGACAAGGCGATGCTGAAGCGCCACGCCTATGGCAAGCCCATCCTCGAGGCCATGGCCAACACGCCGAACAGCCAGAACATTCACTACGCCTATTTTCTTCGTCGCGTGCAGGCAGGCTGGTCGCTCACGCATCGCAAGTACTATTTTGCTTGGTTGAAGGACGCGCTTCAAAAAAGTGGCGGGCAGAGCTTCGAGGGCTACATCCGCGCGATTCGCGAAGACGCGATAGAACACCTGCCGCCAAAGGACGCCGCAGCCGTGGCCTGGCTCCTCGGCGATGTGGCGACGCTGGATCTCAGCACCTTGCCGCTGCCCAAGGGTCCGCCGGGCATGTGGACCACGGACAAGGCCATGGAACTCTTCAACGAGGAGCTGCGCGGCAGGAACTACGAGAACGGCAAGGCGATGTTCGCGGCCGGTCGCTGTGTCGCCTGCCATCGCTTCGAAGGCGAGGGCGGCCGCTGCGGTCCTGACCTCGGCTCTGTCGGCAAGCGCTACACGATCCGGGACATCCTCGTGGCAATCTGCGAACCCGACGAGACCATCTCCGAGCAGTACCACGCCAGCCTCGTGACCCTCTCGAGCGGCAAGACCCTCTACGGTCGCGTGATCTACCAAGACGACACGGAGCTCGCGCTCGCGACGAATCGCTTCGACTTCAGCAAGCTCACGAAGATCCCCGCCGCCGAGGTCAAGAGCGTGGAAAGGTCGCCGACGTCGATGATGCCGCCCGAGACCATTGCCATGATGAACAAGGACGAGGTCGCAGATCTTGTCGCGTATCTCGTCTCTGGTGGTGACAAGAAGCATCGCGTCTTCCAGCGCTAGTCTTGACAAGCGCGTGACAACTGCGGGCCAGGCGCGGCTAGCCTCTGGTCATGAGGCGCGTGCACTCACGCTTGTCCATCCTTGCGATCGTCGTCGCGCTCAGCGCGCTTGGCCTCGTGGCCTTCGGCATCCTGACCCTCGAAGGCGCGGTCACGAACGCCGAGGCGGCTGCACAGAACGAGGCGCGGCGCGCTTCGGTCGCCGCCGTCCGCGAGCTGCGGGCGCGGGTTCTGCATCCGGGCTTCGCCGACCGCCTGCCGGCGGAGGAGTGCGTCGTCGTGACCGCGACGAAGGTCCGGCCGCCGAGTGCTCTGCCCGTGGCGCCGCACGAGCCGGATCCTGACTTCGTCACCCAAGCGACGCTCGAGCTCGCGCGGCAGCTCGAGTTCGAAGAGCAGGCACCCGACAAGGCGCGCGCGCGCGTCGATCTCGCCTTGGCGCGCAAGGACCGCTCGCCGACCGATCGTGCTCACTTGCTTGCTTGCCTGCTGTGGATCGCTCGCCGCCAGGGTGACACCGAGACAGCGGAAGCTTGTCGCGCAGCGCTCTGCCAAGCGAAGGTCTTACCCGCGGCCGCCGCGGCGACGCTCCTGCACTACGACAGCCTCGTCGGCCGAGCCTCGGAGCAGCGGAGCATCGACACCCTCCTCGCGAAGACGGACCAAGATCGCTACCAAGCCCTCGCCTACGACCTCGCGGCCAGCATGCGCGCGCGTGGTCTCGAGGAGCGAGCACGGCAGCTCGAAGAGGAACAGAAGCGCGTGCAAGCACTACGCGCGGCCCTTTTCGCCATCGAGCAGGCGAGTGGCCGCTTGCGCAGCCGCGGCGAAGTCGTCATCGAAGCCCTGGGTGACGATGACTCTGCTGGCCCAGCCATGGGCCGAGTTCTCCTCTGGTATCCGAGCGGCGTCGACCGCAGCGCTTCCGACGCACAACGAGTTGCGCAAGGCGGCAAGGCCTGGGTCCTGCCTCTCGCACGCTTCGCGAGCCTTGCTCTGCAGGATCGTGACTCCGAAGGCGTCACGACCTTTGCCGGCACGCTGCGCCTCGACAGTCGAGTCTCGACTGGGGATCGCGAGGATGCGCTGCCAGCCTTCGCTGGCATCCACGCCCTGCCGGAAGCGCGTCCGCGAACAGAGAGCACGGTGCCGACGCGCGTCCTGCTGCTCGCCCTCGCCCTGCTCCTGCTGGCTGGGCTCTGGCTCCTCATGCGCGCGTTCCGGGCCGAGCGCGTGGCGCTTTGCGAGCGCGGTGACTTCTTGCGATCCATCACCCACGAGCTGCGGACCCCGCTCGCGTCGATCCGGCTCTTCGCCGAGACGCTCGTGAGCGGACGTACCAAGGACGAGCGCCAACGCACGGAGTTCACGGAGCTCCTCGCGGCCGAAGCTGGCCGACTGTCGACACTCGTCGAGAACGCCCTCGAGCTCGGCCGCAGCGAGCGCGGCGAGCGCGTTTGGTCCTTCGAGGACGCTCGCCTCGACGAAGTCGTGCACGAGAGCGTGGCGCTCTTCGCGCCGCTCGCGCGCGAAGCATCGCTGGACGTGCACGTCACGACCGTGCCGCTGACTCTGCGCTTCGATCGCGACGCGCTGCGCCAGGTGCTCTGGAACCTCCTCGACAACGCTGCCAAGTACGCGCCCGAGGGGAAGCGCATCGACGTCACGCTCGGCCTCGTGGCCGGGCGGAACACGAGCGACAGCGGTACCTGCGTGCTACGGGTTCGCGACCATGGGACGGGCCTCGATGCGGGCGAACGTGAGCGCGTCTTCGAGCGCTTCGTGCGCGGCCGCGCGCGCAGTGACGGCGCCATCCCTGGCGCGGGCCTTGGCCTCGCGATCGTGCGCAGCATCGTGCACGCGCACGGCGGCGCCATCCGCTGCGAAACGGCGAGCGATGGGCCAGGGGCTTGCTTCGTCGTCACGCTCCCTTGTCGTGGCGTGACGGATCCTCGCGCGACGCAGTCCAACGCGAGCCAGGCATGACTTCCAATCGCGTCCTCGTGGTCGAAGACGATCGCAGCCTGCGCAAGGGCATCAGCGAGAACCTCGAGCAAGAAGGCTACGAGGTCGTGACCGCCGTCGACGGAGACGCGGCGGCCCGCTTGCTCAACGCGGGCGACTTCGACCTCGTCATCCTCGACCTCATGCTGCCTCACAAGTCGGGGCTCGACGTCTTGCGTGACCTGCGCAGTTTGCCAAGCCCGCGCGGACGAACGCCGGTGCTCATTCTGACGGCGAAGGACAGCGAGAACGACAAGGTCCTGGGACTCGAGCTCGGCGCCGACGACTACATGACCAAGCCCTTTGGGTTGCGTGAGTTCTTGGCGCGCGTGCGGCTTCGCCTGCGTGCCCGTCACGTCGATGCACAGCAGGAAGCGACGCCTGAGCGCTTCGTCATCGGCGACGCTGAGATCGACTTGGAAGCCTACGAGCTGCGCCGCGGTGACCAGAAGCTCGCGCTCTCACAAAAAGAAGCATCGATGCTCGCGTTGCTCTGGCTCGAACGCGGCAAAGTCGTGCGCCGCGAGCGCTTCCTCGACGCGATCTGGGGCACGCGCTTCGTCACGAGTCGCACCATCGACACACACGTCTTCAACTTGCGCAAGAAGCTCGAGCGCGATCCCAAGGACCCGCGCTTCCTGATGACCGTGCACGGCATTGGCTACAAACTCGACACGTGACAAGCGCTTGACAAGGACTTGACGGAGGCCGAACGCATCGCGCTTCGAAGATGCGTCTGATGGCGGCAACCCGATCACGGAGACCTCTGATGCAACGCACGAAGCTCAATCTGACCACGATGTTCCTCGCCGCAGTGCTGGCAACGTCCGCACAGCCAAGCCTGGCGCAAGACCCAGCGAACCAAGCCGCCTTGGCCCGCGCCCGCGTCGCGCTCGAAGTCGAGCAGGACTATGCGAAGGCCGAACGCGAGCTCACCGCGCTGCTGGCCGCAGTCAAGGACGGGAGCCTGCGGGCGCAGGCGACGCTGCTGCTCGCCCGCGTGCGCCGCGACCTCGGCCGCGATGACGAAGCCAAGGTGCTGGTCGAGGAAGCACTACGCCTCGATCCGCAACTCGAAGACCAAGCGAAGGCGCTGCGCCAAGCGGCGCTGCCACGAAAGGACCTCGATGCCCGCATCGCCTCCGAGGTCGAGCGGCTCTTCGCTGGTGCCACGAAAGAAGCGAGCACGGCCTACGAGAACCTGCTATGGCTCGGCGCCGACGCCCAACCGACTCTCTTCGAGATCCTCAAGAGTCGTGTCGGCGACTTGACGCAATTCAAGACGCTGCTTCGCATCGTGCTCCAAGGCGGTGGCCCAGTCGGCGTTTCGGCCATCGAAGCATACCGGACGCACGAAGACCCAACCCTCCGCCGCGCGCTGATCGAAGAGGCGGCGGACTACTTGTAAC
>CALLZN010000282.1 GCA_937858895.1 uncultured bacterium | reverse complement strand
ACTGGGAAGCGCCTCTCGCCTTGCGACACCTACCGCGCAGCGGTTTCGTTCAACGGGGGTCATTTCCAGACGTCCGCGAAGGACTAGGCTCCGAGCGCGCGATCTTCGCGGCGACGCGCTAGGCGGGGGTATGTTATCCAGCGCTTGCCGTTACGGCCTCGCCCCGACCCGCGTCCCGAGACGCGGCCCTCGCCTGCGCCCCACGCGCTTGGACCTTCGAAGCTAGCAGGCCCTACTTCTTTCGGTCCGCCTTCTCGAGATTGGCAGGCAAGATCTGGGTCGACTGGAAGCGCCGACTCAGGATCCAAACGTCCTGGGGCGTGACGGAGTCCGAAGAGTGATAGAACTTGAGGACGTTGTGGAAGACCCAGAGGTCGGCACCGATCTTCTCCGCCGTAACGACACGGAACTCGTCCCAGACATAGTGATAGGTCGTGATCGTGGCGCCGGTGGTCGTGCCTTGGATCGTGCCTTCTTTCTTTTCTTTGCGCTGCATGTCCGACGTCACGACGAGCTTTTGGATCTCGTTCACGCCGTACTTCTTCTTGGCGAGGGTCTCCTGCGCGATCTTGGTCAGCGCTTCCATCTTCTTGGCGTCGACGGTCACTGGCTTCGGCATGCGGACTTGCGCCAAGGCCACCTTTGCGAGGTCACGCAGCACGGTGACCGTGGCTTCGATCTCCTGGCGTTGCGCCTTGCGATCCGGCGGTGCCTTCACGGCCAAAGCGGTGTCGAGAGCCGCGGCTTGATCCACGGCCTCCAAGCCCTTCTGTAGGGAAGCCATGCTGCGCTCGAGCGCGCCTTCGTGCAGCACGCGATTGATGATCGCGTGCTCGTCGTCGGGCTTGATCTCGCGCAACGTCTTGGCGGTCCGCAAGGCATCGGTGACCGCGTTGTTGCACTGGTATTGGACTTGGTCCACCTGCTCTTGGAGGCGCTGTTCGATCGTGCGCCCAACCCAGTGTTGGAGGTTCTTGGCCTTCTTGCCGACGATCGAGTTTTTGGCTGCGGCGTCGATCACGGCGAGGTCAGCGGGAATGTCGTCCTGCAGCTTCTTCGTGACGCTTGCCCACTTCGTGAGCTTCTCGAGCTCGAAGGGCCAGTAGAGCGGACCGGGCACGGACTGGGATGCATACTTGGCCGCGATCGCGTCGAGCTTCTGTTCGAGGCCGATCGCGGCTTCGCTGTCGGCTTTGTACTCGGCCTTCCAGGTCTCGAAGAGCGCTTCGAACTGACCGAGGTTGGCGGCGACGATCTTGACGTTGGCATCGTCGGCAGGGAAGTCAGCGAGGCGCGCCTTGAGCTTCGCGAGCTCCTTCGTCGTCGATGCGACCCGGTAGCCGTCCCCCATGAAGGTCTTGTTCAAGAGCTTCAAGTTGTTGAAGCCGTTGCCGACTTCTTTGTTCAGCTGTTGGAGCTTCTCGAACTCAGCGCCGACGACAGGTCCCTTGCCAACATCGTTGGGAGCCCCGCCTGGCTGCTTGCCACTCGGCTGCTTCCCGGCGGGCTGCTTCTCGACGGGCTGCTTCCCGTCTGGCATCTTCTCGGCGGGCTCGCCTCCAGGCGTCGCGGCGGCTTTGGCACGAATCGCGCTGTCGGCCTTGGCCAAACGTTCGGCCGCCGACTTCCAATGCGTCGTGTCCTTCTTGTAGGCAGCGTTGAGACGCTTGCTAGCCCACTTCAATTCCGCGAGCAGCCGGGTCGCTTCACGGGCATCGCCGTCCGCTAGCGATGCGAGCGCGGTCTCGACGGCTTCGATCTTCTTGAGCGCCTGCAGGACGAGCTGGTCCTGGGCGACGAGCAAGTTCGAGCAAAGCAGCGAGGCGATGGCGGCAAGGGCCGTGCGCGTCAAGAACGAGCGAGATTCTGGCGTTGTCATGCATGCGTCTCCTGAACCAGTAGGAGATCGGATCGACACAGCCGCGGTCGCCAGCAAAACGCCTGGGCGCGGTCTCATCGCGCTTGCGGGTAGGGCGAGCAAAAGTGGCGTACCCGGGAGGAGTCGAACCCCCAACCTCCTGATCCGTAGTCAGGTGCTCTATCCGATTGAGCTACGGGTACGCGAGGCGGAGAAGGGTAAGGCTCGGCCTCGCGAGGTCAAGAGGCTGCCCGCGCCTTTCGACAAAGTCGCGCCGCTCAGTCACTCAGCACCGGCACTCGAGCACCGGCACTCGAGCACCGTCACTCGAGCACCGTCACTCGAGCAACGTCACTCAGCCGTCGGCGCGCCACGTCTGCGTGCTCCGCGCGTGGCCGAAGACGTGGCGCTGGACGTCGAGCGCCGTGCGGAAGGCGTGCAGTTGGCGCCAGGCCGGCACGAGGTTGTCGTCGGTCGAAGCGACGAGCTGGCTCGCGACGTAGCCCTCGACATAGTCGAAGAAGGCCGCGACCGCGGCCCCGGTCGCGCGCGCGTGCTGGGGCTCGGCCAGCAGGATGGGCATCCACGTGTGGCGGAGCTGGCGCGAGAAGGCCGCGTCGAAGTGCCCCTCGAGCGTCGCCTGGAGCCACTGGCGGGCAGCGTGCTTGCGCAGGTTGCTGATCGAGCCGCGCACCGGGGTCTTGGGCGCGAGGGCACGGACGCCGAAGACTTCGGCCTCGATGGCCACGTCGCGAGCGCGGTCCGCCAAGTGCTCGACGAGTTCCTCGAAGTCGTCCGCGAGCGTCGCGGCGCAGTCCTGAAGGGCCTGCTGCTCGTCTTCACCGAACTCGAGCTCGGTCAGGATGGTCCCGAGCACGCCGCTCCGGAGTGGCTTGCCCGAGATCTCGGGGTGTTGACGAGGCGTGACCGTGGACGGCTGCGGATACGAGGTCTTCATGGGGGCTCCCGGGATAGAGGACGGTACTTCGTCCCGCATCGACCAGAGTCCGCGACGAACTCGAGCCCAAATCCCCGCTACCCCAAATTCCCGCAAACAGCGCCGCGCTCAGACCTCGAGCGGAGAACGCCGCGGCCGCAGCTCGCTCGCCTCGGTGCAGTAGCCAGGGTCATACTCGCGGCAGACGTTGGGCCGCACGTCATAGATACTGCAACGCATCATGCCCCCCGGGCCGATCGGCTTGAGGAAGGTGCAGGCGCCGTTCACGTGCCGCATGATGTGCTTGTAGTAGTTGCCGAGGTCGTCATCGGGCTCGAAGTACTTGGCACTCGCGGCCTTGGTGTTTTTCTCGCCGATGTGCTCGAGGATGCGAATGCGCTCGTCGTCGGTCAGGTGGATGCGATCGATCGAGCAGCAGTCGGACTTGACGCAGCGATCGCAGCGCTTGGGATCATAGTCCGACGCGACCTTGAAGAGCGCCTGGTGGACCTCATGCACGAGGTTCTTGACCGCGTCGCGCAGGGCGGGATGGTCGCCCAGGTCGAAGCTCCGGCTGTAGTTGACGCTCGAGGTTCCGAACGGGAAGGCGGTCTCGGGCTGGTTGGCCTCGAGCGAAATCTCTTCGTCGTCGAGGTCGATCGACAACGAGTTGAGGTGGCGCACGAAGCGCAGGAGCTCGGGCTGGTCGGCCACGCGCTGCTGCAAGGTCTTGGCCGCAGCGCCGAGCGGCTCTCGCGGCGCCTTCGAGGACGCGGACTTCGGGTTCTTCGTTCGGGAGGCCATCGCGGGCGATTATCAAGCTGTGCCCGCCGAGCGCACGCCCAAAAAACGACGTGGTCAGCGTGAAGCCCGCGACGACGCGCGTCGCTCGTTTTCGACCATGAGGGCTGCACGTGCGCGGTAGAGTCAGCGCACCATGTCCACGCGAATCCAACTGACGGCGCGCTCCGTCGTCCTGTCCTTGCTCTGCGTCGCGACCAGCCTCATGCAGGCCTGTGGCCTCACGCTGCTGTCGGCCGAGCAAGAGGTCAAGATGGGCCTCGACGCCTATCCCGAAGAAACGAACAAGTACAAGCAGATCACGAGCGGCCAAGACTTCGCGACCATCCAGCGCGTGATGCGGGCCCTCGCCAAGCACGCCGACGCCGACGTCGCGCAGAACTTCGAGACACCGTTTCAGTGGGAGTGCAAGCTCCTCGACGCCCCCGACACCGTGAACGCTTGGTGCTTGCCTGGCGGCAAGATGGCCTTCTACACCGGCATCCTGCCGATCTGTAAGAACGAGAACGGCATCGCGGTCGTCATGTCGCACGAGATCGGCCACGCCGTCTTGCGCCACAGCAACCAGCGAATCAGCACGAACATGATCCTCAAGGGCGCGCTCGACGCCGGCAAGGTCCTGCTCGGCGGCGACCCGGAGACCACCGGGACCCTGATGAGCGCGCTCGGCATGGGCGCCCAGTACGGCGTGCTGCTTCCGTTCTCGCGCGGGCACGAGAGCGACGCCGACCTCTACGGCATCGAACTCATGATCCGCGCCGGCTACGACCCTTGGGAGAGCGTCGAGCTTTGGAAGCGCATGGCGGCGCTCGGGTCTTCGGGCCCGGAGTTCATGTCGACCCACCCGAATCCGGCGAAGCGCGCCGAGGCCTTGCAGGAGGCCATCCCGCAGCTCCTTCAAAAGTCCGGCAAGACGGCGAAGTGACGGCAGTCGTGCCCCACGACCTCGTCATCGCCTACGACGACCCGGCGCTGCGGCCGCTCGCCAACAATGCGCGCTTGCGCATCGAAAGGCTGCTCGACTGCACGGTCACGCTCGACTGCACGGTCACGCTCGACGACGCGCACGAGGCGACGGCTGCTACGAACGACGACGGAGTTCGGCTCTTCATGACGAGCGCTGGCCTCGAGCTGCGCTTCGGCACCGCGGCTGCACCGCGCCAACGCCCCCTACGCGTCGACTGGACCGAGCCTTCGATGCTGCGTCGTCTGCGCGGGCAAGCCGGGCGCGAACCCCTGGTCCAAGCGCTCAAGGGCAAGTCTGCCCGCACAACAAAGCCCGAAGGGCCCGTCCTCATCGACGCGACTGCGGGCCTCGGCATCGACAGCGCGATCGCGGCGAGTCGCGGCTTCCTCGTCATCGCGATCGAGCGCCACCCCCTGTTGGCTGCCGTCCTCGACGACGGCATCGAACGCGCGCGCCGAGACCTGCGGACCGCGGACATCGCCGCACGTCTGCACTTGGAGGCAGCAGATGCGCGCCACGTGCTCGAAGGCTTGGCGCACGAACACGACGCCGACGTCGTCTACCTCGACCCAATGTTCGCAGGCGCGGCACCCAAGTCGGCACTCCCGAAGGGCTCGATGCAAGGTCTGCGCTGCCTCCTCGGCGGAGCAGCGGCAGGGGCGTCCGCGGCTGGCGACGACGACGATACCATCGAGCTCCTGGAGCTCGCGCGCGCCTGCGCCCGCCGCGTCGTCGTCAAGCGCCCCCCCAAGGCCGCCCCGGTCGGCGGAATCGCGCCGACGCGCAGCGCCATCGGCGAGAGCTGCCGCTTCGATGTCTACACGAAGCAAGGCAAAGCTCCTCTCAGCGAGCGATCGGAGACCTGACCGCCCGTGCCCCGCCCGCTATCCTTATCACTGTCTCGACGCTCTGTCTCGACGAACCTCTCGGACGACGATCTTGTCACTCCACCAACTCGCTCTCTCCCTTTCTGCCCTTGTGCCGGCCCTTGTGCCGGCCCTTGTGCCGGCCCTTGTCGTAACGGCTACGGCCGTCGCGCTGGCGCCAAGCGCGCTCGGTCAAGGTCCGAGAAATGTCCCAGCGCAGTCCACGATCGACTTCAATCGTGACATCCGGCCGCTCCTGTCGGATCGCTGCTTTCAATGCCACGGCTTCGACGCGATGGCCCGCAAAGCCGAGCTCCGCCTCGACACTCGCAGCGGCCAAGTCGACGAGCGCGAGGGTCGTCGCCCGGTCGTGCCGGGCAACGCCGCCGCCTCCGAGCTCATCCGTCGCATCGAGAGCGACGACAAGAAGCTCGTCATGCCGCCGCCCTCGTCGGGCCTCAGCTTGAACAGCGAAGAGCGCGCCTTGCTGCGCCGCTGGATCGACGAAGGCGCTCCCTTCGAAGAGGACTGGGCCTTCGTGCCGGTCGTCGCGCCCGCCGTGCCAGCGACGAGCGCCGGCGCGCGCGTGCGCAACGAGGTCGACGCCTTCGTGCAAGACAAGCTCGACCGCGCGGGCATCGAGGCCGCGGCGAGCGCCGACCCGGCAACCTTGCTGCGCCGCGTCCACCTCGATCTCACGGGTCTACCGCCGACGCCCGAAGAGGTCGATGCCTTCTTGGCTGACCCGAGCGACGCCGCCTACGAAGGCCACGTCGACCGCCTGCTCGAGAGTCGCCAGCACGGCGAGCGCATGGCGCTCATGTGGCTCGACGCGGCGCGCTACGCCGACACCAACGGCTTTCACCACGACAACATCCGGACGTCGTGGCCTTACCGCGACTGGGTCATTCGCGCCTTCGAGAAGAACCTGCCCTACGACCGCTTCGTCACCGAGCAGATCGCCGGTGACTTGCTCGACGCGCCGACGACCGACCAACGCATCGCGACGGCCTTCGCGCGCATGCACAACATCAATGACGAAGGTGGCGCCCTCGACGCCGAGTACAAGGTCGAGGCCGTCTGTGATCGCATCGAGACCATCGCGACGACCTTCTTGGGGCTCACGCTGACTTGTGCGCGTTGTCACGACCACAAGTACGATCCGCTGACCCAAGAGGACTACTACTCGATCTACGCCATCTTCAACAGCGTCGACGAGCGTGGCGTCTACCCGAACAACAACGAGCAAGCGCGCGCCTACCCGGCGCGCTTGTCCTTCTATCCGGATGACTTGGCCGCGCGCATCGACACGGCAAAGCAACGCGTCGCCCATGCGCAGCAGGCGCTCCGCGAGGCCGAACCGGGCTTCGTCGCCGAGCGTGAGCGTCACGAAGCGGACTTGGTGCAGCGCCACGGCATAGCTTGGCTCGAGCGCGCGTCGATGACGCTCACGAGCGAGCAAGGCGTCCACTTCACGCGCCAGGACGACGAGTCTTGGTTCTTCGATGCGAGCGCTGCGGCGCGCGTGCCCGAGAAAGACGTGCAGCGCTTCCAGCTGGAGACCCGCGAAACCGGTCTGCGCCTCGTGCGCTTCGAGGCCCTCCCCGACGAGCGTCTGCCCGGCAAGAGCCTCGGCACGGTCAGCCACGGCAACGCCGTGGTGTCCCGCTTCCGCCTCGAGGTCGAGTCGCTCGCCGATCCAACGCGGCGCGAGTTCGTACCGCTCGCCTTTGCTTGGGCCGACCACGAGCAGCAGAACGAAGACTTCGACATCCTCAACACTCTCGATGATCCTGCGTGGGCGAAGCGGAGCGAGGGCTGGGCCCTGGCCGGACACCAGGACAAGGCGCGCCGCACGGCCGTCCTCGTCGCGAGTCGGCCCTTCGGTTTCGAAGGCGGGAGCCGGCTCACGCTGCACGTCCACTACGAGAGCCGCTATGGCCAGCATCTCGCCGGGCGCACGCGCGTGACCTTCGGTCGGGCTCGTGAGACGGTGGTCGAAGCGCTGCCGCTGCGCCATAGCGCTTGGTTCGCGGCTGGCCCCTTCAAGGCCGCGAACTTCGACGAGGCCTACGCGACCGCTTATGGCCCCGAGGCCGTCGACCACGTCGACACCAAGGCGAGCTTTGATGCGGGCAAGGGCAAGAAGCAAGCCTGGCGCTACGACGCAAAGCTCGAAGCCGACGCCGTATATCCGTTCACCGCGACGACGAGCGCCTTCTACTTCGCGCGTGAGCTGCGCACGCCGAACCCGGCACGTGTCGCCCTCTACCTCGGTAGCGACGACGCGGTCCGCGTCTACGTCGATGGCAAGGAAGTGCTCGCGCAGCGCGTCTTCCGCGGCGCGGCCAAGGACCAGGACCGCCTAGAGTTCGATGTGCCCGCCGGCCGCCACGCCGTCGTCGTCAAGGTCGTCAACGACGCTGGGCCCGGCGGCTTCTATGGCCGCATCGAGGTCCTGCCTGGTGCAAACGCACGCGGCCGCTACGCGCCGATCGCCCTCGTGCCGAGCACCGACCGCGACGCGACGACGAACGAACGCTACGCCCGCGAATGGGCAAGCACGACGTCGCCGACCTTCGCGGCCCTCGACGCCGAGCTCGTCGCGAGCCAACAAGCACTCACGAAGCTCGAGGGCGAGGCCGTCCCCGTCCTCGTCATGCAAGAACTCGCAGCACCGGTGCCGACCTACGTCCTCACGCGCGGCCACTACGAAGGCGCCGACAAGGCGCGGCCCGTCGAGCGACGCCCACCGCTCTTCTTGGGCGGGGCACTGCCAAGCGACGCGCCGAAGAACCGCCTCGGCTTCGCCAAGTGGCTCGTGAGCAAAGAAAACCCGCTCACGGCCCGCGTCCACGTCAACCGCCTCTGGCAAATGATCTTTGGCGCCGGACTCGTCGCGACCAGCGAGAACTTCGGCATGCAGGCGGCGTGGCCTTCTCATCCCGAGCTGCTCGACTGGCTCGCAGCGCGCTTCGCGCGGGACTGGGACGGCCGTGCCCTCCTGCGCCTCATCGTGACGAGCGAGGTCTACCGCCGCTCGGCGCGGCCGACCGGGACCGCCCTCGAGCGCGATCCGAAGAACGAGCTGCTTGCGCGCTTCCCCCGCCAACGCCTGGCCGGCGAACTCATCCGCGACCTCGCGCTCTTCACGAGCGGACTCTTGCACGACCAACCCTTCGGCGCGCCCGTGCGGCCCTACCAACCGCCGGGGCTTTGGCGCGAGCTCTCGATCGGCGCGAGCTCGAACACGCGCATCTTCGAGCGCGATATGGGCAACAATCTCTACCGCCGCAGCCTCTACACCTTCTGGAAGCGCACGAGCCCGAACCCGCAGATGGCCACCTTCGACGCGCCGACGCGTGAGTACTGCGTCGTGCGTCGCAGCGTCACGAACACGCCGCTGCAGGCCCTCGTGCTCTGGAACGACGAGCAGTTCCTCGAGGCGGCGCGCGTGCTCGCCCAGCGAACCTGCAACGAGGTCCTGCCGCAAGGCGGCGACGAGGACGCGGCGCGCATAGACCGCATCTTCTTGCGCTGCACGGGCCGACATGTAACTGCACGCGAGCAAGGCATCCTCAGCGACGCGCTCGCCTCCTTCCGGGAGCGCTATCGAGCGAGCCCCACCGACGCCGACGCGCTGCTCGCGATCGGCGAAGCGCCCCAAGACCCTCGCATCCAAGACGGCAGCCTCGACCATTCCGAGCTCGCCGCCTGGATGCTCCTCGCCAACACGATCCTGAGCCTCGACGAGACCATCGTCCGCGATTGAACAGCATGGACCCCATCGAAGAACGACTCCGCCTCTTCACTCGTCGCCAGTTCTTTGGGCGCGCGAGCGGCTCGATCTCGGCTGGCCTCGGTGTCGCGGCGCTGACCCAGCTCGACAGGACAGCACTCGCGAGCTCGCGCGACGACGGGGCGCGACCCGACGTGCCGCACTTCGCGCCGAAGTGCAAGCGCATCATCTACCTGCACCAGATGGGCGGGCCTTCGCAGCTCGATCTCTTCGACTACAAGCCCAAGCTGGTCGAGCTCGCCGGCAAGGACCTGCGCGACATGCCCGAGATCTGGCAGGGCCAGCGCATCACCGGCATGACGAGCGGGCAGAGCAAGCTGCCGCTCGTGCCCTCGCGCTTCCGCTTCGATCGCTATGACAATGAGAGCGGCGGCACTTGGATCAGTGAGCTCTTCCCCCACACGGCGGCCATCGCCAAGAAGCTCTGCATCATCCGCTCGATGCACACCGAGGCGATCAACCACGAGCCCGGCGTGACCTTCTTGCAGACCGGGAGTCAGATCCCGGGGCGGCCGGCGATCGGCTCCTGGCTCAGCTACGGTCTCGGGAGCAGCAACAGCGACTTGCCGGCCTTCGTCGTGCTCATCTCGCAGGGTTACGGCAACATGCAAGCGCTGTCGGCGCGGCTCTGGGGCAGCGGCTTCTTGCCGAGCGAACACCAAGGCGTGCGCTTGCGCAGCGGCAAGGACCCCGTGCTCTTCCTCGACGACCCCAAGGGCATGCGCCGCGGCGACCGCCGCCGCATGCTCGATGCGGTCACGGCCCTGAACGAGCTCGAATACGAGCGCAGCCTCGACGACGAAGTGCGGACCCGCATCACCCAGGCCGAGATGGCCTTCCGCATGCAGATGTCGGTGCCCGAGTTGACGGACCTCAGCAGCGAGTCGCAGGAGACGCTCGAGCTCTACGGGCCCGAAGTGCAGAAACCCGGCAGCTTCGCGGCCAACTGCTTGCTCGCGCGACGACTGGCCGAGCGCGATGTTCGCTTCATTCAGCTTTATCAGCGAGGCTGGGACGCGCACGGCAACTTGCCGGCTGAGATTCGTCTCCAGGCGAAGGCCGTCGACCGCGCGCAGGCGGCGTTGATCCAAGACCTCGAGCGCCGCGGCCTCCTCGACGACACCTTGGTCGTCTGGGGCGGTGAGTTCGGGCGCACGGCGTACTGTCAGGGCGCCTACAACGTCGAGACCTACGGCCGCGACCCCCATCCGCGCTGCTTCACGATGTTCTTGGCTGGCGGCGGCGTGCGGCCAGGCATCGACTACGGCAGCAGTGACGACTTCGGCTACAACGTCGCGACCGACCCGGTGCACGTCCATGACTTGCACGCGACGATGATGCAGCTCTGCGGCATCGACCACGAGCGCTTGACGTATCGCTTCCAAGGTCGGCGCTACCGCTTGACGGACATCGCAGGCAAGGTCGTCCAAGGCATCCTGGCCTGAGCGCATGCTTCGACTCACCTTCTTTTGCTTCGTCGTGTCCGGGCTGGCCGCTGCCCAGGACTTGCCAGCCGCAGAGTCACTGACGCTCGAAGCCGCGCCGACGCTTCGCTGCAGCTTGCAAGTCCCAGTCGGCCACCGAGTCGACGTGGCGGTGCCGCTGATCCTGCGCGTCGTCGGCGTCGCGGCGGCGGACACCAAGGCAACGCCGGCGCGCGCGATCGAAGAACTCCTCGCGAAGAGCGGCTTCGCCGTCGCGACGCTCGAGGCACCGGCGGCGTCCATCGACCTCGCAGCGCTCTTCGCGCGGCTGCGTCGCTGTCTGCGCATCGACCAAGGCGGCATCCACGCGCTGGTCGAAGACGCGAGTGGCACGGACCTCGTGCGCCGACACCGTGAGCAGTTCCAGACGCTGACGCTCTACCACAAAGGCGATGCAAGCGCGGTGGATCTGCCGCGACTGCCGAGGCGCCGCTGCCAAGCGCTTCGCCAGGCGACGCCGCGCGAGTTCGTGGACTTTTTCATGCGCTTGCATGGCGAACGCGCGCTGCGCGGCGACGCCGGAGCGGTGGCAGCGGCCTTGGACGACTTCCACGACGCGGCAGCGAACGGCGACGAAGAGCGCTATTTCGCGCGGCTACCCGCTGACGCCATCGCCAAGATCGAGGCCGTGACCGCCGCCGCCCGCTGACGCCATCTTCCTCGGCACCGACGGCGGCGAGCGCTGGACGGGCAGCGAGTTCCGAACAGCCATGCAGCGCTACTTCGAGCGTGAGTCTGCTTGGACCTACGTGCCGGTGCAGCGTCACATCGACGTCGATGCCGAGGGTCGCTTCGCCCTCTTCGACGAGCTGCTCGACAACGCAGCCTACGGTGAGTGTCGCGGCTCGGGCGTCCTCGTGCAGCGCGACGGTCGCTGGGTCTTGCGCCAATACAACTTGTCGGTGCCGCTGCCCAACGAGTTGGCGCGGTCCGTCGCGGCGCGCATCCGCGCCTTCGAGCGCGGCGCGATCGCGGCGACGACGATCGTCGTCGTCCGCCATGCCGAGAAGGCCGATGCCAGCAGGGACCCTCAACTGTCGCCCTCGGGCACGGCTCGCGCCGCCGCTCTCGATCGAGCGCTCGGGGACCTGAAGATCAGCGCCGTCTACGCGACCGAGTACCAGCGGACGCAAGCGACGGTCGCGCCGCTTTGCGCCGCCCGCGGTCTCGAGCTCCAGCAGGTCTCCGCCCGCGAGACGCAAGCGCTCGCCGCCAAGTTGCGCAACGAGCACGCAGGCTCATGCGTCGTGGTCTGTGGTCACTCGAACACGGTGCCGGCCTTGTTGAAGGCGCTCGGCGCAGCGTCGGTTCCGACGATCAGCGACGACGACTACGACCACTTGTTCATCCTGCGCGTCGGTCCCGAAGGCAGCGAGGTTCTTTCCTTGCGCTACGGCCCATGACGCGCCGCTAAGACTAGCGAGGCCGCAAGTCCACCCGCAGAACATTGCTGAGCGCGAGCCCCGAGTCGGCCGCATCGTCGTTCACGATCCCCTGCACATAGATTGTGCTCGCCGCTGACTGCGGGACAGCGACCGAAGCCCAGCCAGAGCCGGCGATGCCTTCCACACCCTCACAAGTAAATGGTAGGCTCATGGCTGCGTTCTCTGCTTGCAGGCTGGTGACGCTAGGCGCAGCGTCGCGCCCTGGAGCGGCAGCGACGATACGAAGACTGCCGCTCGAGCCCGCCCTGCAATCTCGGATGAGGAAGCGCAATCCATCGCTGCTGCGCACGAGCTCGAGCGCCGGCGTGTAGCCGTGACTGCCGACACGGCCCTGCGCAAGTGACGTTGCGCGCCGCATCGGGCCAGGCTCTTGGTCCAAGCTGGCGCGCACTGCGGCGCCAATCGCCTGCGCGAGCAGCTCCTGTCCACGCGTGTTGAAGTGGCAACACGTATCGACATAGAGCGCTTCCTCGTGGTCACGAAAGATGCCTGTCAAGTCATGGAAGTCGACGCCTGTGGCGCGCAGCCTGCGACCTTCAGCGAGCAGCCGTGGATAGCCGGCCTGGACTTGCACAGCGTAGGGGCTCTCTGCGTCGACCGCCTGACGTCGCTCCACTTCGCCGATGGGCTTGGACGTCGCGACATACTGATTCGGCTGCAAGAAGTGCAGGTAGCGAATCCCGTTCTCCTGGCACAAGCGATGCAGCTGCACCGACGAGCGGCGCCAATGCGCCGCGAGGTGGATGTGCAGGTTCGCGGCGTCATGCTCGACACCGGGGCCGGTCGCGACGAAGGAGTCACCGACATCGGCTTCGCGCAAGGCCCGCTCGATCTCATTGACTTCGGCTGCCAGCGCACGATCACGCAGCCTCCAGGCGAGCTGCACCGTGACGGACCAACGCAAGCCCGATGCTCGGATCCCTGACGCCAGCGTCCGTCGATCTTCGGTCTTTGCGGCGCTTCGCCCGACGAGGATCTGTTGCCGCCGCGTCAATGCGTTGCCAGCGATGAAGTGCCATGCCCGTGGAAAATACGGAAAGACACCAGCAGGCACGTTCTCCAAGGGCGCGAGGGCAATTTCATTGAAGCCGTCGATGTTGACGACGAGGTCGAACTGTGCCCCGAGCGACAAGAGATAGGCGAGCGTCAACAACTGCTGCGGTTGCTTGTAACCGCCAAGCGCGAGCCGGACATACTCGATCTTGCGGTCGCGGAGGCTCGGGTGCTTCTGCAACTCGGCGCTGAAAGCCGTCGTCCCGTGCGCGCCAAAGCCGAGGTCGACGGAGCCACCGACGACCGCCACGATGAAACGACCCGGATTCTTGCGCCGCACAGGGATGTCGCTGTCCACGAAACCGAACGGCGTCACGCCGAGCCCACCGTGCTCCTTGGCGTAGTAGTTTGCGAAGCGGCCTTGGTTCATGTCCGGCGTGTAGACATAACCAAGATAGGGATGTGCCGTGCGGCACATCGCGTTCATCGCGGCGGCGCGCTGATCGTCGGTCATCGCGGCGTCGTCGCGCACGTCGTCATCGCTGGTCGCGGCGATGACGGACGCCTGCAGCTCCGCTGCCGCGCCATACGAAAACCACTCGCCAACGACGGCGCGATAGAGCAAGAAGGACACGGCTTCGAGAAAGCCGACGCAAGCCACGAACAAGATCGCCGCGAACAGCATGCGGCGTCGAAGGGACCTCTGCTTCATCGTGTGGACGCCGCTTCAGCGAAGCGACGGAGCTGTCAGAACAGCGTGTAGAGGAAGGGGAGCGCGCCCGTACCCGCGAGCACGACGAGAACACCGAGCAGGCCGAGGACGATCAGGATCGGCAGCAGCCACCACTTCTTGGTCTCCGACACATAGGCGCAGAGATCGGAGACCAAGCCCTCCTGCTTCGCGCTGGAGGCCTCTTCGAAGGACCGTTTGTCGTGACTGTCACCCATGCTCGATCAATATAGCCGCAGGTAACTCGACGCCGACCTCGCTTTGTTCTGGTCGCGGTGGTCCAGCCAATACGACGTGGCGTCTGGGTCGCGCTTGCGCAGCAGGACGTCTCGTCCCTTCCAGCGGAAGACGACGGCGAGCGGCGTGAAGAGGCCGTAGTAGATCAAGCGCAGGACGACCGCCGAGACCACGAAGCCGATCGGAGCCGTGAGCAGCAGCATGCCGACGTAGATCGGCTTGTTCGCTGTCGGACACAGCAAGGCGAGCAGCGGACAGAGGATCGCGAGTCCGAAGAGACCCCAGATCACGGGGTGCATGGTCCAGTCGGTGAAGCGCCAGAGGCCAAGCGTCGCCATGAGCGCGAAGCCGAAGAAGGCGATGAAGCCGAAGGAGCGCAGCTGCGCGCGAGCCGGGTTCCAGTCGATCTTGATCATCGGTTCAATCCAGGGCGAAGGCCGACAGGTAGGCGCCGCGGTCCACCGCGGGCAGGTTCTTCTGCGCGCTCTTCAGAACGACGCAGTCCTCGAGGACGAGCACGTCCATGTCGGTCGCGAGGAAGCAGCGCAGCGCGTCCGCGGGGTCGCAGACGATCGGTTCGCCGCGCACGTTGAAGCTCGTGTTGATCAGCACCGGACAGCCCGATCGTTCTTTGAACTTGCGCAGCAGTGCGTAGAGGCGCGGGTTACGCGTGGCATCGACGGTCTGGACGCGCGCCGAGGAGTCGACGTGCGTCACGGCGGGCACGGTCGTCCCCTCCTCCGGGGGCGTGTCCGAGCCCCTGCTTCGACGCGTCGACTTCTCGCCGGATCGCTTCCTTGACCGGCGCGACGACCAACATGTAGGGGCTCTCTTGGTCTTCTCGAAGCTCGAAGAAGGAGGGCGCGTCCTCGCGCAAAACAATGGGCGCGAAGGGCCGGAAGGACTCGCGGAACTTGATCTTCAAGTTCATCACGCTCTGCATCTTCGCCGAGCGCGCGTCGCCGAGGATGCTGCGCGCACCGAGCGCTCGGGGACCGAACTCCATGGGGCCGTGAAACCAACCGACGACGTTTTCGCCCATGAGGAGGTCGGCGACGCGCGCGAGCAGCCCTGTTTCGTCGCCTTCGTAATTTTCGAAGGCGACGCCCTCTCTCTCGAGTAGCGCGCGGACCTCTGTGTTGCCGTAAGAAGGGCCGAGGAGGCTGCCCTTCTGCGTATCGCTTTCGGTCGGACGGCGTGGCTTGTTCAACAAGTGATGCCAGATCAAGGTCGCGACACCCAAGGCGCCACCGGCGTCGCCCGAGGCTGGTTGTATCCAGATGTCGTCGAAGGGCCCTTCGCGCAGAATGCGGCCATTGCCAACGCAGTTGAGCGCCACGCCGCCGGCGAGGCAGAGCTTGTCGAGACCCGTCAAGTCGTGGACGTAGCGCGCGGTGCGGAGCACGACCTCTTCCGTGACCTTCTGCACCGATGCCGCGATGTCCATGTGGAACTGCGAGAGCTCGCCCTCGGCAGTGCGTGTCGCTTCGCCGAAGAGCGCCTCCATCTTGGCTCCGGTCATGCGCGTGCCCGCCGGATAGTCGAAGTAGTCGAGGTTCAGCCTGAAGCTGCCATCGTCCTTGAGATCGAGGAGCTCCTTCATCATCAAGTCGACGAAGCGCGGCTCGCCGTACGGCGCGAGGCCCATGAGCTTGTACTCGCCCGAGTTGACGCGAAAGCCCGTGTAGTAGGTGAACGCCGAGTAGAAGAGGCCGAGCGAGTGCGGGAAGCGCAGCTCCTTGACCATCTCGAGCTTGTTGCCGCGACCGACGGCGACGCTCGTCGTCGCCCATTCACCGACGCCGTCCATCGTCAGCACAGCCGCGTCCTGGAACGGCGATGGGAAGAAGGCGCTCGCAGCGTGGCTCTCGTGATGCTCGGCGAAGACGAAGCGATTCCTGGGGCTGCCGCCGAGCTGCTTCCTCAAGATGCGCGGGATGTGGAGCTTCTCGCCGAGCCAAGGCGGCAGTGCAGCCGCGAAGGCCCGATACCCTCTTGGCGCGAAGGCGAGCCAAGTCTCGAGCAGGCGGTCGAACTTGAGGAGGGGCTTGTCATAGAAGCCGACGTAGTCGACCTCGCTCACGTCGACGCCGGCGGTCTCGAGGCAGAACTTCACGGCGTGGGTCGGAAAGTCCGCGTCGTGTTTCTTGCGCGTGAAGCGTTCTTCTTGGGCCGCCGCGAGTAGCTCGCCGTCGCGCAGCAGGCAGGCAGCAGAATCGTGGTAGAACGCCGAGATCCCGAGAATGTGCGTCGACGTCATGTTGGGAGCGGCTCCGCGAGCACGCCGCTCTTGGCCTCGCTCTTGCCACCGCGAGGTATAACCAGCACCACGAGGTGAGTCGAGCGCCCTTCCAACGCGACGCCCGGACGGCTGGGCCCGGACGCTTCAGCGCTTCTCGAAGTCGATGGCTGCCGAGTTGATGCAGTAGCGCAAGCCCGTGGCAGTCGGGCCGTCGTCGAAAACGTGGCCGAGGTGGCCCTTGCAGCGACTGCAGGTCACCTCGGTGCGGACCATGCCAAAGCTCACGTCGGGCTTCTCGGTGATCGCAGCCTGCTGCTTGGGCGCGTCGAAGCTCGGCCAGCCGCAGCCGGAGTCGAACTTGGTCGTCGACGCGAAGAGCTCGGCGCCGCAACCCTTGCAGCGGTACATGCCGGCTTCCTTGTGATCCCAGTACTTGCCGGTGAAGGCGCGCTCCGTGCCCTTTTCGCGTAGCACGTGGTAGGAGAGCTCATCGAGCTTCTCGCGCCACTCCCCCTCGGCGAGGGACACGCTGGCGTCTCCTTGCGCCGCTGGACGCGCTTCGCTGCCCGCACCGCCCGGCGTCTCCTCGGCCGCGGTGCTCGCGCCCAGCGTCGCCGGCTTGGCTGCGAGCTTCGTCGTGTCGGACAGCTCACGGGACTCATCGAGCGTGCAGGCCGTGAGGCCGAGCACGATGCAGAGCGAAGCAAACAGCAGCGCGATCACACTCGGTCGTCTCACATTGTCCATGTCCATGTCCATCTCCGTCGCCTCGCTTCGAGTCTTCTCGGCTCTTCTCGGCTCTTCTCGGCTCTTCTCGGTCGTTCGCTTCTGCATCGTCAGAGGAACGGCTCTTGGTCCACCTCACTCGCGTCGACAAGGACTTCGAGGTCGGGGATGAGGCCTTGCTCCAGGCGCTTCACGATCTGGACGAGGCGCATTTGTGCACGTCGATGCCGGCTCACCGAGGCATCCTCGCTGATCCCGAGTTCTTCGGCCAGCTCTCGATGCGAGCGATCTTCGAGGCGTCCTAGGATGATGAAGCGATCGGTAGCACCGAGCAAACCGAGGGCAAAGTTCGCGACGCGCGCGCCCTCCTGGTCGCCGAGGATGCGGCTCGGCGTTCCGTCCTCGCGCGCGAGGATCGCAAAGATCGCGCTCGCCTCAGCGCCTGCGACTTCGCGGCCGACGTCGCGGCGCTGGGCTTGCAGCATGCCGGCGTGGTCGCGGATCGCGTTCTCGACGATGCGGGCCATGAGGGCACAGAAGCCACGTTCATCGACGACGCCAAGGCGCGGGCAGTAGCGGACGAAGCGCAGCAGCGCATCCTGCACGATGTCGCCGGACTCGGCCTTCTCGCGGAGCTTGGGCCCGAGTCGCGAGCGGACGGCGCCCTGGATCCAGGGCAGGCAGCGGTCGATGAGCGCGTTGAGCGCGACCTTGTCCGTCGTGTCGATCCACTGCGTCGTCGGTGCTGACTCGTGCATGCGTTTCGCCGTTCTGGAATGCGTGCCCGGTGCGCACGCGCCTTTGGAGGGAACCGCGCGAGACTTGGTCTCGCTGCCTGAAGCGCTTTCGATCATAGTCAGATCAGACCTGGCTGGCGTTGGCCTGCCGAGAACTCCAAGGAGTCGAGCGACATTGCTGGGCGCGCCCGTCGCAGGGACTCAGTAAAATTCGTTTTCATCGACGGTCGACCCTTCTCACGCCGCTGAAGCAAACCATGGGCGACGAGCCAGAAGACGACGCAAGCAAGGACCCAGGCGAGGGAGGCGCCGAACGCTACGTCCTCGCCTACCTCGACCTCGTCGACCAGGGTACAGCACCCGACCTGAACGACTTCCTCCAGACGGTGCCCAAGGCCCTGCGCGCGGAGGTCGAGGCCGACTGCCGGCGCTACCGCAGCGTCGAGGGGGCGCTGCGAGCGAGCGCTGCCCCCCGCCGCGACGCGGCGGTGTTGCCGACCCTCGAGGGCTACGAAGTCACGAGGCTCATCGATGAAGGCGGCATGGGCGAGGTCTTCGAAGCGCGTCGCATCGAAGATGGCCGTCGCGTCGCCATCAAGATCCTCAAGCCGCGCTACTGCGATTCGAGTGAAGCGCGCGAACGCTTCCGGCGCGAGGCCACGCTCGGACACGAGTTCGAACAGGACGGCATCGTCCCGGTCCTCGACCACGGCGAGGCAGGTGGACGCCCCTACCTCGTCATGCCCTACGTCGGCGGCGGCTCGCTCCAGAGTCGCATCGCCGCCGCGCAAAAGTCCGCCGAGCGCGCCTTCGAAGCGACCACGATCGCGCGCGTCGCGATCAAGGTCTTGAGCGCCCTCGAGTCGTGTCATGCCCGTGGCATCATCCACCGCGACCTGAAGCCCGCGAACATCCTGCTCGACGAGCGCGACGAACCGTGGCTCATCGACTTCGGGCTCGCGCGCATCGAAGCGCGGTCCCAACTCACGCGCGTCGGCACCCTGGTCGGCACCGTCGCCTACATGAGCCCGGAGCAGACGCTCCTGACCTTCCGCCACCCGATTGATGGACGCAGCGACCTCTATTCGCTGGGTGCGGTGCTCTACACCATGCTCACGGGCCGGCCGCCCTTCGGCCAAGCCGAAGACGGCTCGCAGAAGGAGGACTCGGAGGTCCTGCGCGACATCCTCTTCACCGACCCCAGCCCGCCCTCGAAGATCGACTCCCGCGTGCACAAGGACCTCGAGACCATCTGCCTCAAGGCCCTCGAGAAGTCCCCGCAGCACCGTTACCAGACGGCCGCCGACATGCGCGCCGACCTCGAACGCTTCGTGCGGCACGAAGCGATCGAAGCGCGCCCCGTGCTGGGCGTCGTGCGCCTCGCGCGCCGCCTCGCCCGCCACCGCCTCGCGCTGGGAGTCACGATCGGCGCCCTCGCGGTCCTCGCCGGCGTCGCGATCTCGCTCCTGGTCTACGACCCGAGACCGCGCCTGCGAATCCGCGCCCGACCTGGGAGCCTGGTCTACCTCGAGCACTTCGACCTTGCAGAGTCGCGTCACGCGGCGCCGCAAGCGCTCGGCGTCGGGCCGACACTCGCGGCCGCGGTCGACCGCGGCGCCTATCGCATCACGTTCGAAGACGGTCCACGGTCCTTCGTCGCGCTCGATGTCTTGGTGCGTGAGGTCGATGTCGAGGTCCAAGCCCCGACGAGTCGCCCGCTCGAGGACTTGCTCGTCGACATGGTGCGCTTCGAAGACGATCGGCCCTTCGTCGCCGGCATCGAAGCGAACTCGCGCAGTCCCTTCCTCGCCCGCCGAACCGTGCCGGCCTTGCCGCCCTTCGCGATCGACGTGCGGGAGGTCTCCTTCGGTGAATACCGGCGCTTCCTTGCTGCGACAGGTCACGAAGTCGCGCCATCCCTGAACGACGGCAAGCCACCCGAGCTCGAGGACTTTCCCGACGACAAGCCCGCCGTCTACCTCGGCCGTCGCGACGCCGAGGCCTACGCCGCTTGGGTAGGCAAGCGGCTTCCGACTCGCCTCGAGTGGGAGCGCACAGCGCGCGGCGTCGATGGCAAGCGCTGGCTCGTGCCACCACCCTTCGAAGAGCAGAACATCGTCGTCGACCGCGAGCTCCAAGCCGTGCAGCGCCAGAGCGATCGCGGAGGGTGGGCCCGCGCCTTTGTCCGCAACACCGTCGCGACGAAGTTCGTGAACGCCGATGTAACGCCGGAGGGAGTGCTGCACATGATGGGCAACGTCTCCGAGTTCGTGTCCGGGTACGACTTCAGTCTCGAAAACGATGTGTTGTGGAACCAAGCCCTCGTGAAGGGCGGATGCTGGCACGATGCGAGCGTGGCAGCCCACTTCGACTTCGTCGGTTCATTCCCCGCCGACAAAGTCGACGGCGCGTGCTTGCGCGGCTTTCGCTGCGCTGTGTCACTGACCCCACCATCCCAGCGGACCTCATCTCGATAGCTTCCTCCACTCCACAGAGGCTCACCCATGACGAACACGTCGAAGATCCACAAGATGACCATTGCCGCCACGTTTTCTTGTTCCACCCTCAGTCGCGAAGCCCGCGCATACGAGGGTCGGCCGGAGTTCAAGCGCTTCTTCGTCGAGCGGGCGCGGCAGCTCGGCTTCATCGCCGGATCCCGGGCGTCGATCCAAGTCGAAGCCCGACACCTCGCGCGCTGGCCGTCTTACGACACCGACCCCGCGAGCCTGCTTTCGGTCGTGACGGCCGCCATCCACGAGCCGACGAGCGGAAGGGTCTCGGCTTGTGATGGCACGGCCCCCACCGACCCCGAATGTCGTCCGGACGAAGACGACCCGACCATTTGGATCAAAGTTCGCGGCGTGCAACTCCGCGACAAGTCGGGACCGCTCGTCATCGGCGAACTCCCCGCATCCATGGCCGGTTGGCCGGCCCAGGTTCGCGAAGAGCTCGCGGCGATGCGCATCCACGCGCGCGTGGAGTGGAAGCAGAGCTACCGCGAAGTCGACGACGCGACGCGCCTCTGCGACGAGCAGGGCGCGTAGCTTTCTAGACTTCGAGCGCGCATGCTTCTGTGGTGACTGCCCCGCGCCAAGCCACGGCCAAACTCAGCTTGGCGCTCCTCGCGCTCGGTGCCTACGCGTGGACGCTCGCGCTCGGCTTCCAGTTCGATGACTACTGGTTGCTGCTTGCAGCGCGCGAGCAGCTCACGCGCGCCGTGACGCCGTGGGTCGACCATGGCCCCCTGCCGGCGCTGCTCGAACACCTCTTCCAGCCCGTGCTCTGGCTTTGGCTCGAGGTCGATGCGTGGCTCGCCGGCTCGCCGCTGCGGGCCTGGCCCTACCACGCGACGTCCGTGCTCGTGCACGCAACCACGAGCGTCGCGCTCTTCTCGCTCTTGCGGCGCCACTTGGAAGCACGGGCCGCCTTCGTTGCGAGCGCCTTCTTTGCGGTCGCAGCTGCGGGAGCGCAGGCTGTCTCTTGGACTGCTGCGCGCGGCGACATGGTCTTCGTGACCTTCAGTGTCCTTGCCCTGCTCGCCGTGCGACGCCGACCTTGGCTCGCGGGTTGCGCGCTCGCGCTCGGCTTCGCGTCGAAGCCCAATGCTTGGCTCGTGACGCCGCTCGTTCTTGCGTATGCGTGCTTGCCTGTGCGACGGGACAGCGGCGCGAACGAACACATCCGCGCGTGCACGCGCAGCGCGGTCGCCATCCTCGTGCCGCTCGGCCTCGTCGCGCTCTGGCGGCGGGCCTACCTCGGCACGTGGTCCATGCTCTACCTCGGCGGCATCGAGCCCAAGCCAGGGCAAGCGAAGGCCATGCTCGCAGCCCTGCCCGGGCTCGTTGGCTACACGATCGCACCCGGTGACGCGGTGCCGCGCGAACTTGCGGGCCTCTTCGCGCAGCGCGCGATCCCGCTGGCCATCGGGGTGGCGACTTGGTCGGCGCTGCTCTTGCTCTTCTTCTGGCGCAGGCCTCGCGTCGCCCTGGGGCGGGCGACGCTCGCGCTCCTCGTGCTTGCCATTCCGCTCGCACCGGCGCTCTTTCTCTGGCACCTCTATCCGAATGCGCCAGGCATCTACAAGAGCCGAGCGCTCTACCCGCTGGTTGGCGCCTTGGCGCTCGTCGTGGCCTTGGCCTTCGATCGCCGCTTCGCCGCGCGCGCGACCCGTGTGCGGCGCAGTCTCGAGGCCGTGGTCCTGATCGGCCTCATGGTCACCGCCCTCGATTCGATGCTGCAAACAGGCCGCCTCGAGGTCGACGCTGCGATGCGCACGCGAAGCCGCGTCGCGAGCATCGAGGACCGGGCCCGCGCCGTCGGGCGTGACGTCTGCTTCGTCGTGAGCGATCCGGAGCCGACGCGCTTCGGCGTGCTCATGACGCATACCCAGATCGGGACGGCGTGCCGGCCGCCCTTCATGGCCGAGACCTACAGCGTGCGACCGACGGAAGATGTCGCCTCATGGATCGAGGCCGGCGGTCTCACGACGATCGAAGGCCGCGTGCAGGTCCTGCGCCTCGAGGATGCGCGCTTCGTGCCCGCGAGTGCCGTGCTGCCGCCACCGACGACAGGAATGCCGAGCCCGGCCCAGCTCGACCGCGGCGACCAGGGCTTTGTCTGGCGACCCGACCTTGCCCTCCACCCGCGCTCGACCTCTCGCATCGTCGTCGAGGCCGAGCTCGGCGGCCCGGCGACCGAAGTCGAGATGATCCTGCGCTGCGGGGAGCGCAGCTACCGGCGCCGTGCTCGCCTCGAAGGCAGGCGCGCGCAGCTCGCCCTCGCGACCGACCGCGAGCTCGCGCTCGAGCCGCGTGTCGACGAGGTGGTCATCAAGGTCGACAACGAAGGCCTGCGCACGCTGCGCATCGCGGCCGTTCATCGCTCGGCGCTTCTCACCTGGAACATGCCCGCGCCGGGTGCCGTGCTCACGGTCGCGACCGCGCCGATCTTCACAGTCGATGGCTTCCCGATGAGCGCCGACCTCGTGCTCGAACTCGAGCTCGGCGTGTTCGGCGCCAAACTGCCGCTGCGCTATGTCGTGCCACACGCCGACGTCGCCCGGCAAGGCCAGAGCGTGAGCTACCAGCCCCAGCGCCGGCACTTCACGCGTGACGATGGCCTCGAGTGGAGCGCCGCTCTGCGCAAGATCTACGAGGACATCGCCAAGCCCTACGGCGTCCACAGCTTCGGCCTCGAAGGGCGCGTGCTCGCGACCGAAAACGGCGTCGAGGTCGCCGCGAGTGAGCGCCGCCGTTGGACCATCGACGCGCGCGATTGACCGCGCTCACCCAGCGTCGTCGGGTTTCCGTTCTACGAGCCGCGCGTGGTAGTCGCGCACGTCGAGGTGGTGCTCGGATTCGACACGGCAGTCGACGCCGTGCTGCGTGGCGATGGCAGCGACAGCCGCCGCATCGAGGAGGCCCGCGACGTCCAGGCGGCGCGCGAGGGCCGTGACGAAGTCGCGGTGCTGCGCGAGTAGGTCGCGCGTCTCCTGCTCGAGCTTGGCCAAGAGCGCTTCGATAGCCTCGTCGGTCCGCGCACGGTCCAACTCGTATTCCTCGTCGAGGCCGTAGTAGGCGCGGAAGGCCTCGTCGAAGGCATACGAACGAAAGTGATCGATGGCGATGCGGGTCGCCTGCCGCCGATCGGCCACGCGACCTGTCGATACATCGTCACTGCCGAAGACGAGTTCTTCGGCGACGCCGCCCGCGAGCAGGACGCGGATCTGCTTTTGCAGGCTCGCGCGGGTGGCATGGAACTCATGGCTGAAGGCGAAGCCGCTCGTCTCGGTCGACGCGACGCGCACCGTCAGTTGGAGGGTCGCGAGCCCGAACTCGAGGGCGTAGGCCGCGGCGTGGCCCGCTTCGTGAACACAGACATTGGCGCGGACGTCCTCGGCGCTGCGGCGCCGCACTTTGTCGAGGCGGCCGACGAAGGCGCGCCGCACTTCGACCGGCGTGACCACAGAGCCTCCCTCGAGCCGCGCGCAGAGCGCCGAGCCCGACTCGTCGTAGCCGAGCGTGATCTTCGCCGCGCGCTGCAAGAGCGCATCGAAGAGGAAGAAGGCGAGGTTCGACTCGACGATGTCCCCGACGCTCGAGAAGAGCGGACGCACGCCCTGCACGGGGTAGACACCATTGCGGTAGACGAGGCGGGCGACGCTCTCCTCGATCACGAGTTCGAGGCCACAGCGCTCGCGCGTGCCGCGCACGATGCGCACGAACTCACGGCGGATCAGCTCTTCGAAGTGCGCCTTCGAGAGGCTCTTCGACAGGATGTGAACGTTGCCGAAGCGCGCAACCTGCTCGGGCCGAAAGCGTCGAGACAGCGAGCGCTTGACGTCGACGAGCGTCACCTTGCTCGCGAACGCGTGGAAGATGTCGGCGTCGACGTCGGCCTCGGTCGTCTCGGCAGCCATCGTGAAGGCGTCGTCGAGGTTGCCGCTGATGAAGATGAGCGTCTTGGAATGGTCGACGGGCTCGTAGGCAGACTTGTCGTTCTTCTTCTCCTGGATCAAGCGAACGATGTCCTCTTGGCGCATGCGCGCGACGTCTTCGAGTCGCATGCGCAGGCCCAGCGCACGCTTGAGGCGCTGCCCCTGCCAGGGCCCGACGCGATCGGCCATGGGCTCAGGAGCCGCGCCCTCTTCGCTGCCACTAGGCGCACGACGCTCCTCCATCGAGAAGAGCAAGTCCGCGAGCTGGTAGTCGAGGTCCGTGCGTCGACGACGCGCGAGCTTGCCGTCGCTCAAGAGTTCCCAGAAGTCGATGAAGTTCGAAGTGCGGATGGGCTTGCCTTCGTCGTCGCGCGACGCGAAGCGCTGCACCTCGTCGAAGAGCACGATGGCCGGCTGCCCATCGACGATGTCGTGCGACTCGAAGACATCGGCGACGCTCGTCGAAAAATAGTCGCTGTCGTTCGTGTGCAGCTCGACCTCGGCGAAGCGCTCTTGAAAACCGACCGCACGCACGAAGTGACGCACGAGGTCGGTCTTGCCAACCCCCGTCATGCCCCAGAGGTTGACGATGACGGGCCGCGTCAGGACTTCGGGCAGGACGTACCAGACGCGGACCGCCTCGACGATCTCGTCGATGACCTCGTCGATGCCAACGAAGTGCGACTTGAGTTCGGCGCGCACGGCCTCGAGGCGCTCGTGCCGGGCGACGACGCAGTCGCGATCCACGATCGCCTCTACGCCTTCAAGCGGCCTCGGGGCTCCTTCGTCGCTGTCGCATTCCTCCTGACTCACGGGCTCCTGACTCATGCGACGCAGGATAGACGACAGAGGGCATCGGTCACGAGCCTCGCAGCGCCAGCCGCATGACGCGACGGCTCGTGCTCGGCGGAGCTACTTCGTCTCGGCGGGGTAGCGCGCGAGCTCGGGCACGAGCTCGTGTGCCAAGTTCGGATGCCCTGAGATCGCCATCTCGATCGTTCGCCTCGCCGCGCTTTGGTTGCCGAGCTGGAGCCAGCAGTAGGCAACGATCTTCCATGGATTCGGGAGCTCGCCTCGCGACACGGTCAGAGCCTGCATTGCGGCGACCATCGCAGCCTTGGCATCACGCCGCTCGACGGGTGTACGCGGGCCCAGACGCATCGCAGCGACTTCGATCCACCCCTGTGCGTCCGTCGGGTTGGCCCGGACCCAACGTTCGCGCTCGTCGATCTCCATGTCGATGTCGGCCGTAGCCTTCGCCGCGCCGATGAGGTTGATACTGGCTTGCCGGAGCTGCGGGTTCTGTACGAGCGCCTCGCGATAACGCGCGATGGCGTCCGCGTGCTGCCCTCGCGCTGCGAGTGCGAAGCCGAGGTTGCAATGAGCCTCGGCCATGGTCCGGTCACAGTCGATTGCCTTGCGGTAGGCATCGATCGCAGCCGGAAGGAGGCCAGCAGAAGAGAACTCGACCCCGAGGTTGTAGTAGGCCTCTGCGTCCTCGGGCGCCAGCTCGAGGACGCGGCGCCATGCTTGGATCAAGAGCGAGCGGTCGACCGAGCAGTCGAGACACTCGGCGAGGACACGCTGCGCCGTCGCGTTGCTTGGCAACAGACTTGCGAGCCGCCGCGCATGCACGAGGGCTTGCTCGGACTCGCCCGAGGACTTCAAGGAACAGATCAACTGAAATCGAGTCGTCGTGTCGTCCTCGTGCTCTTCGAGGTGAACGCGCCAGATGGCCTGAGAGCCATCGGGCTCCTTGCGACTCAGCGCTGCCGCCCGAGCGAGCCGCGCCCGAGGGTTGGTAGGCCAGAGACGATCGAGGACGGCTGCTGCGCGCAGCGCAAGGTCTTCGGCTTGGGCATTGCTCGCGGCATAGGCGAGCTGAAGGTAGTAGGCGAGGCGCGGCCGCGGCGTGAGGCAGGTCGCGAGGTCGATCAGCTCGGCAGCGCGTCGATACGCTGGCCGCTGGGAGTCCTTGATGAAGACGACGCCGTAGCGCCACGGCTGCGTCGTGCCGAGAAGCCCGATGAGGAGAGCGCCAAGCGCGGTCTTTGGAACCGCGACCGATCCCGCATCGGAGGCGTTCAGCGCCACCGCCAACTCGCGCAGCGCTTCGTGACGACGGAGCGCTTCGTCATGGTGGCGCAGTTGCTCCAATGCGTTCTCTTGACCAGCGTTTCGACACGTCAAGAGGGTCAAGCAGCCAATGGCCTCGGGCTGCAAGGGATCACGATCGAGAACGTCACGACAGCGAGAGCGCACGACTGCGTCGCCTCCCTTCCAGAGCAACGCGTGCAGCGCGTCAGAGATGTGGGCTTCGATGACTTCCTGCTCGAGCAGTTCGTCTGTCACGCGCCAAGTAGGCGCCTTGGCGACGACGAAACTCACGAGGCCAGTCAATGCGGGTAAACCCAAGGCCAGCGTTACACAAAGGGCTGCGCGCCACGGTTCGCGGCGACTCCATTTCCGAAGGCGCCCAACGGTCGAGATCGGCTTCGCGGCGATCGGACGCCCTTCGGTGAAGGCCAGGAGATCCTGGCGCAAAGCGGCTGCGCTCTGGTAGCGCGCGTTCTTGTCCTTCTCGAGCGCACGCATGACGATCGCCGAGAGGTCTCGGGATATGCGCGTCGAGAGTCGATACGGCTCGATGGGATCGTGGTGCCGCACGGCCTCGACGATCGCCGCTTCGTTGCTGCCGTCGAAGGGACGACAACCCGTCAGCACTTCGTACATGGTCGCACCGAGCGCGAACACGTCGGTCCGAGCGTCGACCGCAGCTCCTTCGGCTTGTTCTGGAGAACCGTAACCCGGTGTGCCAGCAAATGCACCGCTGCGCGTGAGCGCGGTAGACCCCTCGGTGACGGCGAGCCCAAAGTCGGTGACGACAGGGGATGCGTCCGCGCGCAAGAGGAGGTTACTCGGCTTGACATCGCGGTGAATGACGCCTGCGTGATGCGCATGTTCGAGTGCGTCGGCGACGCTCACGAAGATGGAGACGAGGCGAGACACGGACCAATGTCCGCTCTGCAGCGGCGGCCCGACGATCAACTCCATCGCGAGGTAGTGCGTGCCAGCGCTCTCCCCGACTTCGAAGATCTTGCCGATGTTCGGGTGGCCGAGCCGGCTCAGCGCCAAAGCCTCGCGCCTGAAGCGCGCGATCGAGCTCGGGCTGCGCGCTGCATCTTCGTTCAGCAGCTTGAGCGCCACGTCGCGAGCCAAAGACAATTGCTGCGCTTGCCATACATTGCCCATGCCTCCGCGACCGAGCTCACGGATGAAGCGGAAGTTCTCAATTTCGACCAAGGGCACGTGAGCAACAGAACCTGCGAGCCCATCCGCAAACTCCACAGCGTCACTGTCCTCGTCGAGCATCGGTCCGAGCAAGTCCGCGAGTTCCGGGTGCGCCGAGAGGAGATCGGCGTTCGGCACGCCCGATTTTAGATGCACGAGCCACAAAGCGACCGCGCGTTCGAGCTTCGATTCACTCATGGAGAGCCTCGAGGCCTTCGTCACGAAGTGCCCGAGCCGCCCGGCCGTCTTGCAACTCCTCGAGCTTGCGCCGCAGCTTCGGTAACGCGCGAACGAAACGCATCTGAACGGCCGACGTCTGGATGTCGAGTCGTTCAGCGATCTCATGGAACGGCAGCTCTTGGATTGCGCGCATCTGGAGTACCCGACGATCCTCAGGCTCGAGTAGCTCGAGCGCCAACGCCAACCACGCTCGCGCCTCACCACGCTGGGCCGCTTCACTCGGCCTCGTCGGCGATCTCAGGGCGGGATCGAGGTCGACGACGCTGTTCGAAGCGAGCCGCTCTTCGCGTCGCAAATCACGTTTTTGCGCTCCATGCCACCGCAGCCGATCGAGCAACGTGTTCTCGACGATGCGAGCTAGCAAAGCTCGGAACGACGCTTCGTCGGCGACTTGGAACTTGGGCCCCAGCCGCAGCGCCTCGATCGCAACGTCGTGAACGTAGTCCTGCGTATCGGCCAAGCGACGCAGTTTCCCGCCCAGACGTCGCGAGACGTGGAAGCGCAGCCACGGCAGCGATCGCTCCAGCAAGATCGCCAAAGCCTCCTCATCGCCGTCGTTCCATCTCCGGAGGAGTTCGGAAGCATCTGACGTGGCTCCCATCGCTTCAGGCCCGACAAGACAAGAGCAGATCATACTGCCTGCGTCGTAGCTTCAGCGAACGTTCACGGTCAATGCGACGGGCGACAAACCCAAGAACTGCGAGGTCGCAGCATCGAACCAGACCGCAGCAAAGTCGACGTTGGACGATTGGATCGGAGCGAGCCAGGAGCCACCGACGACAGTGAAAGGCGAGCCCTGAGGCGCGGTCGACTGCAGACCGACCGAGCCCTGGAAGAGGGATCCCTCCAGCAAGAAGCCGACGTTCGTGCACGCATCCCAGTTGATCGGCAGAATGCCGAGCGGCGGGAACGGCGTGCCCGGAGAACTGCCGGAGCACGACCAGACAAAGATGTAGCCCGTTGTCGGGGGCCCGATCATACCCCTGCTCTTCGAACACATGGTCAGCGTATCGGCAGCCGAAGCATCAATGACCTGCTTCGTCGTACCAATGCGGAAGCCCGGCTGCGTCTCCCACCTCGGGACGATCGCGACCTTGCCGAGGTTGTTGCCTTCTTGGCTCTCCTTTACGGCATCGAAGATGTCGACGACCCCGTGCATGTACCAGGTTCGCTCAGCGCAGATGTCGTCAGGTATGACTGCACTCGTCGTGACTGGATACGTGCTGTTCCCCCCCATGGCCGGGACTTGCACTGGCACCAAGAACCAGTCCTTGGTGTAGTCATTGAGGTTCGGATCACTGCTGAGATAGAAGTAGAGCTGGCTCGAGCCGGCTGTGGTCGATCCACGGTTGTAGACAGTGGCCTTGATGCCGATCGTCTCACCACGCGCCGGGGTCGATGTCGACGCCGAGATGGAGTCGATCGTGAGATCAGGCGGCGTCGGCGCAGCCAAGACAGTCATCGTTCCGAGACGGGCGGCGTTGTCGCCTTCGAATTTCTCGCCGAGAGCGTTCGTCCAGTCCATGATTCCGCCGACATGGTAGGTGCCGGCGACCATGCTAGACGGCACCGTGACCGTGAACTCGTAATAGCCGGCCGCATACGCTCCCCAAGCTCCGGAGAAGACGACGTCGGCGATGCGGATGTCACCCGTGGAGATCACATCGTTGGTCGACATGTAGACGCCGAGCCGATAAGGCGCGGCGGTCACGCTGACATTCGACTGATTCTCGATGTAGATCGGGAAGCGGAACTGAGATCCTGCCTGCACGGTCGTTCCGAACGGAATGCGCGAAGCCTGACCCGATGCGTTGGGTCTCCAACAGGTGGCGCTGAAGTTGTACGTGTTGCCACCGCTGAAGTAGAGGGCACGACATCCGTTCTTGTCATCGGCGTGTGGCGCTTCTCCAGATGCTCCCGTATGCGATATCCATGACCGTTCGTAGATCGGATTCATCGTGGCCAGCAAGCCTGGCGTGTGGTCCAGACCAATCGCGTGTCCGCACTCGTGCAGCGCAACGGACCGGAAGTTGAACGGGGTGTAGGGCCGATCGGCACATGGATCGACCAGCCCATTCGTCCACGGATAGTCGACACGAGCGTTGTAGACGACGTCGGCTTCCAGAAGCGTTCCACCGGACCAACGAGCGTAGGTGATCCCGAGCCAACCTTGAGTCGGCTGGTTCGACCACATCCATGTGTTGATCCCATCATTGTTGACGAAGCCGCTCGTCGTGTTGCGGCGAACGCCCGGCGTGAAGCCCGTCGAGCCCATGTCACGCCAGTCCGCGAGGGCATACTGGGCGTTGGCGTCCCAGACCGAGCTCGGCGGGAAAGATGTCGTGTTCAGATCAGCGATGTAGTGAAAACCGTTCGCGAAAGCCCAGCGCGGAGCACCTGGAAACGTCGTGTAGGCTGCAAGCACGAGGACTGCGGTTCCAAGACCAAGTGCGGCAGTTTTTTTCATTGTCATGGACATGGGGCACCTTCAGCGCACTCGCGCTGCGACTTGGAGAAGTTCGGTCGGCGACAAGCGAAGGCCACGGTCACCCTGCTTCGGAACGGTCAGTGGAGTGGCGTCTCGTTGTCGAGAAAGTGGCAGCCCTCCAGACTGCGGTGATGCGGGCGACGGCGCTGCCGGTGGCGGCGATGCGATCACTGCGGTTGCGGACGCGCCGCGGCTCGACACAGGCTTCGCGCTGGACGCTGGCAGTTCGGCAACGCTGGCAGCCTTGACTTCGCGTCGCCCGGCGACGAGCGCGCGCTCATAGGCCTCAACGTCCTGCCGCGCTGGCACGTGAGTGCCTTGGACGGTCACGATGCTCGGGCCCTTATCACGCACTGCATCGTCACGACCAACCGCCTCATCGACAGCGCGGAAGACGAAGCGATCACTCTCGATGCCGATCAAGTCCTGGCCGAGGTGATTGCGCAAGACGTCACGGCCGTTGACCCTCACGATCTCGAAGCAGCCTTGGTAAAAGCCGACGATTGGCGACACGTGGCGGCCATTACCGCTCACGTGCAGTAAGTAGCGTCCGCCAACTCGAAGTCGCGGCATGTCGACGACGCGAATGGTCTCGGACCCGACCCTTCCCCCGTCGAAGCGCAGCCGTAGTGTGCCGCCTGGCACCGCGCCCTTCTGGATCTCGGATGTCGCAAAGTCGACGTAGGTCCGGATCGTGACTCCATCATCCCAGCGACTCGAGACTGTCGTCACGGTGCCAACGACGATGTACTCCGACTGCTTGACGATGTCCGAGTAGAACATCGGCGGAACGATGGTCTTCGGAAAGAGCGCTGCGCTCAGAGAACTCGTGACAGCGCTGGCAATCACCAGGCATGGCAGACACAAGATTGGAAGCATCGATGCGACCTCGGGATACGAGACGAAACGGGCGGCGACTGTCGAGGCAGTCGTCCCTCACTTCGAAGGAGCGCGGAGCGGAGCGCTCGTACCACAGCTATGTTCTGGATTCTCGTGGCAGCCGTGAGGGCGCGTATGAAGACTCTCGCTGAGTTTCGTTCCGACAAGTTCCCGCCGTGCGACGAAGACGAGCGGATCAATCCCGGTATCTGGGGCAAGCGGCTGGCCGACTACTTGGTGGCTCACTTGGCCACGCACGGACTGATCGCCGACATGCCGATTGCCGAAGACTGGGGTTGGTATATCCCGGTCGAGGTGGACAGCGCCGCCTTGGCCCTCTGCTGCGGCCACCAAGACGGCGATGACGACGAGTTCCTCGTGTTCACGGATCCAGCGCAGCCGGTCACGAGCAAGTGGTTCAGGACGCGCGATGTGGCCGCTCAGTTGGCCCGCCTGCTCGGGGCCTTGGAGACGATTCTCTCGACCGACCCAGACATTCGAGGCCTAAGTTGGCGAGCGCCCTGAACCGCAGTTCTCAGGCAAGCTGCGCGACCCAGATCGTTCGCATGGGCCCGACGGTCCGGCGGGCGTGCACGCGCTCCTCGCTGACGACGAACCCAACCTTGCGCAAGCGCTCGGTGAACCAAGTCTGGTAGTCCGAGGACCAGACGGCGAGCACACCACCGCGTCGAAGCGCTGCGCGCGCGGCGAGGAGACCATCAGGGCTGTAGAGCCAGTTGTTCGCTGGACGTGTGATCGCCTGCGGTCCGTTGTCGACGTCGAGCAGAATCACGTCGTGCTTGTCGGCGCTGTCACTGCGACCAGCCTCTCGGAGCTGCTGCGCCACGTCACCTTCGAGGACGCGTACGCGCGGATCCTTCAATGGATGTCCGTTCAGTTCACCGAGCCATTGCCGGTTCCAAGCAACGACCTCCGGGACGAGCTCGACGACGTTCGCCACAGCGGCATCTCCGACGAGACTCAAGACACGCGCCAGCGTGTAGCCCATGCCGAGGCCGCCGATGAGGACGCGCGCGCTGCTACAGTCCGCGAGCCTCGCAAGCGCCAATTCGGCGAGCTCTTCCTCCGACCCGTGGGCGCGACTCGTCATGAGCTCCGTGCGATCGACGCAGAACATGTAGTCACGGTCGTGACGGTAGAGCTTCAACTCGGCTGCATCGCCGGGGACACGAGCCGTGCCGAGGAGGACTTGTGGTTTCACGCGGGTCGGGTGGACAGAGTTCGAGGTCGCAGTTCCATTAGCGATCGCGCAGAGGCGGAAAGCTCCGGTCCTGGTCTGCGCCGACGAAGGGTAGCACTTGGCCGCGCGCGCCGATACGAACCCATCGACTCATGTCCCGGCCTTGAAAACGAAAGAGCGGATAGCGCTCGAGGATCTTGGCCGCGACCACGTCTCCGAACTGGGCGACGAGCTCCTGGCGTCGGCGCTGGCTGTCCTCGTTCCAGCGCTGACGCGCGCGACTCGGGTCACGTCCCTCATCGCACTCCTCGAGCAGATCGCGCTCTTCGGAGCGCTTGTCGGCATGCCAGCGGTGCAGCCACTCAGCCCTCGGATCGTCGCCGACGAAGCCCAGCTCGGCGGCGAAGGAAGCCGTTGGGTAGTAGTCCGAGCGACGGATGGCGGGCAGAGGGCGCTGCACCAAGGCGGGCTTCGCGCTCGCCGGCGCGCTTACCAAGGACCCTGCGGCTTCGACTTCGTGCGTCGGCGCCGGGGCGTGCGCAGTCGCGAAGAGGCTAGCGTCCTTCTCCGAGGCCGAGCTGCGCGGCGCTTCGAGGTCGTCGGGCTGGGATGGCACGCCATCACGGCCGCCGAAGAGCGAGGCGGCGATGCCGATCGCCGCGGCGACAGCGATTACGGATAGCCCTCGACTGAGCATGGTTCTCATTGCCGAACGACTTTCCGCGTTCAGATGAAGCCACCGTCAAGACCAGACCAAAGTCACAAGGAGCGCAGCATGAGAGGCAAGAAGGCGCACGAGGCAAAACACACGTAGCCCTCACGGCATGTTCACCCCGGCCCTGCATCGTCTCCGCCCATGCGTGATGTTCAGCGCTCGATCGCTGCGTCGCGTCTTCCTCGATTGCCACAGTACTTCTCAGGAGAAGACATGAATTGCATGCGCATCCTGCTCGCTTGCCTCGCGAGCTCAGGTGTTGCCCTGGCCCAGACGACGTCGGGTACCGTCCCGCGTCCGCTCCTTCAATTGAACCGCAGCAACACGCCAGTCGGCACGATCGACTGGGACGCTTGGAAGCTCAGCTCGCCGCGTCAGCGCAATGCCGCTGATTCGACCAAGGGCTTCGCGCCGACGGCAGATGTCGTCCACGCCATCTTCCCGGACCTCGACAAGCAGATCGGCTTCATCCCGACCCTCGAGTATCGCAAGTCGGTCGACGGCGGGCGGAGCTTCTTGCCGGCTGTGACACTCTTCCAGCTGCAGGCGCAGGAAACCTGGACGGGCCCGCAGACCTACCTCACGAGCGAGAATCAGTTGGTCTTCGTCGTGTATCAGTCGGATGCTCACAACACGGCTTCCGACAACGAAGCCGTCTATGTCATGGCTTCCGAAGACCAAGGCCAGACCTGGAAGGGCCCGCTCCTCGTCAGCAGCTCGGTCACGGGGGCCAACCCGACGAACACGCGCGGCTTCGATTCGGAGATCAAGATCGCGCTCGCCAATGGCATCTGCCACATCGTCTACGAGGCGACTCCGACCGGCGTGACTTCGCCCGGTGAAGACCTCTACTACGCGGCCGTGACGATCCAGAACGGCCAGCTCGTTGTGCTCCACAAGGAGCGCCGCATCAACACGGTGACAGCCGCCGGCGCCTACGACGTCGATGGACCGGACGTCGCGGCTGACCGCGGCATCGTCGCCATCGTCTGGTCGGACGACCGCGCCAAGACCGCCGCGACCGTGTCACCGAACACCGTCAACAACCACTTCTCGGTCGTCTCGGTCAACAGCGGCACGACATTCAACGCCGAGACCAAGCACACGAAGATCGACGACAACAGCTCGACCGGCTGGGACACGCGGCGCTGCAAGGTCCGCGTCGCCGTGCCGAACGTCTACGTCTTCCAGGAAGACTCGCGCAACGCCACCGACGACAACTGCTACCTCAGCTACAGCAACGACGTCGGTCAGACCTACACGGATGTCGAAGTCAACAAGACGCCGACCGGCGTCGACATGGACGAGATGTGGATGGACGTCGACAACCGCCGCGTCGTCGTCGCCTACCGCGACGATCGCAACGGCGCCAACAATGCCGTCAACAACTGCTTCGTGGTCGTGAGCGAACAGGCAGGCAGCGACTTCGCCACTGCGCAAGAGGTGCAGGTGACCTCGATCGACACCCACAATATTTACGGCGTCGAAGTCCGCGGCCGCCGGGTTGGTATTTCGCTCGAAACGTCCCCCGGTGAGTCCTTCTGGCTTGCAGCGAGCGACGATGGCGGCAAGACCTTCGTTACGCTGGAAGGTACCACTTCGACGCCGCATGGTGACGTCGATTCGCCCTTCATGACAATGACGATGGACGCCGACATCGCCGCGATTTGGATCCACGACGACCGCGCGGGCAACAGCAAGAACAACGTCTACACGAGCGGCGTCAAGCTCCCCTACCTGCTCGACAACACGGCGACGAACAAGGGCCTCGCCCTTGACAAGGGCCTCGACAACAACGGCGAGGTCGCCTTCGTCATGATCTCGCAGACCGGCACGCAGACGCCGATCACCTTCGACCAGATGGGTCTCAGCGTCTACTTGACGCCCGACGCGCTCTGGTCACTCGGCGCGACTTCGTTCAGCTTCCTCTTCGTCGCCGTGATCGATGCCCAGGGTAAGGCGAACTTCCCCGCCA
>CALLZN010000281.1 GCA_937858895.1 uncultured bacterium | reverse complement strand
GGGCCCCGCGGCGGAAACGAGGGCATGCGACCCAAGTAGTGCCTCGCGCTTCTGCGAAGCGAGGAAGCCATCGAGCCAGTAGAGGGCATCGTCGCGCAGCGCGCGGCCAGCTTCGGTCTCGACGCTCGGCGTGAGGATGCGAAGCGCCGACAAGGCCGCGACCTGGATATCCTGCGTGCTCGTCCGCCGCGCCTCCAAGAGGTCACGAACGAGGAAGAAGACGCGTCGCTTGTCGACGACGTTCCCGCGCTCGGCGAGCAAGCCGCTGGCGTAGCACGCGAAAGCGCGGACGCGCTTCGGCACCGGCCCTTCGCTGTTCAGCAACTTGCGGCCACTCATTGCATCACTCGCGAGCGCCACCAGGTCGCCGAGCATGTTCGAGCGACCATCGATGCCGTAGCAAAGCGTGGCGATCTCACGGCGCTCGGTGTCGCCCGTCGCCAAGACATGGCGCACGGCGTCCTGGAGCGACGGAACATCGCCGATGCGGGCCAAGGACAGAAGAGCTGAGGCCACGACGGAGCGCGGAGTCCGCGCGTCGTGCACGAGGTCCAAGAGCAGCGGCACGATCGTTTGCTGCACGTCCCGCGACGACGGCCTCGACGAGGGCAGTGGCGTAGCCGTGCTGCGTCCGATCGCGATGTCGTCGTCGCCGGTGTTGGTGGCAGCTTCGTCCATGCTGCGTCGCAGCTCGAGGAAGCGGTCCTTGTTGAACTCCCACCAGAGGTGCCAGGCATCGTAGCTCTCGACGAGCGAGCTGCCGCGCGGGCCACCACTCGCTGGGCCACGTCCGGGAGCGAGCGGACCCGGGCCTGCACCAGGTCCGGTCGGCGTCGTCGGGCCCGTTGGCGAAGCCGGCGCCGTCGGCGAACCGGGGTCTCGTGGCGTCGTCGGGCCCGTCGGATCGACGGGCGGCCCACCCGTGTCACGCGGCGGAGTCGGCCGCGGGCCGACAGTGTCGCCGGGTCCACCCGACGATGCACCGCCGCCAGCCCTCGGCGGCCCAGAGCCACCGCCACGCGGCGGTCCTCCTGGACACTGCCACTGAGGCGCCGCGCTCGCGGTCGCCATGCCCGCTTCGAGCACAACGACGGCGAAGACCGGCGCTGCGACCCACGAAGGCGCCGTGACGAGCGTCGTCAAGGTCGCGAGAAGCGAGGCTTCCATGAGCACTCGCGGACGTCGAAGTTTCAGCTTCGTTTGCACAGGGGGTGTCCCTCTTTTCTCGATCCAGGCCGACGCTTCGGTGGCGGTGTCGGCGATGTGGTGGGACCGCTGGGGCAGCTTGATGCTAGCACCACGAGACGCGCCTGTGGGCAACGACTTCAATCCGCCTGTCAGGCGTTGACCAAGACCGCCTCTTGCTGCGCCTTCTGTCCGTGGTTCAGGCCATCGAGGGCCGCAACGCGCAAGGCTTCGGCAAAGGTCGGGTAGTTGAAGACCGCAGCAACGAAGTAGTCGACCTTCGCTCCGAAGTGCATCGCGGCTTGGGCCACGTGCACGAGTTCGGTCGCGCCCTGTCCGAGGGCATGGACCGCGAGCACTTCACCGGTCTCCGAATGGAAGATCATCTTGACGAGGCCCTCCTCTTCGCCAGCGATCGTCGCACGAGCCAACTCGCTGTAGCGTGCCCGCCCCACCGAGTAGTGAATGCCCCGCGCCTGCAGCTCTTCCTCGGTCGGTCCGATCCACGAGATCTCGGGGATCGTGTAGATCCCGAGCGGATACTTCTCGGGAAACGGCTGGGCGCGCTCGGCGAAGGCCGCGAGGACGGCGAGGCGACCCTGTTCCATCGCGGTCGAAGCGAGGGGGCCGCCAATCACATCGCCGCACGCATAGAGGTTCGGCCACGCTGTCCGGAAGAGCGCGTTGACAGGCAGGTGGCCGCGCGCATCGAGCTCCAAGCCGATGCGGTCGAGGTCGAGGTCCTCGACGTTCGCCGAACGGCCAAGCGCAATGAGGGCGCAGTCGGCCTCGAGGACTTCGTTGCCGTCGAGCGTCACGCGCGCACGATGGCCAACGCGCTCGATGCGTTCGATGTTCGTGCCGAGCCGCAGCCTGACACCGAGGCCCTGCGCCGCCTGCTGGAAGGCAGCTCCGAGCTCGCGATCGAGCATGCGGAGCGGCCGCTCGACCTTGTCGATGAGGGTGACATCGACGCCGAGCGTCGCGAGCATGGTCGCATACTCACTGCCGATCACGCCGCCGCCCAGGACGAGCATGGACTTCGGTAAGCACTCGAGCCGCAAGAGACGATCGGAATCGAGGATGCACGTCTCGTCGAAGGGCACGTGTTCGACATGGCGCGGCCGCGAACCCGTCGCGATGACGACGCGATCTGCGCGCACGCGATGGCAGACTTCGCCGTCCGCGTCGACGACGTCGAGTTCACCGACGTTGCGGAAGCGCGCTCGCCCCTGCAAGACCTCGATGCCGTTGCGCGCAAACTGACGCTCGATCACGGCCGTGAGCTTGTCGAGCACGCACGCAAGCCGCCCCGTCAGGTCTGGCATCGAGATGTCCTCGAAGCCGCGGGAACAAACCTCGCTGAACTCTCGATCGCGAAAGCCCGTCAGCGCGAGGATGGACTCACGCAGCGTCTTCGAAGGGATGGTCCCGTGGTGGAGGCACGAGCCGCCGAGCCGCTTGCCCGCGTCGATCACGAGGACTTGCTTGCCGAGCTTTGCGCCTTGAATCGCAGCCTTCTGCCCAGCCGGGCCGGCACCGATCACGGCGAGATCCACTCTCCACTTCTGCATGGCCAGCACGACTTTGGTCCTGTCGGCCTTTCGACCACGGCAGCAAAGCAACCTGAGCAGAAGCAGGTGGGCTCCTAGCCCGGACTATGCTTGAACGCTGTCGCGAGGTGCCGCCAAGGCCAGCAGATTTGCGGCTCGCGGGTCGAAGGGCGACGAAGTCGTACTCTGCAGTACGTCGAGGAGGCCTTCGGCCCGCATGTCGCGAAGATGCTGGCCTGGGTGGCGCCGCAGTAGGCGTTCAAGCATAGTTCGGGCGAGAACGAAGGCGGCGCAGCAGCTCGAAGCCACTGCGCCGCCCGCGCTTCAGGTGGCAGGTGCTCGGCACCTACTCACCCTGTCGTTTGCATTGCGTCCTGTTAGGACGACGCGATCGTCCACTCGATCGCATCCGAGACACCGAGTCCCGTGAAGCCTGGGCAGACCACGATGAACTGCGAGCAGATCGGGAAGCCACAGAAGACCGGGGAGGTCGGGATCGCGAGCGGGAAGGTCGACGTGCCGTTGCAGCCAGCGCCGGTGATCGGACCCGCGAAGGGGCCGATGATCGGGTCCTGCATGAACCACGTCGTGCAGCCGAGGTTGAGGCCGAGTCCGCAGCCACCGAGGCGGTGGTAGAGGACGGCGACGCCGCCGGCCGGGCCTTCACGCAGTTGGATGCCGAAGGCCGGGTTGCCGAGCGACGGATCGCCGCCGACCGTCGCCGCGTGCATGGACGAGCAAGTCGGGCAGTTGGCGCTCAGCATGCAGCTCTTGCCCTTGTGCTCGAGCGTCCAGCCCGGGATCACGGCGAGGCCGCGATACGGACCCGTCGCCGCGCAGCAACGACCAGCCTGGAAGGTGCACGAAGTCGCAGACAGCGTGTTGATCTCGAGCACGCGCACGCCGTCGGTGGCGTAGAGCGTCGAGCGCTGGCAGCGTTCGTGGGCGAGGCCGGTCGCGATCCTCGTGTTCGTCAAGCAACCGGCAGGGATTTGCCACTTGCAGACCACGTTGCAGGGCGTGTTCGCCTGCGACACGAGGATGTAGTGGTCGAAGCCGACGCTCGTCGCCTCCGACGTCAGGATGAAGAGCAGGTCGAAGCTCTCGTCATAGGCGAGACCGACGGCCAGACCCTGCTGCGTCAACGTTGCACCCTGGCAAGTCGAGACGCGGCGGAAGCACTGCGTGCGCGGATCACGGATGTCGTATCCGACGATCGCGAAGCGACCGGGGATGGTCTCGAGCTGGTAGAGGATCGAGCGGCTGTCGTTGACGGCGAGCCCGCTGACGCGGCTCTCGACGCCGAGCGTGAGGACGGCGTTGTCCTTGCAGATCCCGTCGCAGTCCTTGATGCCGCGCAGCTCGTTGGTGAGCCCGTCGCTCGACCAGACGGCTTGGAAGCGCGGATCGTAAGCGGTGCCACCAGCCCAAGGACGCGTCGCGGTCGCGAGGACGTTGGGGCAGCGCTTCACGAGGTTGCACGCGGTCGGCAGACCCTGGACATGGACCTCACCCTGTGGCGTGCCATCGACCCAACCGACGAGCTTGCTTTCCTTGTCGAAGGGGGTCGGCGGGCAGCGCGTCGGCACCGGCGGGCACTTCGTCAGCTCGGCCGGGCACTTGGTGTCCGAAGTCGGGCAGCGCGTGTCGACCGTCGGGCAGACCGTCAGCGTCGTCGGGCACTGGGTGCGGACCGCAGGGCACTTCGTCTGCTCGGCCGGGCACTGCGTGTCGACCGGCGGGCACTTCGTCTGCGACGGCGGGCACTTCGTGTCCGCAACCGGGCAGCGCGTGTCGACTGTCGGGCAAACCGTCAGCGTCGTCGGGCACTGGGTACGAACCGCAGGGCACTTCGTCTGCTCGGCCGGGCACTGCGTGTCGACCGGCGGGCACT
>CALLZN010000280.1 GCA_937858895.1 uncultured bacterium | reverse complement strand
TGGCTCGACCGCGCGCCCGTTGTCGAGGCAGGCACCATCCGCGGCCTCGGCGCGTCCATCGTCCAAATCGAACTCGACGTGCCCGTCCCCACGGTGCCCCTCGACCTCAGCGACCTCGTCCCGGGCGAAGAGCTGGTCATGATCGGCGCCGACGCGCTCGAGCGCTGGAGCGTGCCGGTCCGCGTGGCCGACAGCGAAGTCGCCCAAGGCAGCGTCGTGAGCGCTGCCAGCAGCATCCAGCTCGCGCCGCACCATGTCGGCGCCGGCGTCTATCGCCAAAACGAACGCGGGAGCGTCCTCGTCGGCCTCGTCAAGGGCGTCGCGACGACGAGCAGCGGCGAACGCTGGATCCTCCTGGCTGGACCCGCCGAGCTACGCCGAGCCCTGCTCGAGCCGAAGGCCGCCGTCGAAAAGCGCGAGATCCGCTACCGCGCCGACGGCACGCGCACGATCCTCCAGCGGCGCTGAACGCCGTTCGCACACAGGGTGCTCGTCAGTCCTTCCAGAAGGAAGGGACGACGATGATGAGTGCCGTGTAGATCTCGAGGCGCCCGAGGATCATGACGAAGGCCATGAAGGCCTTCGACGACGCCGAGAACTCGCCGAAGCTGCCGTAGGAGCCGATGTCGATCACCCCACCGTAGGGCGCGCCGACGCCGTCGACGAGGACGAAGGCCGGTCCCATGTTGCAGAGCGCGGTGACCATCGACGTGAAGCTGCCGATCATGTCGAGGCGCGGTTCGAGGATGATGAGCGCCAAGGTCCCGAGCCCGAGGATGACCATCCAGCACGCCGCCAACGCGACGATGCGGTCCGCCGTCTCGAGGTCGATCGCTTCCTTGCCGATGCGCAGCGGCTCGACCGAGCGCGGCCTGATGAAGCGACGCAAGCTGCGACCGATCAACTTCAAGAGGACGAGCGCGCGCGCCATCTTGATGCCGCCACCCGTCGAGCCCGAGCAACCGCCGATGATCATCAACAAGAGAACAGCGGCTTGGGCAAGCTGCGGCCACTGCAGCAGATTCGAGTTGGCGAAGCCCGTCGATGACACGAGGCTCGCCGTCTGGAAGCTCGCGTCCCGCACGCAGCGCCCGATCGACGATTCGTAGGCCCGCGCGATGCCGTCGCCGCCCGTGACGTCTTCACCCGAGAAGGCCAACACGAGCGTCAAGAAGAGCATGACGACAGCGACCGTCGTCGCATAGAAGCGCCACTCGGGATCTTGCGCGAAGACCTTCCACAGTTGCGCAAAGCTCGGTCGACGCCGCCATTCTGGCCACCACTTGCGCTCGTGGAACATCGGCTTGAACTGGTTGACGAAGCTGTGGTAGAGCCCGAAGTTCGTCGCGGCGAGCAACATGCCGATCGTCGCCGTGACCTCGATCGCGATCGAGTCGAACTCGCCGATGCTGTAGTTCTTCGTCGAGAAGCCGCCCGTCGCGATCGTCGCGAACGAGTGACAGAGGGCCTCGAAGATGTTCATGCCGAAGGCCAAGAACGCGAGCCCGAGCAAGGCCGTGATCGCGAAGTAGATCTTCAGCAGCATGAAGGTGCTGTGGCGAATGCGCGGCCGCAGCCCTTCCTTCGAGACGCCGGCGACCTCGGCCTGGAAGAGCGTCTTCTCCGTGACCCCGAGCGCCGGCAAGAAGGCCAAGAACACGACGACGATGCCGAGCCCGCCGAGCCAGTGCAGCCACGAGCGCCAAAAGAGCAGCGACGGCGGCATCGACTGGATCGACGGTGTCGCGTTCGAGCCGAGGATCGAAGACCCCGTCGTCGTCAACCCGCTCACGCTCTCGAAGAAGGCATCGACGAAGGACAGGACTCCCGAAAGAGCAAAGGGCAGGGCGCCTAGCGCCCCCACGATGAGCCAGACCAAGGCGACCGTGAGGATGCCTTCGCGCCGATAGAACTCGCCCTCCGAACGACGCCCGTAGAGCCAGAACAGCGCGCCGACCAAGAGCCCGACGCCGAGCGACGCGAGCGTGCCCACGAGGGTGTTGCGGTCGGCAGTGACGAAGCGCTCGTTGCGCCACCATCCGACGAGGATCGGCAGCACCATGGTCAACGAAAACGCCATCACGAAGACGCCGATGACCTTGGCGACGACCGCGAAGTCGATGCGGCTCAGGAGCGATGCTCGGGGTGCGGGCATGGATCGGTCGGACCTTCGGTCAGTGCGAAAGGTGCTCGAAGACGCGCTGCTCGACGGTCGACAGCATGAAGAGGATCAACTCGTCGTCTTCCTCGAGCACGTCGTCCCCCTTCGGGATGAGGACCTCGGAGCCGCGCTCGCCTTGACGCTGGATCGCGCCGACCAGGCAGTCCTTCGGAAACTTCGCCTCGACGAGCGACTTGCCGAGCAAGGGCGAGCCCTTGCTGAGCGTCACCGTGCAGACCTTGGCCCGCCCTTCGTCGAAAGCCGCGAGCTGCTGCAGCTTGCCGGCTTGGACGCGCTTCATGATCGCGTCGCTGCACAGGAGCCGGGGCGAGACCGCGCGCGCGATGCCGATCTCCTCGTAGATGTCGACGTAGTCGCTGCTCGAAACGAGCGCGATCGTGCGCTCGCAGCCGAGCTTGGCCGCGATCTGACACGACAGCAGGTTGCGCTCGTCGACGTCGCTCGCCGCGACGAAGGCGTCGGCGTTGCCGACATGCTCTTCTCGGAAAGCCTCGATGTCGATGCCATCAACGAGGAGGACCGTCGAGTGTTCGAGGCGCTCGGCGAACTCTTCACTCGCCGCGCGGTCGTCGACCATCATGCGGATCTTGACGCCGTGTCGCTCGAGCGACCGAGCCGCGTGGAAGGCGACGCGGCTCCCACCGTAGATAATGACGTTGCGGGCGCGACCGCGGTGATGGCCGACCCAGGCCTCGAACTGCTCGACACTCGCCGGCCGCCCGAGGACGTAGATGTCATCGTCCACCAAGAAGTGGTGGTCCCCTCCCGGGATCATCGTGCTGCCCTCTCGACGCACAGCGACGATGAGGACGTTGCCCTTGGGGTGAATGTCGCGCAGCGGCTTGCCGAGCATCGGCGACTTTTCTTTGACCCGCAGCACGCGCAAGGTGACGTGGCCCTCGAGGAAGTTCTCGAGTGAGACGGCCTGGTTGCGGCGCACGACCTTGGCGATCTCTTCGGCCGCGAGCCCCTCGAGGCTCAGGATCTCGTCGAAGAGGATGTTGCGACGGAGCAGCGTTCGATAGTTGCGGTAGTCGTCGAGGTCCTTGACGCGCACGATGCCCTGGGCAGCACCCATGCGCCGCGCGAGCAGGCAGGACAGCATGTTCGTCCGGTCGTCGTCGGTGACCGCAAGGATGAGGTCCATCGAGCTCGCGTCGGCTTCGTCGAGCACGCGCGGCAGCGTCCCATCACCGAGGAGACTCTGGACGTCGAGCACTTCGCTCGCGCGCCGAATCTTCGCCGGATCGGGATCGACGACCGTGACCGAATGCTTGGCCTCGGACAGCACTTTGGCGACGTGGTACCCCACCTCGCCCATGCCGATGATCAGGATGTTCATTCGGTTTCGCCTCGGGATGAGCAACGCGAAGCGCGGAGAGCATAGGCAGTGCCGCCCTCCAAGCCAGCCTGGAAACAATGCGCTCCGAAGCGCTGAAACCTGTGCGCAGCTCGGCCGGGGCCCCGCGGCGCGACGCATTTGCGACCGGCTGTGCTATCGTCCGCCGCGCCGATGCTGCTCCTGCTCGACAACCGGGACTCCTTCGTCTTCAACCTGGATCAGGCCTTCCGCGCGCTCGGGGCCTGCACCCTCGTCGTGCGCAGCGATCGCACGACGGCACGCGAGATCTTGGACCTCGAGCCTTGCGGCATCGTGCTCTCGCCCGGACCCGGCCGGCCCGAAGAGGCCGGCTGTCTCCTCGACGTCGTTCGTGAAACGCCGTCGCACGTGCCGGTGCTGGGCGTCTGCCTCGGTCACCAAGCCCTCGCCATGGTCGCCGGGTCGCGCATCGTCGTCGCACCCGAGGTCTACCACGGTCGCGTCTCGTCCATCGAGCACTCGGGTCGCGGCCTTTTCGCCGACTTGCCCTCGCCGATCGAGGTCTGCCGCTACCACAGCCTCGTCATCGACGGCCAAGAAGCACCGCCAGGCTACTTGTGTTCGGCGCGCGACCCGGTCCATGGACTCGTCATGGCGATCGAA
>CALLZN010000279.1 GCA_937858895.1 uncultured bacterium | reverse complement strand
CTCAAGGGGACGAAGCTGTCGTTTGCCTTCGCGACCTTCGGGCCCATCGACTTCGCGAGCAACGCGGTCACGGTCGAGCTGCGCTGATCGCGGGAAGCGCGCTTCGCGCACCCACGCTTCATGCGTCACGACTCAGCGCGAGGCCGCGTTCACGAGGGCGCGGAAGAGCTTGCTGCCCGAAGTCTCGTCGTCATCTCGTGGCGCGATCAACGCCAACGGATGGTGGTAGCCCAAGTAGCTGCGGTCGGGGTGGGGCATGAGGCCGAGCACGCGCCCGCTCTCGTCGCAGATGCCGGCGACGGCGTCGATGCTGCCGTTCGGGTTGGCGGGCGCTGTCTGCGCGTCGTCACCGTTTGCGTCGACATAGCGAAAAGCGACGAGCTCGGACTTGGTGTCGAAGTCGGCACCGGGCACGAACTTGCCCTCGCCGTGCCCGACCGGCATGTCCCAGACTTCGCCTCGAGGTAGCCAAGCGCAGCGTGAAGCCTCGACGCGCAGGCGAACCCAGCGACAGGCGTAGCGACCCGAGTCGTTGTGCACGACGGTCACGCGCTGCGCCAAGTCTTGGCCGCGTTCGCGCGGCAGCAGGCCGGCCTTGACGAGGGCTTGGAAGCCGTTGCAAATCCCGAGCACGTGACCGCCTTCTTGGTCGACGAAGCGCCGAAGGACGGGGCCGAGCCGTGCACGCAAGAGGCTCGCGAGGATGCGCGCCGAAGCGACGTCATCCCCATGCGCGAAGCCACCAGGAAAGACCACGATGCGGGCTCCCAAGATCAGCTCGGGATCTTCGAGCCACTCATGGGTCGTGTGCACCGAAGCGCTCGCGCCCGCGCGCATGAGCGCGTCCGCGGTCTCGACGTCACAGTTCGTGCCCGGAGCCTTGACGACGACGGCGTGGGGGGGAATCACTGGCCTGCCTCCTCGCTCATTTTCGACTTGGCAGCGCGCGCCGCTGCGATCGGTCCGTGTTCGAGCGGCTCACGGAAGGCACGCTCGCAATCGTCGAGGTCGAGGTCGAAGAGCTGATCGCCTTGCCTGCCCTCGGCGCGATAGCGGCGCTGCGCGCTCGTGACCCCAATCTTGCGCGCCGAGACTTGGAGCGACCTAAGGAAGCGCACGAAGTCCTCCTCATGCTCGGGACGCACTTCGACGAGCACGCGACCTAGGCTCTCGGAGAAGAGCACTTCGTCATCGCGCATGCCCTCCTCGACGTCGAGGTTGCCAAGGTCGAGAGTGATACCGAGCTCGCCGCCGAAGGCCATCTCAGCGGCCGCGACCGCGATGCCGCCCTCGCTCGGATCGTGCGCCGCGCGCACCCAACCCTGTTGGATGGCTTCGGCGAGGACGCGCAGGTTGCGCACGCTGTCGAGGACGACGGCGCGCGGCACGGCGTTGCCGAGCGCGCCGTGCATCGCATACCAGAGCGAGCCGCCGAGCTCGCGGTAGGTGCGGCCGACGAGGTAGACAGGCGCGTCGGCAGCGACGAAGCAAGACTCGGGCACCAGGTGTACGTCGGGCACGATCGCGAGCGCCGTGACGAGGATGCAGCCCGGGATCGCGATCGTCTCGTCGCCGACTCGGAACTCGTTGTGCAAGGAGTCTTTGCCCGAGACGAAGGGCGTCCGGAACTCGAGCGCCATGGCGCAGAGCGCTTCGGTTGCCCGCACGAGGGCGCCGAGCTGCTCGGGCTTGTCGCAGTTGCCCCAGCAGTAATTGTCGAGGATGGCCGTGTGGGTCGGGTCGCCGCCGCGGCAGACGACGTTGCGCATCGCTTCGTCGAGCGAGGCCTCGGCCATGGCAGCCGGGTCGATCCACGAGTAGCGCGGGTTGAGGCCGGTCGCGACCGCGAAGCCGCGCTTGCCGCCGGGCTTGGGCACGAGGACCGCCGCATCGCCCGGGCCACGCTGCCCTGGGCCGGCGAAGGGCTTGGCCGCGGTCAGGCCTTGGACCTCGTGGTCGTACTGGCGGAGGATCCACTCCTTGCTGCAGACCGGCCACGCCGAGAGTGCTTCGAGGATGGCTGGACCATAGTCGTCACGCTCGGGGATGTCGGGCTCCTCGTGCAAGCGTTCTTCGAAGCGCGCGGCGCGCGAACGCCGCGGCACGCCGTCGTGCAAGAAGGACATCGCGACATCGGCGATCTCTTCGCCGTGCCAGGTCAAGACGAGGCGGCCGTCCCCCGTGAACTCGCCGAGCTCGGTCGCATCGACCTCGAAGTTCTCGAAGATGGCCTCGAAGCGGCGCCGGTGCTGCGGCGGCACGGCGAAGACCATGCGCTCCTGCGCTTCGCTGATCCAAACCTCGGTCGGCGTCAGGCCTTCGTACTTGAGCGGGACCTGCGCGAGCTCGACGCGGGCGCCGAGCTTCTCGCCCATCTCGCCGATGGCCGAGCTGAGGCCGCCGGCGCCGCAGTCCGTGATGGCCGAGTAGAGCCCCTCGTCGCGCGCTTGGAGCAAGCCGTCGAGGACCTTCTTTTCGGTGATCGGGTCGCCGATCTGCACCGCGCCCGAGCTCACGGTCTCGCTCTCGGTGCTGAGCTCGACCGAAGAAAAGGTCGCGCCATGGATGCCGTCACGCCCCGTGCGCCCGCCGACGACGTAGATGCGGTCGCCGCGCCGTGCCTCTTTGTGCACGCAGCGCTTGGGCAGGATGCCGACCGTGCCCGCATACACGAGCGGGTTGCCGACGAAGGCCGGATCGAAGTGCACGGCGCCCGTGACGGTCGGGATGCCCATCGGATTGCCATAGTCGCGCACGCCGCGCACGACGCCGTCGAGGACGCGCGCCGGATGCAGCGTGCCCGGTGGCCGCTCTTCGTCGGCCAAGTCCGGCGGCGCGACGCAGAAGACGTCGATGTTGCAGAGCGGCTTGGCGCCGAGGCCCGTGCCGAGGATGTCGCGAATCACGCCGCCGACGCCGGTGCCCGCGCCGCCGAAGGGTTCGATGGCCGAAGGATGGTTGTGGGTCTCGACCTTGATCGCGAGCCCGTCATCGCCGTCGAAGTCGATGACACCCGCGTTGTCGGAGAACACACTCCAACAAAACGGATGGTCGATGAGCTTCGTCGTCGCGAAGACGGTTTCTTTGAGCAGGTTCTCGTAGCTGCGCGTGCCGTCGGGGCCTTCGTATTGCACGCGTCCGGTCAGCGTCTTGTGCTTGCAGTGCTCCGACCAGGTTTGGGCCAGGGTCTCGAGTTCGGTCAGGGTCGGCGCACGCCCGAGACCCGCGAAGTGGTCACGGATCGCATGCATCTCGGCGAGGTCGAGCGAGAGCGTGTGGCGGCGGCTCAATGCGAGGAGGTCGGCGTCCGTGAGTTCGCTGACCGCGATGTCGACACGAACCTCGCGCGTGGCGCCACCTGGCAAGGGTAGGCCGGGTGGCAGGGCATCGATGAGGACCTCCTCGACGACGTCGTTCGCGAGGCTGGCGGCAACCTCCTCGAGCTGGCTGTCCGACAGTTCGACGCCGTCGATGAGCCAGGCGCGGTAGGTCCCGACGGCTTGCACATCGATGCCGAGCTGGGCCAAGGCGCGCGTGGCGCTCGTCGCGACGGGGTCCATGACGCCAGCTCGGCGACGCACGCAGATGCGCCTCGCACCTTCGAAGTCCGGCCAGAGTCCGCGCCACGCCGCGTGTTCGCTCGCCGGCAACATGCGGAAGCTGTCGCTGATCGGGTCAGCGAAGAGCTCGTGCGCGGCGCGCGCGACGTTCGAGCGATCGAGGGAAGCGGGTAGAAGGTAGCCCCGGATGCCCCGCACGCGCGCGCGCGCGGCGAGCGGACCAAGGCGGTCCTTGACCTCCGCTGCCATCGGGTCGGGGTGGTCGGGGAGCAGCGCGACTTCGAGGCACCAGGCGTCCATTGCTTGCACTTTGCCCGGGCCAGGCGGCGAAACAAGTACGCGGCGCGAGGCTAAGTGGCCGATAACCTCGATATGGAAGGAGTTCCGGTGGATCGAATCAACGGCGCGGCCTCCGTTGGCGACGGCGGCAGCGATGGGGCTTCGGCCCAGTTCGGATCGCAGCGGCGCTCGCAGGACGATGAAGCGGCGAAGCGCACGCACCGCCTCGTGTCCTCGGGCGACAAGCGCGACTTCACGCAGGCCGACAAGGCAGCACTCGCTCTAGCGGAGCAGTGCTTTGCGCGCGCCTTCGCCCGCGAGTTTGCGATTCCTTACGACAAGCTCGTCGTCAAGCACCTCGTGCGCCCCGATCCGGTCGCCGACGCGGACCCGCAGGCGAGCGCCGAACGCATCTACCAGGCGGCAGCCCGGGCGATCGCGCTCGGCCGCGCGCGCGGCCTCGCCGACATCGGCCAGGCCCTCGGTCGCGCCGCCGAGTCGAGCGTGACCGAGATGTTCGAAGCGCTGATCGATGTCGGCACCTTCGATGGCGACGGTGGTGTGGCCGTGCAGGAGATGCTCGAGCACTGGGGCGCACGACTCGCCTACCTCGCGAACAACTTCGATAGCTGAGCGGCGCGGCTCAGTAGAGCGCGACCACGTAGCCCGTGTATCCCGTCACCGTGCCGGTGCTGAGCAGGGGACTCGAAGCCACGTTGTAGGCGATCTCGGTCTGGCCGTAGGGCGGCACGAACTGCATCTCGACGGCATTCGAGGTGATCAACGGGATCAAGGCGCTCGTCGCCTTGTCTTCGCTGAGCCACTGCAAGAAGAGCTTGGCGCCCGCGAAGCTCTGCTCGACCGGGATCGGAATCTGCAGCGCAGCGTAGCCGTTCGAGTCCGTCGCCGTGGCGTAGACGACGTCTAGGCTCGCGAGAACGGAGCAGGGTCCGCTGTAGGCGGTCGCGCTCCCGGGCAGCACGAAGGGAAGCGGCAAGGCACCATACGAGGATCGCGAGAAGCCGAGGGCGGCGATCGCGACGCTCGAGCGGGCGAAGTAGTAGCCAGAGAGCGAGATCGAGCCGGTCTTCTGGGTCCAGGAAGCCGAAGACGAGGCTTGGAGCTGCGCCGCGGTCTGCTGCGTGGAGTCCGTGCAGCCGCTTCCGTAGTAGGCTTGGGCGAGGGCCGGGCTCGTGTTCTGCCAGTAGGCGACGTCGAAGTAGGCCGTGTAGGTGAGGCCTCGCATCAACGAGACGCGCGCTTCCCAGCAGAGTCCGTTGTTACCGCCGTCGAAGGCGTAGGGCGCGTCGAACTTCATGCGGTAGACGAAGGGAGCGGCGACGCCGTCGCTGAAGGTCGCGGGCATCACGATCTTCTTGTTGCTGATGACCGCGATGCGGTTGCTACCGTGGTTGGCATCGAAGCCCGCTTGCATCGTCGTCGAGGTCGTGGCGGCCGTGGACAGGATGAGGTCCAGGTTGAACTCGTAGGTGGGGTAGCGCGTCGCGATCGAAGCGTCGCGGCGCAACGCGAGTTCGCGAAGCGTCGCCCGCGCGCCGCGCAGATCATCGTGGACCTGCTGGAAGCGCCAGCCCGACGAGCTGTTGTTGCCGAACGCGGCGGAGCCGTAGGTTGGACCTTCGACGGTCTTGTTGATAGCCGGGCTGACCAAGACCTGAGAGAAAGCTGTTGAACTGAGGGCGAGGACGGAGGCGAGAGTCGCCAGTGACGACGAATGACCCATAGAAGTGACCCATGCGAGCCGTGGGAACCAAGTCGGTCGTGCAGAGCCCACCGTGGGAAGCGCACGACCAAGCCTCAAAAGCGATGAAGCAGCCGCTTCTGTAACGAGGCCGGTCGCAGATTTTCGAGAACCTGCGTGGGCCAGCGGCGGCGCGCCGCGGCCCTCAAGGCAAACGTTAGTTCTGGATCGTGAAGCTGACCGCGTTCGATCCCGCGGCAAGCATGACCGCACAGCGGTCGGCCCAGAGGAACTGCGCATAGAGCGTCAGCCCGACGAGGCGCTGGTCGTTCGGGATCGGCAGCGGCGCGGTCGTCGCGCCGCGTCCATCGGTTGCCACCGGCAGCCAGAGCGTCAGAGGATCGAAGGGGTCGACGTTGAAGCTCAGTACGCCGAGCATGACGGGGGGAATGGCATTCTTGACACCGAGAATGAGGCGGCCAGCAGTCGCTGGCAGGGCGTTGATCTCGGTGATCGCGAAGGAGCTGTTGCCGAGCGTCGGGCTGCCCGTCACGCCAACCGAAGGCAGGCCGACGCAGCCCGCAGTCGCGACTCCGTAGAACATGACGCCAGGCGTCGGCACGGCGCTGAAGCCCGTCACCGGCATCATGACCGGCAAGATCGAGATGAAGCTCGCCGCACCGGTCTTGAGGTCGACGCGGAAGAGGGCGCTGCTCGTCACGTTCTGTCCCGGTGAAGTCACGACCGCGTAGCCGACGTCGTCGTTGCCGGCGATGTCGAAGGCCGCGACTGCGCTCGTGTTGATGCCGAGCGGACCCACCGTATTGAGAACGCCAGCGTTGGGCGGATCCTGGCGGACCAACGTGTCCTGGTTGCTGTCGATGCCGTAGAGCACGGTCGACGTGACGTTGGCTCGACTGTTCGTGTAGGCGCTCGCAACGACGTTGGGGTTCTGTCCGAAGCGCGCGTCCGTGGCGGCATAGGCGAGCGTGCCGTCGACAGCGACGACCGCACCTGTATCTGGATGCGCGCGCAAGTCTTGGTCGGCGTCCGAGACGATGCGGATGCGATCGACTGTAGGATTGAAGTCGAAGCCGAAGGTCGTGCCATTGAGCACCGGCACCAATGAGTTTGCGTTGGGGGTGGCGACGCCGCTCGCGAGGTCGATCTTATAGAGCCGGCTCGTGCTGCCCAAGGCAAGGAGCTCCGGCATATTGGGTGCGGAAGCCGGTCGGAAGTCGATGCCGAGAATTACCTCGTCCTTGGCAAGACCGGTGATGGCCTTGTTATCGAGCACGATGCCGGGCAGGCCGACGTTGACGCGAATCAATCGATTGTCCGCTGTCGTCAAGTAGAAGTCTTGTGCACAAGGTGTCGCGTTGCACAGCAACGAAGTCAGGACGAACGTCGATAGAATGGTGGTTGTTTTCATCTCAGCAATCTCGATGGTTTTCAGGTTTTGCGGAAGTGGAAGTGGTGGATGGCGAAGCTCGCCAACGCGACAGCAACCACGAGGACCGCTGTCAAAGAAGCGGAGGGCCAGGCGCTGTCGTCTGGCAACGAAGAGAAGGAGGGTGGACCAGCTCCGGCGATGTTGACGCAGGAGAGCGCGAAGCAGGGTTCTTTCGCGTCGAGCAGAGCTTCGGAGAAGACGCGACCGCCAGCATCGTGCAGAGCGGCATGGACGCGATGACCTCGGGCTAGGCGTGGCAGCGCGATGATCTCGACCTGCGTGCCTGTTGATCCAGGCTCGCTAGGTAGGTGAAGGGCACAGGTAAAGAGCAGGACCGGGCTCTCATGTGAATGTGTATCGAGCGCACGAACTGTCGCGGTCTCACACGCGGCGCCGTGCATTGCTAGGAACTGTGACCAGCGCGCATGCATGGCACTGGGATCCATGACTTCTCCGCTCGAGAAGCACTGGCTATCGATTCGCCACTCGAGGCGCAGTTCGCGCGCCGCTGCATCGACGACGTCGACGCGCAGCGAGCTGATCCCGGGATCGTGCGAAGGATGTGCAGCGAACATGAGACAGAGACAGCGAGTCTTAGTCGTGGCGGTGATTGCGGCCGTTCAACGGTGTCGCGGCATAGGGCATGACCTTGTTGTAGACCGCGTCATTGGCGTCGACGTTGTCGCTCGCGACGCGGATCACAGGCGGGTTGACGCGCAAGTCGCTGATGACCGCGCTCACTCCGATGTCGATGACATCGTCACCGAAGCGCCGACCATTGGGCCAGCCGCTCGGCACGTTGGTTTTCTTGAGCGGGCTGAAGACGGTGTCGCCACCAAAGACCGAGAGGCGCGAGAAGCCCGGGTCATCGGGTGTCGTGATGTGGTTGGGCCCGCCACCAGCGAGGGTCACCGGCGCGGTCGAGAGGTCGACCTTGATCATGTCGGGAATGAAGATGCCGACGAGGTCGCTGCGATTGGTCTCGATACCGGGGATGGGGTTACCCTTGAAGACGATGGCATTCAGGAGCTTGGCGAGCTCTGGAGTTTCGGCGTACTTCTTGAAAACCATCTCGTCGCTGCTCGGCGGGCAGCGGTTGTAGAGGTCCTTGTCCGCGATGGCGACGAAGGCCTCGCAGAAGAGCGGATTGCCTTGACGGCCGACTTGGACCCAGTCGCCGACCTCGACGTCGCCGAACTGCTTCAGGCGCACGGTGAAGGTCTTGCGATACGTCGTGGCCCAAACTGCCACTTCTTGCATCTCACCGCCGATGGCAGCCATCGGGACTTGCAAGGTGATCGTGTGGACGTTGAAGCCCTTCTGAGAGTCGCGCGCGGCGCCGGGTCCACGGAGCTGTAGCAAGTCGAAGATGGCGTTGATGTCGCCATAGAAGCCGTCCTCGCGTTGGCCGGCGAAGGCGTAGTAGCCAGCGCCGAGGTCGGTGACGGTTTGTGCCGTGTAACGGTCGAGGCTCGCGATCTTGTCGACGCCGACCTTCGCGGGACCGTCACCTTGACGTTCGTTGTATTCCGGTGTCGCGATCCCTTGGTTGTTGGGCGGGACGACGCCGCTGCCGAGCTGCTTGATGCCAGCGGCCGAGACCTCGGTGATCCTGTAGCGCTGCGTCAAGTTCTGGTTCGCGTCATCGACGTCCTTGACGACGCCCAAGTAGGACTGCAGGATCGTCGCCTGCGTCTTGTAGCTGGTCGTGAACTCGAAGAACCAGCTGTGCGTCGCGATCCCTTGCTTGATCTTGTCACCCGTCGAGACGTGGAGGGCGTACAAGACCTTGTCGTCGAAATTGTACTTGTTCGGCCCGATGCCCGGATCCTCGAACGGATAGACCGAGACCGCCATCGACAGCGCCTTCTTGCCGGTCGGGTCCTTCCCTACGAAGGCGTAGACGTCGGTCGTGTTCGCGGCGTCGTCGAGGGTGATGAGCGGGGCGTCCATATGGCTGGATGCCAGCGCGGTTCGCGTGAGCCCCAGCATGGCTAGGGCCGCGATTGTCGTTGAGAGTTTTGTGTGTGTGGTCATGGTAGGTCTCTGTGGTGCTTGCACGCTTCAAACGAGGTCGCGCCACGGCTGTGGCGAAGGCCCTCGGTCAATCGGGGAAGCTCTCCTGCAGGATCTTGCGCTCGCTGGGGAGAAGGCCGTGCGCCATCCGTCGCGCGCGTTGCATGGCGTGCTCGATGTCCTGTGGTGCTACTGCGATGGCCTTGGCGATCAGGGCTGCATGGAGCAGCACGCGCGGTTCGCAAGTGCGCGTCGCGAGCGCTTCCAGGATCGTCTTCTGTGCCTCGTTGTTCTTGCCCTGCCGCAGTTGCAGGAAGGCCAAGGCGTCCAAGGTATTCGCATCGCGGCGTTGCTCGAGTTCTTTCGTCAAGAGCTCGGATGCCTGCTCCAGACGCTTCGACCGCGTCAGGAGGTAGAAGGCGAAGGTGCGCGGGTCGTTGCGCGCGCCGCTCTTTTCGAGTTCGCGCTCGACGGTCGCTGCCTCGGCTTCTTGTCCGCTGTCTCGCAAGGCGTCGGCCAGGGCCCACTGGTACTCGGGTAGCGGTGCCAGGCGCGCGGCGTTGCGGTAGTCGGCGAGGGCAGCTTGTTCTTGTCCGCGTGCGGCCTCGACGCTGGCGCGTGCGAGCAAGGCTGCTGCCGATGTCGGTAAGACCTCGAGGGCGCTGGCGCTCGCCTGGAGAGCTTCTGCCTCTTCTCCGCGCAGCATGTGGAGTCGCGAGAGGCGCGTGTAGGCCCAAGCGAGGGGCTCAGGTGCACGGCGGCTCCCTGAGCGAACGGCGTACTTCGTGAGTTGGACTGCGCCCTCGAGGTCGCCGGCGAGCATGCGGATGTGGCCAGCGCGCACATAGCTTTGCAGGCACGGTTTGGCGTCGACCATGCGTTGGTAGGCCTCCGATGCCTCGATCAGCGCGCCGCGATCCACCAGGATGTCGCCGAGCAGGCCCCAGTCGAAGGGATTGCCGCGCAGGGTCGTGAGCTCACGGGCGATGGCCTCGGCTTTCACGAACTCGTGCATGCTCTGCGCCGCGTGGCCGAGAATCAGGAGGCCCGCGGCTCGCGCTGTTGCATCACTGCTGAGACCTTCGCCGCATGCCCGCGCGAGGCGATAGTAGCCGTCGTCGTGGGCGCGCCGCGCCTTGTCGACGAAGGCCCAAGCGAGCTTCTCGATCTCGACGACGGGGATGGTGCCGGCAGCGAGTTTTTCTTGGGTGCGCTTTTGGAGTTCGCGGATCTGCACGTCGGCGCTATCGCCGGCAACGCTCGCACCCTTGTGCTCGATGAGGGCGAGGCGCAGCGCTTCGCGCATGCGCAGGACGGTCAAGTCAGCGCTGACGGTGTGCGCTTGCTTAGCTCGGCTCTCGTCGTCTTCGCGCTTCGTTCCAGAGTCGCACGATGTCGCGACGACGCTCACCAAGAAAAACAACTCGCAAGCGAGCAGGCGCAGTACTGATGTTGATTTCGTGTCGTTGTCTCGCATGCCAAGTTGCATACGTGACGTACGACGCGGTGGATTCGCGCGCTGCCGTACTTCTCAGGCTGCGAACTCGTCTCGCAACGACGTGCGGATCAGCAACAAGCAGCCACCTTCGGTGAACTGCACGCCGTGAGCCGAGCCTGCGGGAGCGTGCTCGTAGTCGCCGGCAAGGAGCAGGCTCGACTCGGTTCTCAAGTCGCCTTCGAGGACGAAGCACTCTTCGCGTTCGGCATGGACGTGAGCCGGGTACGAAGACCCGGCTTCCATGCGAACGAGGCAGGTCATGCTGCTCTCGTCAGCCGTCACGTGCAGCTTCCTGATGAAGACCCCCTCGACGCCGCTGCTCTCCCATGCGCCGTCGTCGTCTGCACGACTGTGACGGAGGATGTAGTAGGAAGCTGCGTCGATACCGTTCTTGACCTTCAGTGACTTCAAGAGCGGGCTGCCGGTCGTGGTTTCGCCGCGGATGCGTTTTTGGAGCCGGCGCTTGAGGTCACCACCGGCCTCGAGCTCCAAGCCTTGCACGATGTCGTCATAGGCGTTCGAGAGCAAATCGACTTCTCGTGCGCATGCCTGGCATCGCGAGCGGTGGGTCGCAAAGTCGAGCGCCGCTTGTTCGTCGAGATCGCCGATCACGAAGAGCATGGCAGCATCGCTGCGTGGGCAAACGCCCGCTGTGTCGTCCCCATGTCGCGATGTCATGCGCTGCGAGCCTCCTCTTCGAGGGTCGTGCGCAGCTCGAGCAAGCCTCGTCTGATGCGCGTTTTCACGGTGCCGAGTGGCAGGGGCCCTTGGGGTCGGAGCTCCTGATGAATGAAGACCCGAGAAAAGGCCGCGGCGCGGATAACGAGCCTCCCGCTCGCGAGTGGGCCCCCG
>CALLZN010000278.1 GCA_937858895.1 uncultured bacterium | reverse complement strand
TTCTGCACCGACAACACGACCGCAGCCTTGCCGCCCTCGGTGGCCGTGCCGCGCTTGGGAGTGGCCCCGCGCACGACCTCAGCGACCTGCCCGATCGTGACCGGATGCCCGTCCTTGTAGCGAACGATGGTGCCGGCGATGTCAGCCTCTGACCGGACGCGCCCGGTCTGGCGCACCGGCAGTTCGAGCCCATCGACGTTTGGCAGGTAGCCGGCTCCAGCGGTGCTGTGCGCCGTGCGTGCCGCATCCACGACCTCCTGCATCGTGAGGTCGTAGAGCTGCAATTGGTCCTGACGGACGTTGATCTGGTACTCGGGCAGATCACCGCCGATGGCGACGACCTGGGCCACGCCAGGAACCGAAAGCAGTTGGTTGCGCAGCTCGAACTCGGCGTACGCGCGCACCGTCATCGGCGTCTGCGTGCCGTCCGGCGAGGACAACGACAGCAGCATGATCTCGCCGGTGATCGAGGTGATCGGCGTGATCTCGGCATGCGCATTCGGCGGCAGGTTGGCGCGTGCAGCGTTGAGCTTCTCCGCGACCAAGGTGCGGGCGCGGTAGATGTCCTCGCCCCACTCGAACTCGACCCACACCAGGGACAGGCCGATGGCGCTTGCGCTGCGCACACGACGGATGCCGGGCAGACCGTTGACCGAACTCTCGATCGGGAACGTGACGTTCTGTTCGACTTCGTCGGCGGCGAAGCCTGCGGCCTCGGTCAGCACGACGACGGTCGGTGCGTTCAGTTCGGGGAAGACGTCCACCGGCATGCGCGGCACTTGGTAGCCCGCGAAGGCCAGCAGACCGACGGCCATCAGCAGCACGATCCAAGGCTGCCGCAGCGAGAAGGCGATGAGCTTGCGGAACATGTTACTTGTGCTCACCCGCGTGGAAGGTCCCGTCGGAGTGGAAGTGGCCGCCCTTTGCAGCCGACCCCGAACTGGCCAGCATCAGCTCGTAGGCACCGGCGAAGACGACCTCGTCGCCATCGCGCAGGCCGCTCTTGACTTCAACCCACCGTCCATCGTCGAGGCCGAGGTCGGCCTCCAGGCGGATGACCTTGTCCGGGTCTGCGGGGTCGCGTCGGAATAGCACCCGTTCGAGGCCGTCCTGCAGCGTCGCGGCGAGTGGGATTGCCAGCACGGGCTCCGCCGTGCCGGCCGTCTCGATCTCCAGGAAGCCCGAGACACCGGGACGCGCCCACGCCGCCGCAGCCGTCGGTTCGAGAAACAGGTCGAGGGTCCGCTGCGACGGGTCCGCGTCGGAGCCGAGCAACAGGGCTCCAGGCACGCGCTCTTCCCCGGCACTGGTGCTGAGTGCCGGCACCGCTTGCGCCGACAACCCACTGCGAAGCCGCGGCAGATCGCTCTGCAGGCCGCGCGCCCGGAACCGAACTTGGCCGAGGTCGCTGACCGTGACGACCAGTTGGCCGGTTTCCAGCCACGAGCCCGAAGCGACCTGCAACTGATCGACCACGCCGCCCGCACTCGCGCGCACCTCGATGGCCGACAGCACACGCCAATAGGGCAACTTGCTGGTAGCGCCCGGGGCATCGCCGAGTAGTTGTTCGACCGTCGAGCCGGTCACAGCCGCTGCGGCTTCGAGCGCCAAGCGGAACCTGTCCCGACCAGCGATGAGCTGCGCCTGGACTTCGGCCAGCGCGGCATCGGTTGTAGCTCCTTTCTCGCGGGCCTCGGCGAGGTCAGCGCGCACCTGGGCAAGCTGCGCACGCGCCTCAGCCAGTTCTCGCGCCTGCCCACCAACGCTGGACTGCGTCTCTTCGACGTTCTTCTGGCGCGCTTCGAGCACCGACGCGGCTTCGCGCAAGCTCTGTTCGTGTTCGCGGTGCGCAGCGACGAGTGGCTGCATCGCCGCCAGTCGCGCCTCGTCGACTCGAATCTGCGGGGCGATCTCCCCGAGCTCGCGTTGCGCTCGCCGCCAGTCCGGAGAGTCGACCCGGTAGATGGGGTCGCCGGCCTTGACCGATTGCAGCGGCTTCACCAACAGTGTGACTCGCCCCTGCACCGGCGTGCGCAGCTCATGACGCGCGGTCATCAGCAACTCGAAGTGACCGGAGAACCGCAGGGTCTGCGCCACCCGGCGACGCTCGACCTTGACGAAGTCGATGCCGAGATTCCTGCGAACGGCTTCGGGCACCGCGATCCGATTCGTCGGTGCTTGTGTTTCGTCATGCGCAGGCTGGGGCTCCTGCTTCTTCGAACAGGCCGACGCGAGCAGGGTGACAACGAGAATGAAACGGAGACGTGCAGCCATGGGTCATTCCTCCTTCGCGGGGGCCGCCAGCGACGGCCAGAAGAGCGAGTTCAGTTCGACCGTGGCTTCCGCCTCGGTCACGGCGGATGCGACCGCGGCGAGTTGCGCCTCGTAGGCGCGTGTCACGGCATCCAGGATCAACAAGGTGTCGAGCTGGCCGAGTTCGGCGAGACGCTTTGCGTCCGCGACTTGACGCTCGGTGAGTGGCAGCAACTCGACGTCGAGGATGCGACGTTGTTCGACCGCTGCGCGCCGCTTCGTGTCCGCCCGCGCAAGCGCGTGGGTAGCAGCCTCCAGCCGCTCCTTCAGTCGTTCGGCTGCAACGTCCCGAGCCGCTCGTTTCTCGGCGATCTCCTGCGCGTTCGCGTTCCACAGCGGAATCGGCAGCGAGAAGCCAAAGGCTGGGCGCGGCTGCGCGTCTTCCTCCTGCCACCCGGGCTGAATCCACAGCTCCGGCCACTGCTTGCGGATGGCGAGTTGGAGCCCGCGTTCGGCGACATCGTGCTCGCGCATCGCCAGCTCGACGAGAGGGCTCTGGCTCAGTTTCGCAAGCTGCTCCGAACCAGTCACACGCTCGGTAGTGGACAGATTGAGTTCGACGCGCAGCTCCAGTCCAGGGGGCATCCCGAGCAGCTCGCGCAGACGCAGGTCTGCACCCTGTGCTTCCCCGCGTGCGACGACGAGGTCGGCTTGGTGGCGGACTCTCGCCAGCGTGAACGCACGCGATTCGAGCTGAGTCAGGGTCTGGGCAGTGGCCAACCGCGACGCGATCTGTTCGAGGTCGGTGAGCCTCTGCACCAGCGCCGTCAGCAGATCTACGCGCAGCCGTGCGGCGGAAAGCTGCACCCACGCGACATCCAGGTTGTTCAAGACCTCGGCTTCGGAACGGCGTGCTTCGATCAGCGCCTGCGCATGCTGCGATTCCGCAAGCGCCTTCTCCAAGCCAGGGCGACCCGTGATCGGCAGTGTCTGCGCGATGTAGGCCCCGGCGAACCAGTTGTGCTGCCAGACATTCTCCAACACGTAGAAGAACGAGCCACTGAGCTGCGGGTCGTCCCACAAGCCCGCCAGCTCCGCCACCGCCTGCGCCACGGCCGCTTGTGCCCTGACGACCTTCAGCGACGGGTTGAAGAGGAGGGCGACGTAGCGTGCTTCTTCGAGCGACAGCCCGTCCGCCACGTCGAATCCGTGGATGGCGGGGTCGTGCTGGCGCAGCGTCTCGGCGAACGCCCGCACGAGAGTGGCGTCGGGAATGCGCTCGGCGAACAGCCGGGCGTGCGCTTGGAGATCGACAGGAGCAGGCGTGTAGGTCTGGCAGCCTGCCGCGAGGAAGGCGGACAAAGCCGCCCAACGGATCCGGTGCATAAGAGTCGAGGGGCGGGACGTTGGCGAGGGAACGGGGCGCCGCGTCACTTGCAGGACGCGGCACGGCGAGGCCAGAAGGCCCCGAATCCCGAGCCACTGGGCTCAGGCGGGCGCGCGTCGACTCAGATCAGCAGGAGGGTCGTTGCCAGCAGCTCGGTGCGTTGGTCCGTTCTCGGCGGACCGGTCGCAGGCGGCAACACCGAGTCGGGTTGCGCATTCGGCGTGTAGGCGAGCCACGAATCGACGACATCAACCGCCGGGGCGTCGTGGAACTCGAACGTGATGCGTTCGGGGAGCGGGCCTTCGGCGATCGAGAACGCAACGTCGGTGCAGCCACAACGACTCGGCTCGGCAGTCTCACCATCGCCACAGTCGCCACCATCGTCTTCGCCGTGAGCGTGCTCGTGCGCGGCACAACCGACTTCCACCTCGTGGTGATCCTGGCAGCAGGAGCCCGAGGCATGCACGAACTCGATGCTGCCGTGGCAATGTGGCCCGGTGCAGACCACGAGGAAGCGCGGAAGGCCCAGGCAGAGCATGAGCAGGACCGCCCAGATCGAGATCTGGCGGACCTGAAGCGACACCTGACTGCCTAGATGGGAGACCACGCCGTAGCTGAATCGAGCGGCGACGCCACTCAGCTTGAGTTCGGCGGCAACATACGTTGCGCGCCACCGGAACTCCACGTTCTTGTCCTAGGGCGACTCCGCAGTGTGCTCTCGGGGCGCGGAAGCATGGCCCCCGCAGCGGTAACCGGGCCTCCAGCGAGATCGGGCCCAGATCAGGCCCCCAGCGCAACCTCGCGGCATCCTCGGATCGCCGCGCAGTCGCGTGAGCACCTCGCGATCATACGCGCCGCGGCCCACGCTCGGTCACCCAGGCACGCGCCACTCCAGGTTGGTCACGGCGTTGTCGGTCAGGTTGCCGTTCTTGTGAACAACCCTGTGCTCCGGGGACGGGGCGAAGCCGAGGAACGTCTCGGCAACAAGAATGTGCACAGCGTGTTCTTCCTGTCGCCCGTCCTCGCCGGTCACCATCACGTAAAGGTATCCGTCGTCCTTGAGGTAGGATGGGATCCGCTCGCCCCTTTCCCTGCTGCGCTTGTTCGCCATTGCCGCTCCTCCGGAGAGATGTAACGGGGCTCCTACTTGCCCCTGATCGGTTGTTCATCGGACTGCACGGCGTCGAACTGCAGTCGGCTCGCTCACGCTGTCGGTACCAACCTGCTGGAGCCGCTTCAGAGCGTGCGTCACGTAGCGCCGATCGATGTCGGTCCCGACGCCCCGCATGCCAGCAGCATGCGCCGCGATCATCGTCGTGCCCGAGCCCACGAACGGATCGAAGACGAGTGAGCCGGCTGGGCAACCTGCCAACCGGATGCACATCTCGGGCAGGGCCACGGGGAACGTCGCAGGGCGCGAACCGCGGTCCTGGTCGCGATCCCGGATAGTGTCGTAGGGCAGGAACCAGGAGTTCCCCCGGCAGCGACGGTCCTTCACGACGCCGAGCTTCTTCACGCGCGCTTCCAGCTCTCGATCGAGTCGCTCGCGTTCGCGCTCGGTCGCACGAGCCTCGAAGTCAAGCCAGCCCGCGTAGCCGAACTTCTTGGCGAGGCGACCCCGCATCCGGCCGCGTTTGTCGAGGTTCGACTTCCACTTGTAAGGAACGCCCACCGCCGAGCGGTCGATCGGGGCGTTCCCCGTCTTGGTCAAGTGGAACACCATCTCGTGCGTCGGGGTCACGAAGCGCCCCGAGCTGATCGGCTTGAAGTGGCCGAACGTCTCGGTGTCGATCGAGACGCTCTTCACCCAACAGATCCGGTTCTGCAGCACGAACCGCTTACGCGCGACCAGCAAAACGTCGACGTCAACCCACGGGTCCGTGTTGCTGTAGCCGACATTCAGGAAGAAGTGCCCGTCCGGCCGCAGCACTCGATGGAGGTCGTCGAACACCTCGCCCAACCAAGCGAGGTATCGCTCGCGGGGCTGCTTGTCCTTGTAGGACTCATACGGGATGCCCAGGTTGTAGGGCGGGGACGTGACGACGCAGTCGACGACGTTGGCTGGCTGCGAACCCATCCAAGCCCGGCAGTCCTTGTTGAGGATCGCGATCTCAGGTGCTCGACGTCGTGCCGTTTGCATGTTCCGCGCAAGGCAGCATAGACACATCGCTCGTGATTCCGAGCGGTCGGCAAAGAGTCGCACGGCGTCACGCCGGATCGCGTGGAGTTGCGCTGGATCCCGTTGACCCGAGACTGACTCAATGTCACGCGCACGGCACGAGGTGATTGGTGACCAAGCGCCAGGTCCCGTCGCTCGCCCGGCAGCCCTGACGCGAGCTGGATGCGGTTGGCCTCGGAGACGAGGCGGAGCAGGTCGCCGTCGCCGTCGAAGGACCACTGGCGGGTAGGGGCGGCGAGTTCGAGGGTCGGCTCGTCGTCCCGGTAGAGGAGGCGGTCCTTCAGAGCGCCGGAAGCGGAGCGGTAGATGACCTTTACGGCTTGCTCTCCGACCCACGAGACGGCCTCGACGGTCGCGACGCCGGAGCGGTCGAGGCCGCGGACGTGGGCACCTTGTTGTAGGTCTTCGAGGCGTGCCATCGTGGAAAGTCGGTGCCCGGGTGGGATCGGGAGGGGCGGTCACCGCCGACGGCGATGTCCACGACTCGCGACTCGATCCCGCGTGGCACAGCCCTTGGAGTAGATCGCGGCGGGCGAGGAGGGTCCAGCGCAAGTTCCCGCGCTGCGCGGGACTTCGGCGCGCCCATGGCTGGAGGTGCTCCGCGATCAGTTGATCGATCGAAAGCTGGATGGCCCGGCGCGCGCTCAGACCTCCCGCGCCACCATGCGAGTTGCACCGGAACCGAGCAGCTACTCGTCGTCTTCGTCTGATTCGTCCGGCATGGCCTCATCCGAGAACAAGACGGTGAGAACCCGGCCGTAGGAGCCCAGTCCGACGACGTCCTCCTGCATCTCGAACTCTGGCGCGCCATCGAACCAATTCGACAAGCACCCCGCTCCTTCGGCTCGCGCAGCCGTTCTGACCTTCTGCTCGGAGCGACGAAACTCCTCGGTCACAGTGCCGCGGGGGACAGGGTCACCCGAGCGGAGCCACTTCATGCGAATGAAACGAAGCGTCTCTGACAGCGCGCAGAACTGGATGCGGCCCTGCTGACTCAGGATCACCGCAACTGGATCCTCTGCGAAGGCCGCGAAGCGAATTCCTGTCGCCGTTAGCGATGTGCCGCACAGGCCCGAGAGCCGCTCAATTGCCTGAAAGCCGCTCCCTGCTCGGCGCAACGCTGGTAGGAAAAGGTCCCGGGGCATCAAGAACGAGGCGGAGAATGCGTCGGCTTCGCGTTCTTGCTGGTTGTCCGAGAGGAACTCGCCCCGCGACAGGTGTGGGCGTCCATCAGGAAGCACGATGTCGATGTGTCCGGGGAGGAAGTAGTGGCCAAGCTCGTGGCCGACGGTGAAGTTGATGAAGCCGGCGTTGGGCAATGACGTCGAATACAGGATTCCGAACTGGTCTCCCTGGCGCATCAAACAGCCAGATGCACCCTCCAGGTCAGCTCCCTCAACAAGGATGCCGGCTTCCCGCGCGACCTGAATCGGGTCGATCGGCAGGGACCGGATCTGCAGCTCGGCGACCTTCCTCTCCGCGCCGACGCGCGCAGCCTCCACTGCGGCCCAATCGGTCACGCTACCCCTCCTTGTCCGATTCCGCGTTCCGCTTCGCGAGGAGTCGCGACATGTTGGCTAGCAGTTCGAGGTCGGTCTCCGACATCTTGGATGCGTTCCTGAAGACCTGCTGGATCACCGCACCGTGCAGGGCGGCACTGTTGTCGCGGCCGAGCAGGTAGTCGATCGACACCGAGAGGGCATCCGCGAGCTTGCGGAGGTTCTCGAACGACGGCTTGCGCGTGCCGGTCTCGAAGTGGGAGATCGCACTAGGCTGCAGGTCTGCCTTGGTGGCCAGGTCGGCTTGGCTCAGGTCGCGCTTCTCGCGCGCGGCACGGAGGCGCTCAGGAAAGGACGCACGTCCGTGTATTCACGCTGCACATATCCGACGATGGATGCACCGGGCTCACCGACGATCGATCCATCAGGCTGCACGAGCAGCTCGACGCCGTGCCTGCGTGCCTGCCCCTCGGCGACAGCGAGGCCCTCGAGCTCGACCACGAGTGCGCGCACGAGGTAGGCGGTGCTGTCGTCTGCGACGGCGATGGCCTCTGAGGGCACGTTTAGGCGCACCTGCGCGCCGTTGATGATCAGGACATCGTGCTCGCCCACGCTGAGAGCGTCTTGCTCTTCCTCTGTGGGGCCGAGTGGCACGGTCAGCTCGACTTCGAGCGAGACGGTCAGCGCGGCTTCTCCGACATAGACCGCCTCGGAGCCAACGATGAGGACCACAGGATCGATGCCGAAGCGGAAACCTCCGCTTCGTGCGCTTACGAAGCGATGGGGACATCTGTTCTCGCTGCCTGTTCCACCGACGAACCCCCGCATTCCATTCCGCGACTGCCGAACCTTGGACGTAGACGATGACGTGGAGATGAATCCGCCACATGCGCGGGTCCGCTGCTCTTGCTGGTTCCAGGATGACGACCATCCCGCCCAGGCACGACAGCAAGCCGCGACGCCTGCGCCAGATCCGGCGTATCACTTCGCGCAAGAACTTCACCTGCCTTCTCGCCTCCCTCATCCCGGGCGCAGCGATCGTCACGAGGAAGAAGCGAGCCTCTGTATCCGCGTGATGCAAAGTCTCGATGCGCAGCTCGATGCCTCGCTTGTGCTGGCAGGCCGTGACGAACGCACACGGCTCGCAGCACCACACCAAGTTGCAGGGATACTGCCCGTGAGGATTGGATCCCCGTGCGCAGCAACGCAGGCGGAACGCGAGCTTCTTGAGCCCCAGACTCTCTAGCATGCGAGCCATTGCCATCCGGCGCTTCAAGTCGCGATCGCACAGAGGATGATCGTGCCCCAGCCGCTTCAGCATCGACAACATTTCCCAGCTTGCCGTCATCCTCCACCGCCTTTGGGGCGCATAGCTGGCGCGAGCACGCGAGAGAGCGCGACCTCGATTACGCACTTGCCGGTCTTCTCTTCGGTCTTGGGCCAGAGCATCACGCGACAGTCATCGAACGGTCGCTGCCACAGCTCGAAGCCGGGGTCAGGATCCGCGAGACTCCCGTCGCTCAGCTTCTTGGCCCTGTGCAGGCTCTTGCCCAGGACGAAGCCGAGATTCGTCAGGTGAGCCCGGTCCCTCTGCACGACGGGCACGGGGATCGACAGTCGCACAGTGTCGATACTGTTCAAATCGCCGGGCAGGATGAGGTGGCGCTCCGCGACGAACTCGTCGAGCTTCGCTTGTTGGTGGATGCCCTCTTCCGTCCGCTTCTTGAGCACGGCCCACAGGTCGTGAGAGCTGGTCAGCACGGGTTCCTCCCGCTTGTAGGGGTGCCACTAATGGACAGGTGGTGACCGGCCATGCATCCTCCTACGGGGCATCCCGCCGGCTTGCTCGCCGGACGCCTCTGAGGTCGTCGAGAGCGTGACGAAGCCTCGCGACCTGATCCTGCAGACCCAACAAGGCCGCGTGCACCTCCTTCTGGCCTCGGCGACATTCGTCGAACGCGATGAGGACTTGCCTCATCAAGTCCGCTGAACCACGGTTCGGCTGAGTCCGGACGCGCGATCTTAGCGGCGGCGTTGGAGAGTCAGTCATGATCCATCACCACGCTCCGAGCGCGAGAACTTCCTGCACCCTCGCGCCGAACGCAGAAGAACCCACTCTTGCGAGCCCTTCACTGCGAACAAGATCACATCGACTCCTTTGCTGATGGCGGCCTCCTATTCCCCAGGTCCCGAAGGCGAGGCTTGTGGAATGTTGAAGTCTTGGCTGGACCGCGCTGGGTGACTTGCGGCCTGTTGAGCGCCGCGATGAAGTCCTTCACCCACTGCTGACACGAACACAGGCCGACGCCGGGGACGTCGAGCGTCCTGAGCACGACGCCTCTGCGGCCCTTGTCCGCAAAGCGAAACACAAGCCCTGGGGAGACCCCACCCTTCTTGGCAGGCCATGCCCGGGCAATGGCTGCGATGGGCAACAGATCATCGGGGACGTCGAAAGAAGCAGGTTCGGTCATTTGCCAGCCGTGTAGCGGAGTAGCGGGCAATGCTCAGGCGAGCCCCTCAGTCGCGTCTAGTCCTTGAACCAGCGTGAGCGCGCCTTCGTGGCGCTGAGAAACTACTCGAAACACCCCTTCCAGTCGCGATGATGGCGTTTGCGACAACAACCAAGAATGCCCTGGGAGGGGCGTTTCGAGTGAAGGCCATCATCAAGCGCGAGCTGCGTCGAAGCAAGGATCGGATCGAACATCGCCTACGGGAGCGGGTCTGGTCGCCGCAGGACAAGCCGATGCTCTCGGCGAGGAACATCCACTACGAGCTGTCCTCGCGCGACCGCGCGATCACGGCCGGCGGGATCGGGGCCATGCAGCAGATGGCGCACAAGCTTGGCTTGGCCGCCGCGATCGACGACCGGCTGAAGCTGCTGAAAGTGCACCTGCCCTACAGCGAGTCCGATCACGTGCTGAACCTCGCCTACAACACGCTGGCCGGCGGGACGTGCATCGAGGACCTCGAACTGTTGCGCACCAGTGAAGGCTACCTCGACGCGCTCGGTGCGCAGCGCATCCCCGACCCGACGACGGCCGGCGACTTCTGCAGGCGCTTCGAGCCGGGGCATGTCGACGCGCTGCAGGACGTGTTCAACGAGACGCGACTGAAGGTCTGGCAACAGCAACCCGCGGCATTCTTCGAGCAGGCGATCATCGAGGCGGATGGAACGGAGGTCCCGACGGACGGCGAGTGCAAGGAGGGCATCGGCCTCTCGTACAAGGGCACGTGGGGCTACAATGTGCTCGTCGTTTCGCTGGCGAACACCAACGAGCCGCTGTTTCTCGCCAACCGTGGTGCCAACAGCTCGTCGCAGCAGGGGGCTGCGGAACGATTCGATCAAGCCATCGCGCTGGTCCGCCGAGCCGGCTTCAAGAGCGTGCTTCTGCGCGGCGACACCGACTTCTCGCAGACGCAGCACCTCGACCGCTGGAGCGCCCAGGGCGTGCAGTTCGTATTCGGTTACGACGCCATGTCGAACCTCGTGGACAAGGCCGACTCGCTTCCGGAAGCGGCCTGGTCGCGACTGGAGCGAAGGCCGCGATACGAGGTCAAGACCGAGCCGCGCACGCCACGCGAGAACGTGAAGGCGCAAATCGTCGAGCAGAAGGAGTACCTCAACTTCTATCTCGTGAAGGAGGACGTCGCCGAGTTCGACTACCAGCCCACGGCTTGCACCTCGAGCTACCGCATGGTCGTGCTGCGGAAGACCATCACCGTCGAGCGCGGGCAGAAGCTGCTCTACCCGCAGACGCGATACTTCTTCTACATCACCAACCGTCGCGATCTGACGGTCACCGAGGTGGTCGCCAACGCAAACGCTCGCTGCAACCAAGAGAACCTCAACGCCCAACTCAAGGGCGATGTCCGCTCGCTGCGGGCGCCGGTCGACTCCTTGGTCAGCAACTGGGCCTACATGGTGATGACGTCGCTCGCGTGGAGCATGAAGGCGTGGTTTGCACTGCTCTTGCCGACCGGCGGCCGCTGGCGCGATCGCTACTGCGACGAACAGCGGTCGCTGCTGCGCATGGAGTTTCGGACCTTCCTGAACGCGGTGATGCGCATCCCC
>CALLZN010000277.1 GCA_937858895.1 uncultured bacterium | reverse complement strand
GCTAAATCAGCGCTGAGTCGAGCTCGAATTCGAAGCCGTCGACGCGGCGGGCAACGGCGACCCAACGTTTTATGCCAACGTGCCTGCCATGAGCGCGGGACTCCTGCCTCGCGGCTATTACATGTTGTTCGTCGTCACCGACGATGGGATCCCGTCGGCCGCAGCGTGGGTGAATGTGCAATGAGGTTCTGGCTCGTCATCATTGTCGTCACGATCATGCTGTCGACGCTGCCCGCTCAGCGCGTCGAGTTTACGATCGAGGGGGTCCCCAATCTCTATCGCTTCAGTCAGTTGCAGACTGACTACGACGTCAATCGTGATGGCTACGACGACTTCACGATCGGGCTGTTTCCCTATTTCTCGCGCCGCCAGATCGGGTTCTTTTGCGGCAAGACAGGCCAGCTTCTTCGGGTCGTTTTCACTCCCCAGTACCACAAGGATTGGGACTTCCGCCACGTTCCTCGTCCGTGCGGGGACCATGATCGCGATGGCTTCGAGGATTACATCACGATCCTCGAGAACAACCAGTTGCTCTTCAGCAGCGTGCAGATTCGAAGTGGCAAGGACGACCGCGTCCTCAAAGAGTTCGTGCAACGTGTGCATACATACGCACAGGCGCCTTTGCAGCGTGCGGACTACGACGGTGACGGGAAGAGTGATTACGCCTACCTGCTCTTCGGCCCTAGTCCTGAAGACAAGAGATGGGTCGAAGTTTACCGTCAGAACGGCTTCTTGCTGTGGAAGCGGGACTTTCTGCCGAACTGGGGCATCTACGCCATCGGCATCGGCGATGTCAACGGAGACGGCTCTGATGACATCGCGTGGCGCGACGAGCACAACGCCGTCAAGGCTGTTTCCGGGAAAGACGGTTCGACTATCTACACTGTGCGTGGTCCGCAGTGGGACGATGCCCTTGGAACCGGCGGCATCACAGGTTGCGGCGACATCGACGCGGACGGTTGCGACGACTGGGCCGTCTCGAGCAACGTGCACCCGGGACCGTCGCTCGTGATGGTGATCTCGGGCAAGAGCGGCCAAACCCTCTTCACGTGGCGGCGCATGTTCAATGGCTTCTCGAATGGCTATGGGTGCTTTGTCCACTCCGGCCACGATGTGGATGGCGACGGTATCGCAGACCTCGCCGTTGGAGCTGCCGAGCCAAAGGTCGCCAACAGCTACATCTTGGGACGCATCTTCATCTACTCGCTCAGGACTGGCAGAGAGCTTTTTGACATAGGTCCTCCACATGGCCAAAATCTCGGCGCTTGCGGCTCATTCTTGCTCCCTCCTCTGCCTGGCAAGACCTTCGGCCGCGTGCTGACCGGCGATCGAGGCATCAGTGATGCCTCGGGGCCTGTCGGCCGCCTCTTCCCGATCGACCTGACTCCCGACGGAGTTGCCACCGTCGGCCAGCGCTGTCCAGGCAAGTCGACCTTCGACGCCAAAATCGGATTGTCCAACCACGGCACCGAGGGCATCCGCTACCACCTGCACGGAGCACCGCCCGCAGCGCCAGCCTTCCTCTTCCTCGGCACGTCGGCGACGCAGTGGGGCCAGACCAAGCTTCCGTTGGCTCTCGACGCCTTCGGCCTGTCCGGCTGCCTGCTCTACACCTCGGTCGATACCGTGCACGCGGCGACCACCGGCACGAGCGGCATCGACAAGGGCTACGCATACGCCGACCTCAAGCTGCCGCTAGGCATCGGAGCCAAGCTCTACGCCCAGTGGTACGTCCTCGACCCAACGCAGCCGAGCCACGGCCTCCTGACGCGAGCCCTCGAGACGCAGCACTGAGGCTCGGTCGTCGTCGTCACGTAGTGCTGCCGACCGTTGCAGGGCTGAAGGCAGCAACCCTGGCGCGGCACAGCTCAGCGCGGCGCGAAGCGCACCGCGTAGATCGGCGGCAGGTGGGTCGACAGCGTCGACCAGTTCTCGCCGCCGTCGCTGCTCGCCCATAGGCCGCCGGTCGTGCTGCCGAAGGCGAGGCGTTCGCCACTCGCATCGATGTCGAGGGCGTGGCGGTAGACGAGGTCGTAGGCGGGCGGTGGTGGCAGGCCGCGGTCGAGGGTCTCGAAGCTCTTGCCGCCGTCCTTCGTGCGGGTGACCACGACGCGGGCGTCCTTGGGGATGCGCTGCTGGTCCTTGGTCGCGGGGACGAACCAGGCGCGCTTGCCGTCGCGTGGGTGCACAGCGACTGGGAAGCCGAAGACCGATGGCTCGACGTTCTCGATCTCCTCCCAGCGCTCGAGGTCGTTCGTCGAGACGAAGATGCCGTTGTGGTGCTGGGCCCAGAAGGTCGTGGGCTCGCTCTGGCACTGCACGACGCAGTGGGGGTCCTGGGTCCAGGGTTCGTAGGCCTGCTCGGGTGGGCAGTATTCGGCGCGCATGCCGTAGGCCTTTTGCTCCCACGTTGCGCCGTCGTCGCTCGTGCGCCAAACGCCGCCGCAGGAGACACCGAGGACCACGCGCTTGCTGTCGCGCGGGTCGACGCAGATCGAGTGGATGCCGGGCACTGCGGCGCCGCCGCCGTACCAACCCTTGCGTCGCTCCGACATCCACAGGGACTCGACGAGCTGCCAGGTCGCTCCACGGTCGTCGCTGCGGAAGAGGCCACCCGGAAGCGAGCCGAGCCACATGCGCCCGGGCTGGTCAAGACCGCCGTGGGCGAGGGCCCAGATCATGCGCAGGTTCCAAGTGATGGGCTTGCCGTCGAACTGGGGCTGCTCTTCCCAGCCTTCGGGCATGGGCGGATATTGCGGCAGGCCGATCTCCGTGAAGGTCGCACCGCCGTCGTCGCTGCGCTGGAGCTTGGGGCCGAAGTGCCCTGTGTCGAGGGCCGCGTAGACCGCGCCGTCACGCGGGTCGACGTGGACGAGCGAGAGGTTCTCGCCGAGGAAGGTCGCATGCTCGAGCTTCGGCGATGCCGTGTCGCCCGCGAAGCGAAAGAGACCTTTGCGGGTCGCGACCCACAGTGCTTGATCCGACATCTTGTCTGCCTTGTCTGCCTTTGCCTTGCTGGCTTGGTCAACCGCCCGAGAGGGCTTGGAAGATCCAGAGCGTCGACGCAGCGTCGACCCTGTCGCTCTGTTGGTCGCGGTCCTCGATCATGCGCCCGTCGACGAAGACATTGACGTGCGCGCGCACGCGTCCCTGGTCGTCGACGACGTAGGACCGCAACTTGGGCCTCGCCGCGAAGGCCTCGGCGAGCGCCTCGCGCACCGTTGTCGCGCTGACATCGAGCGGCGTGCTATCCACGTGGACGGCGAGGTTCTGTGTGAAGCAGACTTGGACCACAGCACGATCTTCGCGACACCGTCTTCGCGAAGCAAGCCGGCGTCTACTTCTTGCCTCCCTTGTCGTCGCGCTCACGTAGCTTCGCGGCGAGGTAATCGAGGGTTGCTTGCCTTTCTAATTGCTTCCATGTGTCGAAGGCTCGTGGCACGAAGCGATCGCCGAGTTCTGCGTAGAGCTCCACGGCCCGTTCGCGTTTGCCCGCCAGGAAGTGGGCGAGGACGCGATGAGAGGCATGTTCGTCGATCCCGGGCTTGCGCCATTCGGCCTTGTGAACACCTTGTAAGTAGCTGTCGATCTCTTCGAGGACGCCCGGCGTGCGGAGCATGCGCCGCGCGCCACCCTCACGCTCTAACTCGCTCGCACATGAGAGGAAGGCATTCCAGTAAAAATCCGGCACTTGAGACTCCCACGCGCCGGTCGCGAGGCAGGCCCGACCATAAGTCATCATGCTGTCCAAGGAGCCTCCCCAGCGAGGGTAGAGGGCCCAGAGTAAAGCCAAGTGTAGTTTCGTGTAGTCAAACTGCGCTGTGAGGCCTTGCTCGAACCAGTAGAGGAGTTCCGTCCGATCGTCCGAGTTGCCCATGCAGACCGCGATCATGTCCGTCGCGGATTCTGGGCACTTCGGGTCGATCTGCCAAGCTCTCTGAAACTGCTTCTTGGCGACTTCGATCGCCAACGTGAAGCCCTCCCATCCTGCCTCGCCGACGGTGTCAGCGAAGCCTGTGCCCCGCTTCTGCCAGGCCTCGGCGATTTGACAGGTACCGCGAATCATGGCGTCGACCCAGGGATCGATCTTGTCAAGCGCATCGAGCCGTCGCACAAAGCGGGTTCCAGTCGGCACGCTGTCCGCCGCCCTCAAATTCCATGTCTGAGTGAAGACCTCCCACCAGTATCGTCGCCCAGCGGCAAAGTCCTCGACGCATGCCGCGTCGAGGATCGCGATCATGGCCCGATCTTCGGCTTCAGCCATGAGTTTCGATTGCTCGGTGCTTTGATAGATCGTCGTGCGGCGGCGCTCGATGAAGAAGCGATGCATGGCCGGTTGTGGCAACGCAGCGACGCCCTTCTCGGCCGCGTCGAGGTATTGGAGAGCATCTTGGTAGCGGCGACGATGGCAGTGCACCCATGCCTTTGCGTAGGCGATGCGAGCGTCCTTTTCATCCTCAGGGCTCAAGCTGGCTAGCTTCGCTTCGAAGGCTTCGACGTCGATCGATTGCCGATTTTGAATTCGTGTCGTCAAGGCGACCCACGAGCGGATGCATGCGTCGAGTGCGTCTTTTGCCACGCCGTCAAGACTGACGTCGTGAAGCTTCTCGTAGTACGCTGTACGGCCCTTGACGTAGTCCTGCTCGATGATGGACGTCGGTGGCCGAACGATTTTGGTCGGGACGGCTGTGTCTTCATGATCGGCTTCGACAAAGCGATGTGGCGCTTTGGAACCGCCTTGCGAAATGGCCGAGCGAGCCTGCGAGGCCGTCGCTCCGATAAGAACCATGGACAGGGTCCTTGTGGCGATGTCGACCATCCGTGATCTTTGTTGTCTCTGCATGAAGCGCATACTGCATACGTGTTCGGCGAGTGGCAAGGGGTGGCAACGGAGGCCATGCTGAATCGTGTGGCGCTGTACCTTTGGGCTTCAGCGCCATGGCAGCACGCGCTGCTCGGCGAAGCTGTAAAAGCCCGCATCGCCGAGCACGACATGATCGAGCAGGGGAATCCCGACGCAGAGGCCGACCTCACGCAGGCGCTCGGTCACGGCGCGGTCCTCATCGGACGGCGTCGGGTCACCGCTCGGGTGGTTGTGGGCGACGAGGATGGCCGCGGCGCCGCTGCGGATCGCGGGCCGGTAGACCTCGCGTGGATGGACGAGGCTCGCCTGAAGGGTGCCGATGCTGACCCGGCGGTGGCCGAGCGTGCGGTGCTTGCTGTCGAGCAGCAGGACATGGAACTCTTCGTGCAAGGCGCGAGTGACGAGGCCACGCACGTGCTCGGCTGCGTCGAGCGGGCTCGTGAGCGGGGACGCGAGCTCGGCACGTCGATGCTGGCAGCGCTGTCCGAGGGCGATGCCCGCGACGAGGGTGGCGGCGCGCGCCGGCCCGATGCCAGCGATCTGCTCGAGTTCGTGGACCGAGAGGGTCGCGAGCTCGCGCAGCGAGGCGAGGCCGTCGAGGATGCGCCGCGCAAGCGCCCGCGCGTTCTCGCCTCTGCGTCCGGTGCGCAGGACGAGGGCGAGGAGCTCCTCGTCCGACAGGGAGGCGCTGCCATAGCCCGCGAGGCGTTCGCGGAGATCCAGGGCCTTGAGGACGGCCGGGACAGTCGTGGGGTCGAGGTGCTCGTTCACTGCTCTACATGGCAGGGACGAGGCGAGGGTTACGCAGCGCGTGCCTTCAGCGCTTTGGCGTCGCCGCCGGGAGCCGCTCGGCGACGCTCCGGATCAGCGCTTCGAGGTCGACGCCGAGCAAGGCGACGAGGGCCGCGTCTTCCTTCTCGCCGAGGCTGCCCTCGGCCTCGACGATGCGCTCGAAGAGCGGCGCGAGGCCGCGGCTACCGAGGCGCCGCTCGATCTCCATGAAGAGGAGCACGCTTTGCGCATAGAGCAAGCGCGCGCGCTCAGGGTTGCGCTCGAGGACGAAGGGGCGACGCAAGCGCGCCGCGTCGACGAGGCTGCGCCCGCCCGTTTCGCGCAAGGCCGTTTGCTCGTCGATGCCTTCGATGCGCTGCGCGATGCCCTCGTGCAGCCACGCCGACAAGGTCCCGTAGACCTCTTGCAAGTAGGCGTGGGTCAGCTCGTGGCGGATGGCGGCTTGCACGCGGGCGCGGTCCTTCTCCCAGGAGTCGACCGGGACTCGAACCTTGCCGTCGTAGTAGGCCTGGACCCAGTCGGCGTTGCGGTTCAGGGTCTTGAACTCGGTCTTGGTGTAAAGCATTACGCGGATCGCGCGTGCCGGACGCTTGCGCAGCATGCGCTGCATGTTGGCGTAGCACTCGTCGAGGTAGGCTTGGATCTCGTCCTGGAAGCGATCGAGGCCTTGGCGCTCGCCGTTGTAGGCGAGCTCGAAGCGCTGGCTCTCGTGCCGCTTGAACTTGCCTTCGACGTTGGCGTCGTCGCTCGTGCGTTGCATCAAGGTCTTGGCGAGGCCGTTCTTCGGGTCGAGTTCGAGGGCGCGTTGCAGGGCGACCTTGGCCTCGGCGAAGCGATGCCGCTCGTAGAGCACCGAACCGAGCGCGACGAAGGCCGGAGTCATTTCCTCGTCGAGGCGGGTCGCACGTTCGAAGCTCAGGATGGCCGTGTCGACGTCATGGAGCTCCTTCGAGGTCTGGCCGACACCGAGGTGGAGGGCGGCGCTGTCGTTTGCGATGGCAAGGCCTTCGCGGAAGAGGTCGCGCGCGCGCTCATGGTCCTTGGCGGCCATGAGTCGCGACCCAATGCGAACGATGGCGCTGACCTGGATTTCGCGGGCCGCCGCATGGCCGGGGCTAGCGCGCCAGGCGCTGCGCGCGAGCGCGAGCGCGCGGTCGTCTTGTCCACGTTCGAGGGCCACGCGCGCGTCGTCGCAGAGGCGGTCGGCCTTTGCGCCCTGCATCGCCATGTTGGCGGACGGAGCGAACGCCGGCACGGTCAAGGCCGCGAGCGTCAGGAGCGAGAAGGCGTGAGACATGCCTTCTTCCATCGGCAGCGTGAGTCCTGACATGCAGCGAGAAGCTCGCGGCGAGTCCCAAGTCGCGGTCCCAGCGCAGGCGCGGCGACGAAAGTGACCGTGGGAGCACTCGAGCGCCGAGTTGTGTTAGGCTCACGAGTCCATGGCTCAGACCCTGAAGATCGTTTCGATCGCCCTTGTGTTGGTTGGCGGCATTCTCGCCGCCATCACGTTTGTCAACTTCTTCCAGTCCTTCTCCTCGCACCGGCCGCCCGAGCGTTTGTGGCTCGGCTTCATCGGCATTGCGATGCTCGGCAACGGCCTTGCGATTGGGAAGTTCGCCTTCCTGAGGCCCATTTCTCGCTATGTCGCCGACGAGCTGCAGCCGGTCGGTCGTGACTTCGTGCGCGGACTGAGAGTCCCAGCCGCACCCGAGAGGAGCGCCGCGCAGCCCTGCCCTTCCTGCAAGAAGCCGAACGACCCAGATGAACCGCCCCGGGATTCACGGAGGCTCCCAGACATGAGAGGATGGAGTCATG
>CALLZN010000276.1 GCA_937858895.1 uncultured bacterium | reverse complement strand
TGTTACCTATGTCCCCGGACAAAAGTGTTACCCATGTGCCGGGTTGCACCAACGATGAGCTCCGCTCCCAATCTCAGGCAATCCTGTCATTGACCCGTCAATTTCAACTCATTTGCCTCAACCTCTCGGTGGCATCGACTCGCCTGGCGGACGCAGGCCATACGCTGACTACGATCTCAGCGCACCTTCGCGAAGCGTCTTCCAGGATTGCCAGCATCGTCTCCGGACTCACCGCGCAAGCGGCCAAGATCTCCAAGAGCCTAGGACAGACAGTTTTCGGCTTGGCATGGGCACGACTGCAGTTTGAAATGGTGACCTGCTACTATCATGAAATGATGACGGACCTTACTGCAAAAGGCGATAGGACTCAACCAACCAACCACCTGACCAGGCTGGGCGATCTGCGGTTTGCGTTCTGCAAGACGACTGCATCCGTAGAGGGGTCGCTACAAGATTTATCCAAGGAACTGAAGGGCCTGAATCTCGAAGTCGAAGAACTTCGCAAGGCGATGATGTCACTTCAGGTGACGTACGTCGGCGGGTTGGTCGAAGCCGCTCGCCTGACAGAGAACGGAGTGTTCACGACAATCTTCCATGATATTCAGAAGCACATGGATGACACCAAGATAAAGCTGGACATATTTGACCAGGTGGTCCGCACCCTCGATACCCTCGCCTGCCAAACCCCAAGAATCATGAACATCGCTTCCTGCGCATCAAACCAGATGAGGCGAGACCAGGAGGGACTGGCAGCGATCGTCCAGGACAGGGTTGCTGAGCCAGTCGTGACCGGCACATGACTCCTCTACCGCATCGCCAGAACCACGGGCGCCGCCCCCAGGACGGAAGAGGCGACTGACCCCCAGGAGGGCGACCCTGAGTTCGTCCGCTACGCCTCGTGCTTCATCGCCATGCAGATGGGCCGTCGCCTCTTCGCGTCCCTCGGAGTCGACGCATCCAGGATCACCCACGCCAGTCGCTTCGGTAAGTGTCCCGACCGTCGCTTGCCCGCGGGGCTAGTGATCGGTCCGGGCCGCGTGTCGCAGCGCCGCGTACTGCAAACTTCGTCCCGGCGCTTGCACGCCCTGACTCGACTGTGCATACTGTGCATATTCGAGATACACAGACCTGCGAGCGCGTGTGAGTGACCAGCTCTTCCTCTCGGCCGGCGACCCGCGGCCGATGTACCAACAGATCATCGACCAGATCACGACGCGCATCCTGGCGGGTGACTGGTCGCCGAGTCAGGCCTTGCCATCGATCCGCGAGCTCGCGGCGTCGAGCGGGGTGAGCGTCATCACCGTGAAGCGCGCTTACGAAGAGCTCGAACGCGCCGGCTTGATCCAGACCCGACAGGGCAAGGGCTCGGTCGTCACCGAGCGCCACGACCTCGCGAGGACCGCTCTCGAAGGGGGCCGCGGCGAGCCCTCCGACGCGGTTGCCCTGCACGGCGAGCGCTCGGGTCTCGACGGAACGAGGCTCGGCGGGCGTTTCCAGGCCTTCCTCGATGGCCTCGAAGCACCACGGAAGCCCGCCGCAAAGAACAAGGGCATGAACAAGAGCATGAGCAAGAGAGGTTCGAAGACATGACGGCCGCTTTCTCCGTTCACGGTCTCTGCAAGCGCTACGACGCCTTCGCGCTGCAAGACATCACGCTCGAGCTGCCCGAGGGGAGCATCATGGGCCTCGTTGGCGTGAACGGGGCTGGCAAGACCACGCTGCTCCGCCTGCTGACTGGACTCGCTGCCGCCGATGCGGGCAGCGTCGTGGTCCATGGCCTCCGCCTGCCCGAGCAGCAGGTCGAGGCCAAGCGCTCGATCGGCTTTGCCTCCGAGGACATGCGCCTCTACCGCAAGATGAGCCTCGACTGGCACATGCGCTTCATCGCGCAAATCTATCCGACCTGGGACGCCGACTACGCGGCGGCCCTGCTGCGGCGCTTCGATCTGCGCTCGAGTCAAGCCGTCGGTGAGTACTCGCATGGGCAGCGCGTGAAGGCCTTGCTCTTGCTTTCGCTCGCGCGCCGACCGCGACTCTTGCTCCTCGATGAGCCAACGACCGGACTCGACCCGGTTGCCCGCGTCGAGGTCCTCGAAGCCCTCGCCGAAGTGCTGCGTGATGAGCGGCGCAGCGTGCTCTTCTCGTCGCACAACACGCACGATATCGAGCAGCTCGCCGACAGCATTGCCTTCCTCCATGGTGGTCGACTCGTCGCCCATGCGGACAAAGAGCGCTTCTTCGATCAATGGCGCCGCTTGTTGGGACTGGGGCCCGTCGGGCTGAAGCTCGAGGGCTTCCCTGAGATCGCCTCCATTCGAGCGGCCGGCTCCCAAGTCGAGATCAAGGTGCGCTCGTGGCAAGCCGACCTACCCGCGCGCCTCTCCAAGGAGGGCGTCGAAGTCCAGCGCATCGACCCGATGACGCTCGAGGACATCTTCGTCACGTCGGTGCGAGCCGGAGGACAACTATGAAGCTCGAGTGCAATCTGCCGGTCATCCGGCTCCTGGTGCAAAAGGACTGGCAGCTCTTTCAGAAGCAGCTCGCAGCATATGTGCTCGCGGCCTTCGTCGCCCTCACCTTGCTGGGGCTCGCGAAGCCTTGGTCGTTCTACCTCGGCTCGTTGCTGTTGATCGTGATCCTGGTTGCTGTGGCGTGCTTTGCGATCTCGACGTCGCTGCTGGTCGAACGCAAAGAGCAAACGCTGGCCTTCGTGATGAGCTTGCCGGTTTCACCGCTCGACTTCACGCTCGCGAAGCTCGCTGGCAACTTGCTGACCTTCGGGGTGCCCTTCGTGGTCATCCTCGGTGGCACGCTCGCTGTCATCCTCGGCACGCCGCTACCGAACGGCCTCGTCGTGCTGGCCGTGCTGGTCTTCGGCCACGTCCTCTTGGCTTACAGCGCCTCGCTCGCGGTCGCGATGCACGTCGAATCGGAAGGCTGGAACACCTTCGTGATGATCGCGAGCATGGTGCTCATCAACCCCTTCCTCATGGCCATCGGTCAGATCGAAGAAATCGCCGGACCGACGCAAGGCGACGTGATCGTGTGGAGCAGCGCGGCGCTCATGATTCTCGGCGCGCAGGTGCTGTTGAGTGTGGTCGCCATCGTCTTCGTTGCGTGGCGGCATGGGCGTCGCGCGGCGTTTTATTGAGATTGCGCTCATGAGCGATGCGCGCATCCACGCCTTCGACCACCTTCGCGCGCTCGCGATGTTGCTCGGCGTCGCCTTTCATGTGGGCCTCGCCTACAGCCCGCTGATGCAGAGCTTCTGGCTCACGGCCGATCGAAGGACGTGGGTCGGCTTCGATGTCGTGCTGTGGTTCCTGCACTTGCTGCGCATGCCGCTCTTCTTCTTGGTCGCGGGCTTCTTCACGGCTTGGCTCGACGAGCGGCGCGGCATGGGCGGACTCGCGCGTCAGCGGGTGAGGCGCATCCTCGTGCCGCTGGTTGTATTTTGGCCGCTCACGCATGTCGCGATGACGCGCATGACCGTCCTTGCGGCGCGCGAGGTCGAGCATCCATCGCAGGTCCTGTCTTTCTTGCGCGAGTGGTTGCTGCGCGACGATGCGCCGATGACTTTGCCGAGCCTTGGGCATCTGTGGTTTCTTTACTACTTGCTGCTCTTCAGCGTGCTCTTCTGGGTGGGTCGCTGCCTCGACTTCGGCGCCGTGCTGCGGCGCTGGATGGCGCTCGGCGCCCCGCTCGTTGCGGCCACCTTGCCGTTCTTGATCCTGCCGGGCTTTGCGCTCACGTCGGCGCCGCACCCCGCACCTGAGAGCTACTTCCCGCAGCTCTGGGCGCTGCTCGTGTATGGCCCCTTCTTCGCGCTCGGGGTCGGGCTCCATGGCCGACTCGACTTCTTCGAACCGCTGCGACCCTGGCTGCTTCCGGCGACGTTTGTGTGCCTTGGCTGCTACGCGCTCTTCTATCACAGCCTGGGCTCGGGACAGGCCGAAGCGCCGTGGGCGACGGCGGCCTTGCAGGCGGTCATCGCAGCTTGGGGAACGCTCTGCTGCTTGATGCTCGGGTTACGCCTGCTCGCGCGGCCGTCCTCAAAGCTCCGCTTTGTCGGTGCTAGCGCCTACTGGACCTACCTCGCCCACCTGCCGCTCGTCTTCGCGATCCAGTATGTTCTCCTAGATCGAGACTGGCCGCTCATTGTGAAGTTCACGCTCACGACACTGGTCACCTTGGCGCTTTGTTTCGCGAGCTATGCCTTGCTGGTTCGCTGCACGCCGCTTCGGCGCTTTGTTGGCTGAGCCGCCAAGGCCCTAAGATCGAAGCATCGGGACCAACCGAGGAGACCCCGCGTGGATGAAGCTGAGTTCGTCGAGCTGCCGGAACGCTACCAACCGCTCTGTAGCGCCAAGGATGCCGCGCGGGCCTTCCATGAAGTGATGCGCACGAGGCGCAGCGTGCGCGCCTTCTCGGACCGGGCTGTCGAGCGTGAGACCATCGAGTGGATCGTGCGCGCGGCGACGACGGCGCCGAGCGGCGCCAACAAGCAGCCCTGGCGCTTCGTTGCGATCAGCGACCCAGCGCTCAAGCGCGAGATCCGCCTCGGCGCCGAGGCTGAAGAGCGCGAGTTCTACGAGCGCCGCGCGAACCCAGCCTGGCTCCATGACCTGCGCCCGCTCGGCACGGACGCCGACAAAGGCTTCCTCGAAGTCGCGCCCTGGCTCGTCGTCGTCTTCAAGGTCGTCAAGGATGACGACGGAGGGCAGATCTACTACGCCGATGAGAGCGTCGGGCTCGCGACCGGACTCTTGTTGGCGGCGGCCCACCACGCAGGGCTCGCGACGCTCACGCACACGCCGAGCCCGATGAAGTTCTTGCGCGACATCCTTGGACGCTCGACGCACGAGCGCCCCTGGCTCTTGATCCCGATCGGCTATCCGGCCGATGACTGCCGCGTCCCACGCCTGGCCCTCGAGCGCAAGCCGCTCGAGGATGTTCTGTCCTTCGATCGCGGAGCGAATCACGCCGAATGATGCTGAGAGCCATGATTCCGAGTCGCTTCGTTCGCTTCGGTGTCGCTTGCGCGGTCGTGGGGCTAGCCCGAAGTATTCATGAACACCGTCGCGAGGTGCCGTCAAGGCCAGCAGATTTGCGGCTCGCGGGTCGAAGGGCGACGAAGGCGTACTCGGCAGTACGTCGAGGAGACCTTCGGCCCGCATGTCGCGAAGATGCTGGCCTTGGTGGCGCCGCAGTAGGTGTTCATGAATACTTCGGGCTAGCGCTCACGCCGCTCGCCGACGCCCAGGATGCCAAACCAAGCCGTGACTCGACGGGCGATACTCAGCACGCGCTCGAAGAGCCGAGCCCCGCGGCGATGCGTGAGCTGCTGCGCATTCTCGCCGAGCCGGATCGCGACAAGCGCATCGACCTCGTGCGTGACATCGCCCAGACCTCGAAGGCGAGCGTCGCCGGCTTCGAGCGCGCGCTCGCGCGGCTGCCGCGGCCCTGGCTGCCCGAAGAACGGCGCGGCTCCTTCGAAGCCAAGCTGCCACTCTGGGGCGGCTCGATGGCCGAAGTGCTCGAGACCGAAGTCGTCGTCTACGTGCCGACCGACATCCCTGAAGGGAAGCTCCTGCCCCTCGTCGTCGCGAGCCACGGATCCGGCGGCACGGCCGCTGGCGCTGCTGCGGTCTGGCAGCAAGCAGCGCAGCAACACGGCCTCATCGTCATCGCCGCCTCCGAGCAGGTGAAGAACGAAGGTCACATGGGTGCTGACCACGAGCGCTGGACCGTCGCTTCGCTGCGCCGCTGGGCGCTGCTGCACCTGCCGGTCGACCCCGACCGCGTCTTCAAATCGGGCGTGAGCCGCGGCGGCCACATCACTTGGGACGTGACGACGCGCTGGCCCGACCTCTGGGCAGGCGCCGCTCCCTTCATCGGCGGTCCGCGCCTCGATCCGAGCGGCGGAATCAGCAACCTGCGCCTCGTCGAGAATCTCGTGCCGATGACGATCCGCGACCTGCAGGGGGTTGGTGACGACCCGGGCCTGCTCTTCAACTTGAAGCTCGCCTTCGACATGCTCGCCAAGGCAGGCGCGCGCGACGCCAAGCTCGAGCTCCAGAAGAAGCACGGACACAGCTTCGATATGCGGGCGGTCGACTGGGCCGCCTTCTTCGCGACGCGGCGCGACCCGCTGCCACGACGCATCGTCTTTCGGAGCGTCGACCTCGACGAAGCGCGCTGCCACTGGCTGCGCATCCGCAAGTTCGACAAGGAGGTCGTCAAGAACGACTATCGCCCCCAGGCCAAGGCGAGCGCCTGGAAGAGCCTCAGCAACGACGGTAAGAAAAAGTGGATCCTCGAGGACAGCTTGAAGCACACGGCGCGCGTCGCACTGCGCTTCGAGGATGATGCGGCGAAGAACGAGCGCACGGTCTTCATCGAGGACGAGCGCGGGGTGAAGGCCATGGATGCCGTCTTCCCGCGGGAACTTTGGCCGGTCAGCGAATCGGGGCAGGCCCCGATGAAGGTCTTCGTGCAACGCGGCAAGACTCGCAAGGCCGTGGCCGTAGAAGAAGATTTGGAACTCTGGCTCCTCGATGTCGTCGAGCGCGCGGATCCGAGGACGGCCGCCGTCGTCCGCATTCCGCTCGACAAGGCCGCGTCGCGGTAACACCAATGTTCCGGGGCGCGGCCGTCGTCATTCACGAGGTTTGCCATGCTGAGACTTGCTTCGTTCTTGGTCGCTGCCTGCGCAGCACTCGCCCTCTTGCCCGCGAAGAGCGGCGCGCAGATCGTCACGCCCGTTCCTCCTGCCGGAAGCCCAGAGAAGCCACGAGGCCTCCCCGAAGAGCGCGAACGCGAACTGCCGCCGATGGAGGACCGCGTGAGCGCCGAGCGCGCGCGCAACCAGGCGGCCTACGAGCGCGACTACATGCCCAAGCGGCCGATGCTCCTCGAGCATCATCGCGGCAAGTGGATCGCGATCATCGGTGGCAAGGTCTATCCGCGCGACGGCCTCGGTCACAT
>CALLZN010000275.1 GCA_937858895.1 uncultured bacterium | reverse complement strand
ACGTGTTACCTATGTCCCCGGACAAAAGTGTTACCCATGTGCCGGGTTGCACCCCCGATGCCGGCGATCGCGAGCATGCCCTTCGACTCGCGAACGAGATCGCCGCGTCCTTCAGCGTCGACTCCTTGCAGCAGGATTACGCGAGCTATCGCGTCGTCGTGTCGGCCCTCGACCGAGGCCTGCTCGAACCGCGACTCGCCGAGCGTGTGCGCGCGCAGCTCGCGCGCTTCGAGCAAGCCATGACTGCCGCCTTGGCTCCCGCCCTCGACTCAGCCACCCCAAAGCCGGCAAGCAAGTAGGCCGCAATGCACAATTGTGCATTGCGGCTCGATTACGCGAGGCAGGGCTTAGCGGACGCGAGGCATGGCGTCGTGACGCATGCGCCCTCCCGTGCTGCTTTAGGCAGCGGCGTCACGGCCGCCTCGACGGAGGTCCGACCGCGGTCCGATCGCGGTCTCGTTTGCTCATGGGAATGGAACTTGCCCAGTGCGGCGCTTGGATCCCGGTCGCAGCGTGCGCGGGACTAAGACCATTGTTCACGATCGAGGTGACTCCAATGTCCCGACTCTCCATGCCGTTCCTTTGCACGATCCTGCTCGTGCCTTGTGTCATGACTTCATGCCTCGCCGGCTCCGAAGCCCAGCTGGCCAGCCGCAGCGCATACGCTTCCATCGAGCCACTCGAGGTGGTCACGATCCCCGTGGGTCCTGCAACGACAGATACAGACCTCGAGCTCGACGCAGCGCCAAGCACGGCCAAGGCGGTGCCACTCGAGAGCGGCAGCAACCCGAATCGGTTCGATGTAGCTGTCACGCAAGCAGCCGCCTCGAGCACGGCAGGCGAAGGGCGCGCCGTCGTCGGGCACGCGTCCATGCCTTGGGAAGTGACGATCGCTGCGGCTGGTGTCACTGGTGAAGACTGGGACGCAGGTGGTGCGAACGCCGCTGTGGACATTGGCTATTACTTCGATGACAACTTTTCATTGGCCTTCCGGCAGAACGGCTCGTTCTCGGACGCCGGTCGTGGTCGCAGTGACGTGTGGAACGGTACGTCGAGGATCGCCGCGGACCTTCACTTCCCAATGGGGCGCATCGTCCCCTTCGTCGGTGTCAACGGTGGTGTTGTTTATGGAGACCTCGTGGAAGAGTCCGTCATCGTTGGCCCCGAGGCCGGTGTGCGTCTCTATCTCAAGGACGATGTCTTCTTGCGCGCCCTCGTCGAGTATCAGTTCTTCCTCGACAAGTCTGACAAGATCGAGAACGCCTTTGACGACGGCCAATTCGTTCTGGGCATCGGCTTCGGTATTCGCTTCTGATTCCGTCCGCAGTCGTCCGTCGACACGGATCTCATAGTCGTGTCGTAGCCATCATCGTCGAAGCGAAGCGCGCCTTCAGTCGCTTCGAGGTGCGCGTTTCGCGGTGACCACGGTACAAGTGCGCTATGCCAGCGACTTGGACCATGAATCTCGCCTGCCTCTTGGGCGCCCTCCTCGTGCTTTGGCTCGTGATCTTCCTCGTGGCCTGGATCGCACGACGCATCTTGCTCGCGATCGAGGGGGCCATTGGCGCTGGGAAGCGCTTGGGCTGGATCACGGCGCTGCGCCGCAATCTGCGCTTCTTGTTCGTCACGGTCGGTCTCGTCGCCTCGCTCGGCGTCGGCGCCTACGGCGGCGTGCTCTGGTATCGCGGGGAGGACCTGCGCGTCTACGCCACCGCGCGGCTCGCCGAGGTGCCGCAGCGCTTTTGGTGGGACCTCGCGCGAGGCTTCGCGAGCTTCCTCGGTCTTGCGCTCGTGGCGTGGCTGCTCTTGCGCATCGTCCGACGCGTGCTTCGAGCGGCGGCTACTCAAGCGAAGCGTTGGGAGGGCATCAAGGCCAACGACGAGAGCGTCGAGCGCTTCTTCAGCGGGCTGGGCACCCTGATCACGCGGGCCACTTGGCTTGCGGTGCTCGGCATCGGCGCGGGTTGGCTTGGCCTGAGCACGGACGTCAGCGCGACGATCTTCTTGGCGCTGCGCGTCTACCTGATCTTGGCGATCGGCGTCCTCGTCTGGCGTTCGATCGACGCGATGATCGAGAGCCTCGATGCCTTGAGTCGCAAGTATTCGGAACCCGACAACGCCCTGCGGCACTACGACAAGGTCCGCCACCTCGTGCCGCTGCTGCGGCGTTGCATCGAGTATGTGCTCATCGTCTTCGTGGTGACGTTGGCGCTCGAAGAGGTCGACTGGGTCGCAGAGTACGCAGTCTGGGGACCGCGCATCATCCGCATCATTGGCATCGTCTTCGCGAGCCGCGTCCTCGTCGAAGTCCTCAACTTGGCTGTGGACGAAGTGCTCGTCAAGCGCAGCAAGCTGCCACCAGAACAACGACAACGCCGCGCGACGATCGTCCCGCTCATCGAGAGCATCCTCAAGTACATCGTCTACGTGAACGCGGCCTTCCTCGTCCTCGGTCAGTTGGGGATCGACCCGACGCCCTTCCTCGCTGGCGCCGGCATCGTCGGCCTCGCGATCGGGCTTGGCGCGCAAGGCCTCGTCAACGACATGGTCTCGGGCTTTTTTATTCTGTTCGAGGATTACTATTTGGTTGGTGACTACATCGCGGCGCTCGCGGCCGAGGGCACGGTGGAACGCATCGACCTGCGCACGACGCGGATTCGCGACACATCGGGTCGCCTGCATATCCTGCGCAACGGGCAGATCGAGAGCGTCGTCAACTACTCGAAGGTCTACACCTTCGCGGTCGTCGACGTCGGCGTCGCCTACGAGACCGACCTCGACCGCGCCTACGCGGCGCTCGAGCGCTGCGGTGAACGCTTGGGTCTTGGCGACGGCAATGTCCTCGAGGCGACGCGCGTCATGGGCTTGCAGGCCTTCGGTGAATCGGAGTTGACCTTGCGGACGGTCACGCGCGTGAAGCCTGGTTCGCACCTGCAAGTCGAGCGGGCCTTGCGCAAGATCATCAAGGAGGTCTTCGACGAAGAAGGCATCGAGATCCCCTATGCGCGCCGCGTTCTGATTCTGCAGAACGGTGTTTGTGATGGTCCCGCGGCCGGCATCGAGGCGGCCCTGCACGCGAAGCAAGGGCCGGACGAAGCGCCAAGTGCTCCTTGACGTCGTGGTGAGTCGGTGCCAGTGACGTTCATGATTCTGAATCGACCGAGCCTCTTGCGGGGCGTTCTCCTGGTCCTTGTGCTCGTTGTCGCATCGGCGGCCTTCTTCAGCGCTTCGTGCTCGAGCGTCGTGCGCGGCGTCGCGAACGTCGTCGGGCAACCCTTCCCATCGGTCGAAGCCAAGGCGCTCGACGGCAAGGTCGTGCGCGTGCCGCAGGACTTCGCGGACAGGGTTGTCGTCGCCATTCTTGCGACCGACCAAGACGCGCAGTTCGACGTGGACCGCTGGCTGCTCGGGCTCCTGGACAAGGGCACGCCCGCGACGATTCGCGAGCTGCCGACCGTCGCTGGCTTCATCCCGGGGCTCATCTCGGGGACGATCGACAACGGCATGAGGAAAGGCATCCCGAGCGAGGACTGGGGCGCGGTCCTGACCCTCTACGGCAGCGACGCCAAGAAGCTCGTCGCCCACTTCGGCAACGAGAACGGCCGCAACGGACGCGTTGTCCTCATCGATCGACAGGGCATCGTGCGCTGGACGCACGACCGTGGCTACTCCGCGCGCGTCCTGCTCGAACTCGATGCCGCCGTCCGCAGTTTGCTATGACCGGAAGGCCACGGCGCTATCGTTGCGCCCATGGCCGCCAAGCCGAAGAACGCCAAGTCCGTCCGCCTGCGACCGCAGAACCCCTTCGATTTGATCCGGCTGTTGGCGCGGAGCCAGTCGGACCCGCGCAAGGCCGTCGCTGAGCTCGTGCAGAACTCGCTCGACGCAGGCGCCACGCGCGTCGAGATCACGTGGTTCCAAGAGCGCGGCGTTCGAGCGATCGCGATCTGGGACGATGGCGCCGGCGTCTTCCCCGAGCTCGAGCGCGAAGACGCCTTGCGGCGCATCGCCCAGACCGTTGGGCACTCGCACAAGCGCGACCTCACGCCGGCGCAGCGTCGCGAAGAGATGATCCTCGGCAAGTACGGCATCGGGCTCATCGGCTTTTGGAGTGTTGGTCGCATCCTCGAGATGCGCAGCCGTGTTCACGGTGGTCGGGCGACGATCTTGCGCCTGACCGAAGACCAGGAGCACGGCGAGGTCATCGCCTGTCGGTCGCGACGCTTGGACGAGGCCGAGACCTTCACCGAGATCGTCATTCGCGAGGTCCACGACGCTGCCGTCAACAAGGTGCGGCCAGCGCGGCTCCAGGCTTATCTCGCCCAGGAGTTGCGCGGCCAGCTCCTCGATCGCGGCGCTGTCGTCATGATTCACGACCGCGTGACGCGAGGGCGTGGTCGCAAGCTCTACCGCGTCGAGCCGCGGCCCTACCTCGGTATGCCCATCGAGGATCTACGGACTCTCGAGGTGCCGGGCTACGAGGATGCGCGCGTCGAGCTCTATCGCTTGCCGGCCGAGGAAGAGCGGCGCGGCGTCGTCGCGCTCTCCTGCGGCGGCACGGTCGTCCTTGACGACATCGCGACGATCGATGGCGGCGACGCCTTGCGCGCGCCTTGGTCGAGCGGTCGCTTCGAAGGGGTCATCGACTTTCCGGAACTCCATGTCGCGCCCGCGAATCGGCGCGGCTTCGCGCACGACGAGCCGGTCGCGGCCTTCCTCGAGAGCTTGCGCGGCCTCGAGGTCGAGCTCGAAGCGCGCAGCAACGCCGACTCGCAACGGCGGGACGAGATTCAAAAGGAGCACTTGGCGCGCGACATCCGCAAGGCCTTCGCTTCGGTCGCGCGCGCTCTGCCCGACTATGACTTCTTCGACATTCGTCCCGAGCGTCGAGCACGCGCGAACGGCCTCGAAGAACGCGAGCCCGGCGTCGATGGGGCTGCGATCGCGAGCGACGGTGACGATCCGGACGGCCTGAGCCTCGGGACGCAGCCGCCGAGTCCGGTGAGTGACGAGGCCCTTGCGTGGCCGCGCCGCGGTGCGCATACCGAGGGAGACACCGAGGGAGACGCGGCGGGAGACGCCGCCCGGGACGACCGAGACGACAGGGAGCCACAGAGCGACAGTCCAGGTGCAGACAGAAGCCAGGGCGCCGCGGGCGGCGCCGCTGCGGATGCCGCGCATCCCGGCCACGACTCCTCAGCGCCGCCGACCGAGGCCTTTCTCTTCCCGGCCGGGCCGCTCGACCAGCTCGACCTGAGCCCGCGCCGTCTGCGCGTTCAGGCAGGGTCCTCGCGCGGCCTCGTCGTGCGAACGCTCGATGCCGACGGACGTGTGTGCCGTGGGCACGTCGACCTGCACTGGTCGCTGAGCGGGGCGGGTGAGATCGAGGTCGACGGCGTGGACAACACTGTGGCCCGCTACACCGCACCCGCGGACGTCGAGGGCGAAGACGCGACGGCGACCATCCACGTGCAGGCCACTCAGGGCGCGATCGAGCGCTTCGCGTCTTGCGAGGTCCGCATCCCAGTGCCCGATGTCAGCGCGCGTGTGCAGGGCATCCCCGACCCGCGTGCCGTCAGCGACCCGAGCGGGAACTGGCGCTCGCGCGTCGTGGACGGGCGGTGGGAGTTCAACGATGCTCACCGGGACTTCCTCGTCGTCGCGGATGTCGAAGCGCGGCGCCTGCGCTATTTGATCCACCTCTTTGCCAAAGAGATCGTGCTGCGCAACTTTGGCCGGCCGGGTGACGCCGAGAACCTCGAGCGCATGGTCGAGGTCTTGACGAGGCTCGATGCTGCGCCGCGGCGCTGATATGCTGGTTGCTGGCGTTTCCTGCACTTGGGTGGAGGAGGTCGCCATCCCGCTTTCTCATCACGACAACCTCTCGTCCACTCCCAGGAAGGACCACATGCTTCGTCTTGCTTCGTTCTTGCTTCTCTCGGCCACCGCTGTGGCACAGATCCCCTTGCCGGACTTCACATCGACCTTCTCGTCGGGTGCGACGCGCGGCTACTTCTTCACTGCGCCCGCGACGATGGTCGTGCGTGCGCTCCAGGTGCCCGATGAGACGAACAAGGGAGCTCAGGTCGTCGCGCTCTATCGACTGACGGCGCCGCCGCCGCAGTACAGCGCTACCGTCCAAGTGACGCCGGTCTTCTACGCCGCCGTCGCGAACACGGACGTGATTCCGGTGACTCCGCCGGTCATCTTCCAGAAAGGCGAAGTCGTCGCCGTGCTCGGGGCGGCCGGTCCGACGAGCGGGACGATCTCGAACTCGTATGGCGCGGGCAACTACACGAGCCGCGTGGCCGGCCAGCCGATCACACTCCTGCGCTGCCTCATGCAGACCAACATCGGCGCGAGCAACGGCGTCGGCCTCATGTCGGCCGAGGGCACGTCGAGCATCGCGCGGGTGCGCATGTTCGTGATCGGCCAGGGTGAACAAGTGACCTACGGCGCCAGCACGGCCGGCGGCACCTTGAAGGTCTCGGATCCCAACCCGCCGAGCATCAGCTACACAGGTCAGTTCCAGGTTGTTCCGCCAGGCACGAACCAAGGCGCCATCTTGCTGCTCAGTGGCTCGCGCTTCAGCGCACCGACGCCCTACGGCGAGCTCCTGGTTGGCCTTCCCTTCGCTGGCAGCTTCGTCCTGCCGACTTTGCCGAACAGCGGCTCGCCGGTCGCGATCCCGCTGCCGAACGACCAGAGCCTGCTCAACGTCGTCGTGACTTGGCAAGCCGGCATCATCAACGCGCCCAACCTCACGCTGTCGAACGCCATCGAGTGGCGCATCGCCAACTGACGCACGACGCCGTGCGCCGCGGGCTCACTGTGTGCGCGCGGCGAGGACGACGCGGTTGTCGTCTTCGTTGCGCATGCTGTCCATGGCGCGCACACAAGCGTAGTAGACGCGTCGTCGATCGAGGCCGGTGATCGTCGCCTCGAAGGGGTACACACCAGGCGCCGTGCCGCGAGCGTAACCTTGGCCAACGCGCGTGTCGAGCGCGCGCGGCTTGACGCCTTGGACCTTGCCGTCCTTCGAGAAGCGCAGGGGCTTGTCGTCGAGGTAGAGCACGTAGCGCACCGGGTGCAGGTCCAGGGCGACGTCCCAGCGCAGGGTGAGGTTGGCACTTCCACCGACCAGCTCTTGGACGCCGACCCGCGGCGTCGCCGCGATCGGACGTGACGGATACGGCAGCACGTTGTCGTTGTAGGTGCTGGTCCAGCGCGGCGCATCGTTGTCGCTGTACTTGGCGTGCTTGCGCACGAAGTCGTTGACGAGGCTGCCCGAGAGGTCCGTCAAGTAGTGGCGGAAACCCGCGAGCTGCTGAGCCTCGACGATGTCGACGAGCAGCGTGTCCTTGCCGCGCTCCGACTCGCCGACCAGCGTCGCTGCGTCGATCGTGGGGCCGCTCGCGTAGCCGAGCGAGAGCACCTGGAAGCCGTCACGGCGATAGGCCTCGGCCTGGAGCTTGGGCACGAAGTTGTATTTGTTGTCAGCAAAGTAGAACGTATCGAAGTCGCGGTCCGTGGCGCGATCGAGGCGGTAGCTCTCGACCTTCAAGAAGTCGATCGACGCTCGCGTCGAGTAGGCATAGTGGCGTTGGCCCGGGTCCATGAAGAAGAGACCGCGGTTCTGAGCGATCACGTGCTTCGGGAAGTCCTTGCGCAAGCGCGCCATGAAGGCCGCCATGCCAGGCGCCGTCCACTCGAAGGTCGCGTGGTCCTCGTCCTTCGGCGTCGTCCACGCGTTCGGTGCGCAGGTGTCGACGTTGTCGAGGAAGACCCCATCGCAGCCAAAGCCACGCCCGTGCTTCGTCGTCAAGATCTCGAGGATGCCGGCCCGCGCGTCGTCGCTGTCGCAGACCATCTTCGAGAGGACGTCGTACCAGGCCGGATCGCCGGCGTTCACGTAGCACGCACCTGTCACACGGTTGCGATCGGGCCTGCCGTCACCACGGCCCAGGGCCTCGACGCTGTTGTCGTCGAGATAGAACGACGCGTAGCCGCCGGAAGTCGACGCCATGCCGCGCGGGTCGATCGAAGTGAGCGGCCGGCCATCCGGTCCGGGCCCTCGTGGGTCGACACGCGGACCACTGCTGTCGCCCGCAAAGCGCGGGTCGCGCAGCAGCGCGTCGTCGTCGACGCCGATCGTGCGGTCGTCTTCACCGATGTTGAGGTAGCCGAGGACGATGACGTCGTCGCGCGGGTCCTTGGCGTCGCGTCCGCCTTGGATGGCGGCGATGACTTCCCGTGTCGTCGTCGCTTCGCACGGCGAGAGGATCACGAGGTCGTGTTCCTTCGCAACGCGGATCTTGTCTTGGTCCCAGGCACCGAAGTGGATCATGTAGGACGTGACGCGATCGGCGGCGTGCGGCAGGTTCTCGATGCTGCCGAGCTGGCGTAGCTTGCGGGACAGAGCGCCCTTCGTGCGCAGCGACAGCAGGATGTCCTGCTTCGTGCGGAAGCCGATGTCGGCGACCGAGTCCCAGACGAACTCGTGCAGCTTGCCGAGGACGCCGCCGCGCAGGTCTTCGAGCCGGTCGCCGCCGACTAGCGTGCCCTTCTGCCAAGTCTCACCGCCGTCGAGCGAGACTTCGAAGTCGACGTCGGTCGCGTCTTCAGTGTCGTCGTTCAGGACGAAGCTGATCGGCACCTCGCCCGAAGGCGTGGTGGGCAGCGTGATGTCGTGGATAGTGGCCGTGCCAGCGGACTCCCTAGCGCAGGAGGCCAGGATTCCGAAGCAAGCAAGAGATAAGGAACTCCAAGCACTCCTCGCGAGGTGACGCGAAGGCATGTGGCAGATTTCGACAGCCGCGAGCCCGTTCTTGAGCGCGCGGCTGCCGAATGCTGCCCTGCATCACATCGGGGCGAGGATGCGCCCGGTGCCGCCGTCGACGCTGACGCGGATCAGCCCTGTGCGTCGGTCCGCGAAGAAGGTCTCGCGGCTGTCGACGTCGATGAGGCCACGACAGCGCACGCCGGTGCGACGCATATCGAGGTCGACGCTTGCAGCCGTCGTGCCGCCGTTGACCGAGATGACCCGCACCGAGCCGGTCTTCGCGCGGTAGGCCTGGGTCGGCACCGCGAACTTGTGGAAGGTCTGGTCGAAGAAGACGAAGTCGAAGGGCCGCTTGACGATCACGTCGACCATGTCGCCGCCCACCGCCGGACTGTTCAACATCTCGCCGAAGACGAGCCAAGGCCGGGCGCGCTTGCGCAGCGCGATGCAGTTGCGCGTCAGGTTGCCGTGGTGGACGAAGGCCGCAAGGATCGGCGGCGGCAGCGGCAGTTCGTTGTAGATGAGACCGGTGTAAAGCACGAACTCGCTGTGGTTCGGAATGCCACCCCAGGTCACGCCTTCGGCCATGAGGCGCGAGATCGCGTTCTTCGTCAAGTCGCCGAAGGGATCGGGCGTGAAGAGGATGGTCTGCCAACCGAGGCCCTCTTCGGCCGGCCAAAACAGCGTGTAGCCGCTGTAGACCGTCTGGAAGAAGGGGACGCCGCGCGTGCGCGCTTCATCTTTGTAGGCGCGGCCGATGACGCCGACCGCACCTTGACCGAAGTTCGCGACCGGGATCAACCACTCGAAGGCCGCCTCGTGACTGTTGACGAAGTCGCGGTTGACGCTCTCTTCGCCCCGCGCTGCATGCGCGCGAGCAAGTCCTTGTAGCCGAGGTAGCTCTCCTCCGTGACGCCCGCGTCCTTGCCGGTCGGTCGACGCCAGTCGGGGATACCAGCCTGCGCCGGCGCATCGCAAAAGAAGCCCGACATCGACGAGGTCGAAGCGTGGTAGGCGCCGAGTTCCTGCCAGTGGTCGGCGATGACCGGGGACGTGAGGTCGACGCTCACCTCTGGGCCGAGGAAGAGCGGCGCCCCGCCGAGCGTCTCGACGACCTCGGTCGCGATGTTCTTCGAGGTATAGAACGGGTTCGCCGTGTCGAAGACACCGGGATTCGTGTAGCCGATGGTCCGGATGCCGAAGGCCTCGAGAGCCGCGACTTGGGCCACCGTCTGCGGCAGCGGGTAGTAGGACCCTGCGAGTCCGAGCGGTGAAGTGCGGTTCCACCAGAAGAAGAGTGCCGCCACCACATTGTCGGCTTGCAGGTCGTTCTTCAGGCGCACCAAGTTGAGCAGCGGGTCCGGGACCAAGGAGAGGTCGGGGTACCAGCCGAACTGCTCGTTGACAAGAAGATCGACGTTGCGCATCCATTCCGGCGTGTCGCTGCGCGTCTCCAGGCGGCCTTGCGCGAGGATCTCACCGTCGCCGCGGGCATTGCATTCGAGCCAGTCGCGGTAGATCTTCGCGGCCGGATACCAGCCCGGCATGCTGCAAGCGTCGTACTGGTAGTAGGCGATGCGCGTCTTCGCGAGCGTCGCCGCCGCGCGGCCGCCCTCGTTGGCGTTGGGCAGCACGTAGTCCATCGTCGCGCGGACCGTCTTGATCTCGGGACTGCCTTCGCGACCGCTCGTGTAGGTGAAGCGCTTGGGCGTCGTGCCGCGCGGATCGAGGGCGAACATCATGAGCCCCGAGCCATCTTGGCTGTAGTAAGCATGGACTTGCATGCTGTTGCCGATGCCGGTGTCGACAGGCTCCGCCAGCGGAATCGAGTCGAAGGGCTCGACGAACTCGCCGCCGCTGAAGACCGGGACGAGCCATGCCTGTTCGCCGGGCATGTCCTCGTGAGTGACCTCGAAGCCGATGCGGCTGACCGCGAGGTCCTGGCGTGCGACTTCGACCCGCGCGTCGAGGTCGAAGGAGAGCGGCTGGATGCGCAAGCAGCAGACGTCGACCTCGGCGCTGACATCGAAGCTGCCAAGCCCAGGAGCGCTGAGCGTCGCCTCGAAGTGGTGGCGCAGGGCGTTGCCCGCGAAGCGCACGCGGTAGCGCACGTTCGGCGTGTCATGATCGAGGCGGAAGCGCGTCTCGTTGCTTTGGTCCGCGGCGACCAGGACGGTGAAGCTGAGGGAGGGCCCGCGCAAGCTGCGCCAAGCGTGGCCCGATGGGAAGCGCGGCAAGCACTGCGCAGCGACAGATGGCGCGCCGAACGTCGTTGCGGCGAAAAGCGCGAGCACGCATGGTGCAGAGCGCGCGAGGGACTGGAAACGGCGACGATTGCTACCGAGAGACATACTGCTCCTTCGGGCCGGTTCGGCCCGCTGGTGACGAGAGAACGCCGCAGAGCTTAGCACCACGGGCACGGAGTGTCCGAATCGCGCGTTGCGATCGAGCGCTGCTGCTCAGCGCTGCCGCTCACCGCTGTTCAAGATCGACAACGCATTGGCGATCGCGAGCGCGATGTAAAGCACACCATAAAGCGCCTGGGTCATGCAGATCGCCGAGCAGAGCCACGTGCCGGGCGCGACCGTGCCATAGCCCACGGTTGTCTGCGTCGTGAAGCTGAGCAAGAACGCATTGAACGCGATGTCGCCTCGTGCATGCACGTCGACGAGGAATGCCAGCGGATCGAAGGAACGCAAGACCGCATAGAGGATCGCGAACCAGAGCAACATGCTGCAATAATTGACGATGAGCACGAGCAAGGTGCGCTCACGGCGCTCGCGCGGCACGTCTTGCCAATCTTCGGCGACATACTCGTCGTGGTGGCCAAAGAGCCCGAGGCGCATCATGAGTACACCCTGATGTTGCATTCCTGAGCGCTCATGCAGCCTCTGCGGCGGACTGAGTGAG
>CALLZN010000274.1 GCA_937858895.1 uncultured bacterium | reverse complement strand
GCAACCGGAGGCGCCTTGCGAACTCGCTTGCAGGATGCTGCCCGACGCAGCTACGCGGTCGCGCCAGATGCCGACGCCGTAGCGGCGATCGTCGGGCTGCGGCGTAAAGACGATGCGCGCGCCAGCAGTTTGGTCCTTGAACATTTCACGCACTGCGGCGGCGCTGAGGACTCGCTGCGTGCCGTAAACCCCCTCGTTCATGAGCATGACCAAGAGCTTCATGTAGTCGTCGAGCGAGCAGCGCATGCCACCGGCGCTGCGATAGTTCTTCGTAACGCCGAAGCCGTTGTAATCCACCGAGCGCATGCCGAGCGGATTCAGAATGCGCTCTTGCAACAACACATAGAGGTCCTTGCCGCTGGCGATTTCGAGGATGCGCCCAACAATGTGCATGGACACGCCACCGTAAACGAAGTTCGCGCCCGGACTTTGGCGTAGGGGCGTCGCGAGAATACGGTTGACGGCCTGCTCGAGCGTCAACGTCAGGTCACCAAGCGCATCATGTTGGGCAGCGAAGCCCGCGCAGTGACACATGCACTGCCGAATCGTGGCTTGGCCCATGAGTCCTGGAAGATTGGGACCGAACCACTTCGACAGCGGGTCGTCGAGTTGGATCTTCTGGTCATCGACCTGCGACATCACGAGGACGCCGGTGATCCACTTGGACGCCGAGGCGATCTGCACGATCTCGGAGCCCGTGTAGCTGCCGTAGGTCTTGCGATGCAGGAGGCGGTCGGGCCGCGAGAGGCTCAGGGATGCGCCGCTCAGCGACTGCGTCGTGACAATGCGCGTCATGCGCGCATCGACAGACGTGAAGTCATAGCAAAGGGGAGCCTGAGCGGAAGCGACGCTGGCGAGCGCGGTCAGCGCTGTGCACATGCTGAGAGAGAACTTGACCATGCTCGGATTCTGTCCGCGCCGCTCGATTCGCGCCCTCGTGTTCCGCCGGGCTCTCGTGACAAGCTTGCACCACGTTGCCTCGCCGGCCATACCGAGGCCGTGATGATCCAGATCTGCTCGATCGCCGACGCCGCGTCCGCGCGTGGTAGCAGGCTCGTCCTCATCGCGACGGACTGGCCGAGCGATGCCGTGAGCGCGGCGCAGCTCGCGCTGCTTGCCGAGCTCACGTGGCCGAAGCGCATCTTGCCGACGGCTTCGTGGCGGCGGGCCCGCGCGCGCGGCCTCGAAGACGGTGAAGCACGGCGCCGCTACGCGGCCGAGCTGCGCGGCAGCCCCGCCCTGGAACGACTTGCAATGCACAATCGTCTCAACGACTTGTGCCTGGTGCATGGGCTACTGCCCGATGACCGCCTAGCAGCCGAGGTCGTGCGCGCGGAGCTCCTGGTCGCGCTGTCAGCGCCGCCGCCGCGGACCGCGAGCCTTGCGCAGGTCCTCGGTCGCGAGCACGAGGCCTTGCTCGCAGCGGTCGCAAGTATACGCCTCGCTCTCCTCGAGAACGAAGTCGTGGCGGCCGCGCATGGCTTGCTGTGCCTCAGTCAGCGCCTGCGGGACCATGCCCACTTCGAAGAAGCGCAGCTCTTCGCGCACCTTCCCGAAATCGCCGACCTCGACGCCGTCACCCGGGCCGCGGTTCTCGCCGAGCACACAAAGATCGAAGCGAGCCTAGGTGAGCTAAGCTCACGCCTCGACGCGGGCGCGACGACGCTCGCTTCGCCATTGCGTTTGCTCTTGCTGGACGCCACCGGCCGCTTGGAGCACTTGCTCGAGCACCACTTCGCGCGCGAAGAGCAGCAGTTGTTTCCGCGGCTCGACACAGCCTTGTCAGAAGAGCGGCGGCGCTCCATCGTCGCCGACTTCGAGCGTCAGTTTGGCGCATGAGGATGAAGGCCAGCGCGCGAAGCCGCGGGAACCATCGTCGCGCCCAGCGCCTCTCTGGCCGCCATGGAACGCACACTCCGCGGCATCGCCGGCTTCGTCATCTTGGTCTCCGTCGTCCTCGTTGCCTTGACCGAAGGCATCGACCTCTCGCGGCCGACGTGGCTCTGGTTCACCGCCTTCGTCGGCCTCAACCTCTTGCAGTCAGCCTTCAGCAACTGGTGCCCGATGATGTGGGTCTTGCAGCGCTTCGGGCAACGACGGAGCCAAGCCGCTTGATCGTTCTCGTCTGCGCTCGCTCTGCCTATACTCCTTTGCAGTGGCCGAACACGCAGACGTAGACAGCGACGAAAGCCTGGTGCGCCGCAGCCGCAGTGGCGAAGCGGCGGCCGTTGGCGCGCTTCTCTCCAAGCACCTGCCGGACATCTACGCCTTCTTGCGCATCCGCATGAGCCCCGAGCTCAAGCTGCGCGAGTCGACCTCGGACCTCGTGCAGTCGGTCTGCCGTGAAGTGCTGGCCGACATCGGCGACTTCGAATACCGCGGTGAGCAGTCCTTCCGCCGCTGGCTCTTTCTGGCTGCCGAGCGCAAGCTCGCCGACCGTGGCCGCTTCTACGCACGGCAGAAGCGCGCCGGCGCGCGCGAGGTCGCGATCGAGGAGCAGGACTTGCTCGCGACGGGCTACAAGCGCTTCAGCGCGCCGGACCAGCGTGCGATGCAGAAGGAGGACATCGAGCGTCTCGAGAAGGCCCTCGACCACCTGCCGCATGAGCTTCGCGAAGTCCTGACGTATGCGCGCTACCTCGGCATGAGCCGCCGCGAGATCGGCGAACGCATGGGAAAGACCGAGTCGGCTGTGCGGACGATGCTGCACCGCGCGGCGGTGCGCTTGGAGCTCTTGCTCGCGTCGGAGCTCTGAGCGCTAGCGCGACCACGGTTGCGCTAGCGCAACCAAGGCGGGGGGGCCTTCCCGTGCAGCACGAGCGGCACGCGGTCGATGCCGCCGACGAGGACAGAGTCGCTACCCGGGCAATAAGCGAGGGCCAGCGTCATGACACGGCTGACGCGCTTTGCATAGATGCTCGCCGTGCGCTCTAGGTCGAAGTAGAAGACCGTGCCGTCGTAGCCCGTCGCGAAGAAGCGCTGTCCCCGCGCCTCGAAGTCGAAGGCCGTGATCGCGCGTTGCGCCTCGGACCAGCGTCGCTTCGTTGCGAACGTCGTCGTGTCGACCGCATGGATGACCGGGCTCGTCGCGCACGCGAGTAGCAAGCGCCCGTCAGGCGAGAAGCGCAGGGTCTTGACGTCGCCGCTCTCCGGCTTGCCCTTCTCGTCTTGGAGTTGCACCCGCTGGACTTGCTGGATCACGAAGCGAGGCTCGGTGCGCGCAGGCGTGTCGTTGCCCGTCGCGGCGTCGACATCGAAAAAGAGCAAACGCCCTTCCGCACAGCCGAGCACCAAGCGCCGACCCGAAGGGTCGAGGGCGATGCCGCGAACCGGGGCATCGACCTCGATGCGGCCGACTTCGCTGCTGGCATCACGTGCTCCGACGGCGAGGAAGCGCACGATTGTCTTCCCGCCGCGGGCGATGGCGCAGCAGAGCGTCTCACCATGCGATGTCGCCGCGGCGACTTCCGCATCGCCATCCCTCAGGTCACCGTCCATGGCGTCGAAGGCCCGCAGCGTCTCGAGGTCGTCGAGTCTCGACAGCAACGCAGTGCCATCGCGCGCGACGCTCAGCACCGCACCTCTGCCGTCGTTCGTCACGTGTGTGCTCTCCGAGAGGTGCTGGATGCGCTGCTGATGCAAGCGCCGCCTCGCGACCCGTTTCCCGCCCGTGATGTCCAAGACAGCGACATGGCCGCTCGTGTCAGCGACGGCTGCGTGTTGGCCGCCCTTCGTGGTCGCGACCGCGCAGATCGCAGCTGCCATCGCTTCGAAGCTCGTTTGCTCGGGCGAGCGCTCGGTCGAAAAGATGCGCAGGTCGCCGCGACCGTCGAGGGTCAACAAGCGCTTGTCGCCATCAAGAAACGCGATGCCACGCAGGACGCCTTCGGTCCCGCTCAGCGTGCGCAGAGTCGTCCCGTCCGTGAGCTTCTGCAGCACCAGCAGCTCGATGGCGAGCGTTTGGCCATCGCGCGCGACCGCGAACTTGGCGCCGTTTGCGACCGGGCGCGCGAAGCGGCGTTCGCCGCTGCGTGCATCGAAGGCCTCGAGCATCACCTTGCCCCGCATGAGGTCCATGCTCTCCAAGAGGACAGTACTGCCGTCGGGCGAGAAGCACATGCACGCTGGGCTCGAGAACGCCGCCGCGACGTCGAAGCGCCGCGCCCCCGGCGCATCGAAGCTCTCCGCAGTGAGGTCGAAGACGACGAGGCGCTGCCCGCAAGCGGCGGCGAGCATGGCGGGTTCTGCCATGGCCTCGAGCAGGGCGATCCCGCCGTCGAAGACCTTGGACGATGCGAGAACGGCGCCGCTCGCTGCGTCCCAGCTCTGGAGGATCCCGTTCTCGCGCATCGCGACGAGGCGCCCGTCGGCCAAGAAGCGCGGAGTCGAACATCGAAGCTGCGCGCTCCAGGACAGCTGACCCGTCGCAAGATCGAAGACGCGCAGCCAGCCATCGGCAGAGCTCGCGGCGACGCGCTGCGTGCTCGCGTCGATCGCGACGCCGTCGACGAGGCCTTCGGTCGCAAAGCGCCAGCGCTTAGCACCCGATTCGAGGTCGATGACGTCGACGCCGGCATCGCTGCCGCAGACGACGACGCGCTCGTCGCTGCTCAGCGCCATCACGTGCGGCGTCGCGTCGATGCTCGCCACGTGCCGGAGGGTCGCGTCGCAGGTGAGCGAGAGTTGGCGCCAAGCCCAGTCGCGATAGCGCGCTTCGCAAGCAGCGAGGACGCTGCGCGCTTGGGCGTGACCCTGTCCTACCGAGTGGCGCGCCGCCAGCGCCAACTGTGCGACATAGAGCGACTCGTTGACTTCGGCATTCAAGCGTTCGGACTCGATGCGCGCTGCGCGCTCCTGTCGCCACAGAACCAAGCCGAAGGCAGCGCTCGTGAAGGCGAGCAAGGCGGCCGCGACCATGACGAGCGGGTGGCGCTGCTGCCAGCGGCGCAAGCGCAGGACGACGCTCGGCGGTCGAGCCGCGATCGGCTGTCGCGCGCGGTAGCGATCGATGTCCGCGAGCAGGTCGGCCATGCTCGCGTAGCGCTCCTCGACTTCGGGCGCCATGGCCTTCAGGCAGAGGACCTCGAGGTCGCGTTCGATCTTCGGCGCCAGCGAGCGAGGCGCCGCTGCCTTGGCCTCGAGGACGCGCCGGCGCGTTTCTTCGGCGCTCTCGGCGAGGTAGGGGCAGCAGAAGGTCAAGGCCTCGTAGAGCGTGATGCCGAAGCCGTACTCGTCGGCGCGTGCGTCGATCTTGTCGCGTTCGCCTCGCACTTGCTCGGGCGGGGCGTAGGGCAAAGAGCCGAGCTCAGCACCCGAGCGCGTGAGGCGGACATCGTCGCTCGCGAGCGCCAGGCCGAAGTCGACGAGGTAGCCCTGGCCGCCGGCCGTGACGAGGATGTTCGATGGCTTGACGTCGCGGTGCAGGACGCCATGGCGGGGCGCGTGGGCGAGCGCGCTCGCGATGTCGCGCAGGACGTGGAGGACGGCGTCGATCCAGGACCCGCGCGCGAGCACCGAGGCGACCGAGCCTGCCTCGATGGCTTCCGTCGTCTTCGCGCGCGCGCGCACGGCGTCCACGAAGTGCTGGCCCGTCGGTGCTTCGCTGTCACGGCAGGTGTCGAGGACATCGGCGAGGCTGCAACCGCGCACGACCGGCATCGAGAACCAAGGCGTGCCGTCATCGATGCCGACCGCGTGGATGGGCAAGATGGCCGGGTGCGAGAGCTTGGCGACGGCCTCGATCTCGCGTTGGAAGCGCAGGCGCCCGCCTTCGTAGAAGGTCAGTTCGGGGCGGATGACTTTGAGCGCAACTTCGCGACCGGGTTTGTCTTCGCGCGCGCGGTAGACGATGCCCATACCGCCGAGGCCAAGGCGTTCGAGGATCTCGAAGCGTCCGATGCGGGTGGGGCCGGCGCTCGCATCGCTGGAACTGCCGGCGTCGGCATCGGCGTGGACGTCGAGGAAGATGCCGCGCCCAACGACACGCTCGAAGAGGTCGCGCAAGCTCGGCGCGAGGTCGCCGTGCCTCTGGCAGAGTTCTTCGAGCGTCACCGCTGGCTGCTCGGAATCGAGGCAGGCGACGAGCAGGTCTTCGATCGTGGTTGCGCTGAGTCCCATGCGGCTTGCCAGAATGAGCGTCGCGCCACGCTCGCTGTTACAGAGAAACGATCCCGCTGGCTATTTGGATGCGTGAGTGCTCAGTGTTTGCAGGAGCTTCTTGACTTGCTCTTCGGCGAGGTCGAGCCGTGTTCGAACCGACTGCGCGTCCTCGTCGAGCAAACGTGGCAGCGCGTGCGCACGGAGCAGGGGAAAGCCGCCGAGCTGCGGTTCGGGCGTGTCCGTGTTCCGGTGGCAAAGCGTGCATTGGGCGCGATAACTGGTCTTCTTGAGCGAGCCGTAGTCGCGGAAGACCGCGGCGCTGTCGAGCGCGACTTCCTTGAATGCGCTCGTGTCACCGAGGCGGAGCGCGTTTCTCTCGAGAAAGAACACGCGGAAGTCGACGCCGTCGTGCGAGGTCGTTTTGTTGTCGACGTGAAGCGCATCCCGGTTCGCGAGGCGCTGATGGCGCACATCGATGACGACGTCGGTCGCACGCGGCTGCCCGAGCTCATCGATCGCGACGATGCCTTGTGCGAGGACGGCCTCGAAGCCGAGCGGCACTTCGACTCGCTTACCCTCGCGTGCCGCCGAAACGAAGGTGCCCAAGGCCTCGCCACCCCGCGGGTGGGCGAGCCAGACGCGCGCCCAGAGCAAGGTGCGCGACGCGTCGAAGAGGCGGGTCGACTTACGCTCCACCTCGACGAAGCGCGCCGCATCGCCAACGCGCCAGGCCTCGTTGTCGCTGCTCTGATTGGTGGCTGCCAGGATCGTTGTGAGCGTCGCAACTTTGCGTGCCGCGAAGGCCGCCGCCGGCAGCGCGGCCCAGCGCGCCGCCTTGACGAGGTGCTCGATGAGCTTGGGGTTCTTCTTGGTGTCGCCGAGGCGCTGCGCCATGCGCAACAAGTCATACTGAAAGTAAATCGCGAGCGCCGGCCGCGCGTGCAGGTAGGCTCGCTCGCTCTCTCCGAGGGCGGCGAGGTCGTCGACGAGCTGCTGGGCTTCGTCCTCATCGAAGCCCTCGCGCACGAGCTGCCGCTCATCGCCGCCGTACGAAGCACGGTCGCTTTCGCGCCCCTCGCGTGTCTCGTGCACCCAGCCGTCGACGAAGAACTCGGCTGGCGCCGTGTGCTCGTCGCGCAGCGCGAGCCCGACGCGGACTGGCGTGACGGTGGCGACCTGGATGGCGCGGAAGACGCGGTTGAGGACGTGGCCGCTGTCTTCGTGGTAGGGGCCGACAGAAACGTCCCGGACGGCAGCTGCGAGTTGCCCCGGCGGCTGAGTCTGCGATGCACCGAGGTTCGCGAGGGCGAGCAGAGCGAGGATGACCGAGCGGTGGCTGCACATAGTGCACTTACGATAGCGCTAGGCCGTCGCTCGTCAGGCTGCTCCTTCGATCTCGAGCACTCACTGCCTAGGCGATTCTGTCGCGAGGAACAATTCCAGACCGAAGTCACGAGCGCAGCCCTAGCCTGAGCAGAGCGGTCCGCGCACCTCGAGTCCTGTGCTCGGAATCGTTGCGCTACACCTGTCATAGGTGCGCCGATTCGCGGCATGCGCGCGAGTCCTCTACGCGCCAATCCCGTCAACAGTTACCTCTTCGTGTTTGACAATCGACCTGTAAACGGATTGGCATGGGATTCTCTTGCACATAGCAGTGTCGCGCAGCAAGAATTGATCATTCCGAGCTGTTAGGTCTTGTCCATTCGGGGGATCGGTTGACGACAGAAGCGAGCAGTCAGGCCTCAGCGTCCAAACAACATCTCGACCTCCTTCGATCGGCGCTTTGTCTACCCCCGACCGACGAGCCGTTTCCCTGGCAACTCGAGCTACTTCGACGCTTCTGCGGTGGCGAAGTCCCCTCGTCGCTCGATATCCCTACGGGTCTCGGAAAGACCGCCGTCATGGCTGTGTGGCTCGTCGCGCGAGTGCTCGGAGCTTCGCTGCCTCGACGACTCGTATACGTCGTCGATCGTCGCGCCGTTGTCGATCAAGCGACCGAGGTCGCCGAATCACTCTGCGCGTGGGTGGCGAAAGAGCGAGGTGTCGCAGACGCCCTCGATCTTCACGAGCGCCCTCTGCCTATCTCGACGTTGCGTGGCCAGCACGTCGACAACCGCGCGTGGCTCGAGGATCCATCGTCGCCCGCGATCGTCGTCGGCACTGTCGACATGGTGGGCTCGCGGCTCCTCTTCTCGGGCTACGGCGTCTCCTCGAAGATGCGTCCCTACCATGCAGGGCTTCTCGGCGCGGACACGCTTGTCGTTCTCGACGAGGCCCACTTGGTCCCCGCGTTCGAGGATCTCCTCAGGCAGGTTGAGAACGGTGCTGATTCTTTCGGGCCCGCGGACGCTGCCCTTCGCGCGCTGGTGCCTCCGCTCAAGCTGCTATCGCTGTCGGCGACGGGGCGCCATGCGACCACTGCCGCCCCAACGCTCACGCTTACCGATGAAGATAGGCGGTGCGAAGTCGTCGCCAGGCGATTGAACGCGAAGAAGACGCTGAACATCGTGGAGCTTGCTGCCCCGAGGGACGCTCCTTCCGCCGATGACAGCAAGGCGGCGGACGACGCGAGCGAGAACGACGACGCGAGCAAGAAGGACAAGGGACCCAAGCTAGCTGCCGTTCTCGCTCACAAGGCGTGGGAGCTGTCTGCGCGAGGGTTGGAGAAGGTCCGGTGCCTTGTGTTCTGCAACAAGCGTGAGGACGCGACGGCGGTTGCAGACGAGCTGCGCGATCTAGCGAAGACGGCGACGGCGACGATCGAACTATTGGTGGGCGCGCGCCGCGTGCTCGAGCGCACCAAGGTGGCCGCGTGGTTGGTCGAACACGGCTTCGTAGAACGAACTGACGGTACGCGTGCCGTCTCCCAGGGGCCGACGTTTCTCGTCGCGACTAGCGCAGGTGAGGTCGGCGTGGACATGGACGCCGACCACATGGTCTGCGACCTCGTTGCGTGGGAGCGGATGGTGCAGCGCCTCGGTCGAGTGAACCGGCGTGGTGGAGACGATCGCGATGCGAAAGTTGTCGTTGTAGTCGAAGGCGAGCCCGCACCGGCGACTGCGAAGCTCGCTGAAAAGCTGGCGAAGCGCGATGCGGCAACGCAGGCCTTCAAGGAACACCCCGTGCTTCGAGCCAAGCTTGAGCAGCTAAAGAAGGCCGAACAGCCTGAAGCGGAGGCTGTCCGCGCACTGCGCGAACTAGTGAACGAGCTCGAAGCCAACCTCGCTCAGGTCAAGAACTCGAAGAAAGCAATTCCAAAGGGGAGAGTGGGTGCGTCCCAAAGAGACGCGCACACGTCGGAAGAAGAGCGCCTCCGCCAGGCCAAGACAGAGGCCAACCAGAATCTGAAGAACGCTAAAAAGGTAGAGAAGGAACGGCTCAAGGGTGCGATGGCGAACTCCCTTGAGCCATTGAAGAACGCCCTCAAGAAGTGCGACGACCAGATCAAAGCCTTCAAGGACTCCGACGCGAAGATCGTGGCCCGGCATGAAGCGGAGGTAGCGAAGTACCGCGCCCTACGGAAGTTGCTCGATGCTGTGCTCGCGGACGGCGGCAGCCTGAGCCCCGCCGCCCTGATGAACTTGCGCGCGCGCCAGGACCTCGCCGATTTCCTCCGTGACGCGACCACTATCGAGTCCCTTCGGCCCGAGTTGACGCGCCCACTGATCGATGCTTGGTCGATGACCTCGCTCGAAGAGCATCCGGGGCGCCCCGACGTCGACCCGTGGCTGCGAGGCTTTCGGCCGAACGATCCGCCACAGACGACGATAGTCTGGCGACGACATCTCCCTGTGCGCGCGGATGAACCCTTCAATGCAAAGGCTGCGAAGCGCTTCTTCGAGGCTGCCCCACCTCACACGAGCGAGCAGCTCCAAACCGAAACGCACCTCGTGCTCGATTGGCTCCTCGAGCGCGCAGATGCGCTGTGCGGGGCGACTGATGCAGAGGCCTTACTGAATTCGAAGCACGTCGTCGCAATCACGCTCGGAGCGCGCGGTGAGGTGAGAGGATGGCAAACCCTCGAGCAACTGGCTGCCGCAAAGAGTAAGGGTCGGAAAGAGAGCAAGGAGGCCAAGAAGCACCGCGAGCAAGCCTCGAAGCAGCTCGAGGCATTGTTGGCAGGGACAACACTCATCGTCGACTCGCGTCTCGGCGGTCTCACCAATGGACTCTTGGACGACAAGGCGAAGTTGGCGGATGCCGCAGACGCGGTCTCCACCTGGCTTGCTCGCCCGGACGCTCCAGGCGTTCCCGTGACCGGTTTTCGCATCCGTGCCGTGGGAGCCAGCGAAGCGGACGACGCAGCGTGGCGTTCAGCGCCCGGCACCGGTTGGGTTCGGCGCCATCTGTTCGTGACGAGCGTAATGAACGGCGAGCCCGCGACCGCACTGGTGGTCGATGGTTGGGTAGGCGATGGTGCGACAGAAGAGGAGCGCGGCGAAGCAGACCGTCCACAGCAGCTCGACGAACACCAGTCATGGGCAGCAGACTGCGCAAACCCGATCGGACGACGGCTGGGCATCGAACAAGCGCGCGTGGACCTCCTCGCCTTGGCCGCTCGCCTCCACGACGAAGGCAAGCGCGCCGCGCGCTGGCAGCGCGCCTTCAAGGCTCCGATCGACGGTCGCCCTTACGCAAAGACGAAGGGGCCCATCGACTTCGACATCCTCGATGGTTACCGACACGAGCTGGGGTCGTTGCCCTACGTCGAGGCCCATGAGGACTTCAAGAAGCTCTCATCGGACGACAAGGACTTCGTTCTCCACCTCATAGCGGCGCACCACGGCTTCGCGCGACCGGCGATCGGCACCAGCGGTTGCGACGATGCCCCGCCGTCCATCATCGATGAGCGCGCTCGCGAGGTCGCGCTTCGTTTCGCTAGGCTCTCGAGGCGTTGGGGACCGTGGGGGCTCGCATGGTGGGAGGCGCTGCTCCGCTCGGCAGACCAGACCGCATCGCGCCGCAACCAGCAGGCAGCGGCAGCGCAGAAGGAGCAGCCGTGGTGACGCAAACGACTTCATCCATCCCTGTCGACCTCAAGAGCCCAGGCCAGGTGCTAGCCTGCATGGGTTTCCTCGAGGCGGCAGAGGTGCTGCTCGGCGGCGTCGAGGCTCACTTTGACTGGAGTGAAGCACAAGCGACGTTCGTGCTCCGCGCTGACGGTGACAAGAACCCGTTCGTGGTCGTCCTTGAGTTCTTGTCGAAGGCGAAGGTTGTCGAGCTAACGCCCGGCGGCTACGTCGAAGGCGGTGCTGCCGACGACGGCGACAACGAGCAGGAAGAAGCCTCGCCCAGCGAACCTGAAGACGGTGATGAGTCCGACAACGACGATCCGGGCGAGGTGCAAGGGCGCGTCCCGACACCAGCGTTCCCTTCAGGTGAAGGCTACCGCAACGCCCTTCCCATCCAGCTCGTGGACGACGGGCGTTGCCTCAGCGTCAGTCATTGGGCCGACGGCTCGTCAAGGAATGACTTCAAGCTCTACTCGGGCAATCGATCGGCGAACCGAATCGCGACCCAGATGCTTCAGGGCGTGCGCGCGAAACCGAAGAAGAGTCAATCGATCGGTGACCTCAAGAACCGAGGCCTGCAGCAGCTTTGGCAGGAGCAAAGAGGGGCGCTGCTGCAGGCGCCCTTCGACGTGGTCACGCCAATGGGCGGCAGCTTCAACTTCGATCCGCGCGGTGCGTGGACCCCAATCGACGCGGGCTTCTCGCCGGACGAGCAGAAGAAGAATGGGACGATCGTAGGCATCGCCGCCTCGCCTGTTGTGGAGATCCTCGCGGCGATTGGGCTCGAGCACGCGCGGCCCGACCAGTACGAGACGCGCAAGGTTCGCTACGCAGTCTGGGGACAGCCGTTGCCGCCGATGCTGGCGCGCGCCGCGCTCGCCGGCGCCGACCTGCAGCTGCTGATGCGCCGGTTCGTATTTGAGCTCGATCTGTCCGGCAAGAACAAGGTAGTGACGTTTGCACAAGAGGAGAATCGCTGATGACGCTTACAATTTTAGATTCGGTAACTGTAAAGGAATCATGAGCCAACAGTCTTCAGGCTATCGGCTGCAAAAAGCGCCAACGTATCAGGATCTACCCACCGCGCAGCGACGTGCTGGACGGAGCGGCCCCGATCTAGTCGAAATCCGCGTGCGCTTGGAGGTCATAACGCCGATACTTGGCGGCAGCTACCAGACCCGCGCCATCGACGACGTCGATGTGATTCGGGCGCCCTCGGTGCGCGGGCACCTGCGCTTCTGGTGGCGGGCCCTGTACGCCGCGCAATACGCGAACGCTGATGCGTTGTACCAGCGCGAGAGCGCCCTGTGGGGTCGCGCGGCGACCGATGATGGCGGGCGCTCGGCGGTGGAGATCTGCGTCAGCGTCGAGCGCGAAGGGAGCATGGACGGCAGTGAGATCCGCCTGTTCGCAGGCCAAGGCCAGCCGGCCACGCCCGGCGCCTACGCGCTGTGGCCGGCGCGCGCGGAGACGAAGACGAACACGCCGACGGCACCTCGTCGCCAACCGGGCACGCAGTTCCACCTCACGCTGAAGGTGCCCGCTGTCCATGAGGCCGAGGTCAAGAACGCTCTGCGCGCGTGGATTCTCTTCGGAGGCTACGGAGGGCGTACGCGACGCGGGCTCGGGAGCCTCAAGGTGCAGGAGAACGCACGCTCGTGGCTGCCGTCTGCCGGGACGCGCGAGGCGCTCACGAGCCAGTTCGGTGTCGACATCTTCGCAGCACCCTCCACGACGCCAGGAGATGTGCCGTGGCTCGGCGGCGCGTCCATCCACGTCGGGACGAAATGTGCCGACGCGCAGAGCGCGTGGACGATGGCGCTCGATTGGTTGAAGGGTTTCCGCCAGGGCGTTGGTGGTTCTGCAGGCGAGCGGGCCCGAGAGCCCGGCCCGAACGGCAATGCCCAGCGTCCGTCGATCTCGAACTGGCCCGAAGGCGACAAGATTCGACAGCTCGCTACGCCGCAGCGAGGGCTTCGTTGGGCTCACACGCCGAGGCACAACCAAACGCCTGCGTGGCCGCGCGCGGGATACGGGTTGCCGATCATCGGGCAGTTCCAGAGCAGGAGTCGCGAAGAACATCCGACGCGCAAAAAGCAGAACGGCAAACCCGACGAGAAGTGCTGGAAGGAGCTTCCTCAGAACCATCCCAACTACGGCACCGAGCCCGAGGGCTTCGAACTGCGCTGGCGTGCGGGCAACGTCGAGCACGATCGCCTCGCGAGCCCGCTTATCGTGAAGGCGCTGCCGCTTGCCGACGGGACATTCGCGCCGTGCGCGCTTTGGCTGAATCGCGCGCATCCGGCGAACGGGCAAGTCGTCCTCCGCAACGTCAACAACTCGCAAGCGCCCTTCGATCGCCTCGTCGCCGCTGGCGACAACGCGCACTTCTCCGCGCTCGCGAACAAGACCAGCCTTCGCCAGGCGTTCCTCGATTGGCTCCAAACCAAGTACCAGACAACGGTGGTGGCCCCATGACCGCGCATCTGCTCCTCGTCACGCTCGGCCCGGTGCAGGACTTCATCTCGCAGGCGCGACGAACACGCGATCTCTGGTACGGCAGCCACCTGCTCTCGGAGCTGGGGCGCGCCGCTGTGCGCGCGCTCCTTGATGGAGGCGCTAAGCTCGTCTTCCCCTCTCTCCAAACCGGTGACCTACAGCTCGTCGGGTGTCTCGCGCCGCTGCGCCCGGATAACACGCCGCCGCAGAACATCGCGAACAAGCTGCTTGCCGAGGTGCCCGAGGGCACTGACCCGCAGCAGCTCGCGAAGGCCGTGCGCAAAGCCGTCGCGGACTACTGGCGCAACGAGGTTGCAGCCCCCGTGAGGACGAAGTGCGCGGGGCTCCTCGCGCAGAACATCGGCGGGGTGTGGAACGAGCAGATCGACAGCTTCCTCGAGTTCACCGCGAGTTGGCTGCCGCTCGGCGACTACGGAGAGACGCGCCGTCAGCTCGAACAGGCCATCGCTGGTCGCAAGGTACTGCGCGACTTCGACCCGTGGACGCAGGGGCGCGGCAACGTGCCGAAGTCGAGCCTCGACGGCGCGAGGGAGTCGGTGCTCTTGCCTCCTAGGCAGCGCGCGAGCGACAAGGTTCGGCGCTACCGCATCGTCGACGGCGAGCAGCTCGACGCCGTGGGTCTGGTAAAGCGCGCCGGTGGCGAGCCCGACCAGTTTGTTCCGGTGGTCAACGTCGCGCTAGCAGCGTGGCTTGCACGCGCAGGCCAGGTGGCAAGGGCCGAGCTCGATGCCTTGAAGTCGGCTTGCGGCACAGTAGACGTGTCGCGGGTCGCGCGCGCCGACCTTCCGTGCGTGTCGCCCTTCGCCTTCGATGGCAGTGTGTTGCTCCAGAGCCGTTGGCGATCCGTCTTCGAGGAGCAGGGGCTTCAGGGTGACCCGGAGGCGTGGGGCCGTCAGCACGTCAGACCGCTCTTCCGAAAGCTCGACGAGCCGTATCCCTACATCGCCTGCCTCGTTGCAGACGGCGACCGCATGGGGCGCGCGATCGACAACCTCGGCTCTGCAGACGCGCACCGCGCGTTCTCGAAGGCGCTCGCGGGCTTCGCCGACGGTGCTCGCTACGTCGTCGAACAGCAGCATCGCGGCGCGCTCGTCTACGCGGGCGGTGACGATGTGCTCGCCTTCGTGTCGCTTCCTGAGGCGCTCGCCTGCGCCGACGCGCTGCGCACGGCCTTCGAGAGCGCGATGGCGACCGCCTGCGCCTCGCTCGCCGCCGACAAGCGCCCGACCTTGTCGGCGGGCCTCGGAATCGGCCACGTCATGGAGAGCATGGGTGACCTGCTCACGCTCGGACGTCAGGCCGAACGCGAGGCGAAGCGCGATCGCAACGCGCTCGCGGTGTTTGTCGACAAACGCTCCGGCGGAACGCGCACGTGGCGCGCGCAGTGGCACACCCACCCAGTTCGCGCGCTGAACGAGGCGACCAAGCTGCTGCGAGACCGCATCCCTTCGCGCAAGGTCTACGAGATCGCCAGCATCCTCACGCGCCTGCCCAAGCCAGACGACACGAGCGGTAACGGCTGGGCCCGGGTCCTCGCGCTCGAGGAGAAGCGCTCACTCTCACGCATCGATGGCGCTGGCCTACGGTCCGAGGACGTCGG
>CALLZN010000273.1 GCA_937858895.1 uncultured bacterium | reverse complement strand
GTGGACGAAGAGCGCGTCGCGACGCGCGAGCGCTACGGCAAGCACGAGCTCGGTCGCGCGTGCCTCTTGGCGCGCCGCCTCGTCGAGCGCGGCACCCGAGTCGTGGTCGTGCGCGACCGCGGCTGGGACATGCATGCGCAGATCGCGCACCGCATGACCGACGGCTTCCCGGGCAAGCTGCCGGGTCTCGACCTCGCGTTTTCGGCGCTCATCGAAGACCTCGACGAGCGCGGGCTCGCAGACCGCGTCTCGGTCGTCCTCGTCAGCGAGTTCGGGCGCACGCCGCGCCTCAATCCGGCAGGTGGGCGGGATCACTGGCCCAGGGTGCACAGCTCGCTCTTCTTTGGTGCGGGCCTGCGTCGCGGTGTCGTCGTCGGCACGAGCGACCCGCGCGGCGAAGAGCCGATCGAGCGACCTGTTTCGCCCGCGGAGTTCCACGCGACGCTCGCGACCTTGGTCGGGCTGCCGCTCGACATGGTTCTACGTTCGCCCGACGGGCGGCCGCACCGCCTCGTCGAAGACGGGGTTGCGCCCATCCGCGAGCTCTTGCTGCCGTCATGAGGAGGTCGCGACGCGTGCTGCATCGACTTGCCTTCGCCTGCACTTGGGTGCTCGTGCTCGGGGCTTCGGGCTCGCTCTGCGCTCAGGCTGACCGGGCAGCGCCGCGGGGCCTCGTGACGGCGATCTTGCTGGAAGCGCCGAAGACTGGTCCAACCCGCATCGAATGCTCGGCCCGAGGCGTGGAGCGCTTCGACGCTGCGAGCGGGGCGCTCGTCGACCGCTTCGACCTGCCGACGCGCTGCTTCGCCGGCGTCGCGCACAGCGCGGGCTATCTCTTCGCTGGCGGTGAAGCCGGCAAGCGCGGCGTCGTCCACGCGGTTGACGCGAAGGGGCGCTGCATCACGAGCCTCGAGGTCGCCGACGACGTCGTGGTCGCGCTCGCGCGCCACCGTGACTTGCTCGCGGTCGCGAGCGCCGATGGCTCCGTCGTCCTCGTGCGTTGCGCCGAGGACCTGAGTACCTTGCGCGTCGAGCGTCGTTTGCCGAGTCACCGCGGCGGGGCTTCTGCCGTGGCTTTCGACGCCGCGGGGCGCTTCGTTGCCTCCGGCGGGCGCGACGGGGTCGTGCGCCTGCATGACTTCGCGCGCGAGTCGCTCGAAGGTACAGCGACCTGTCGCGAGATCGCTTCGCATACGGCGGCGGTCCTCGCGCTGGCCTTCGCTGAGAATGGCGAGCTCTACTCGAGCAGCGCCGATGGTGCGCTCCGCGTTCACGACAGCGAAGGGCGACTCCTGCGCAGTTGGCTCCGGATTGCGCGCGACCTCCGCGCCATGGTCGTGCTCGCGGACCAGGTCGTGCTCGCCGGCGGGGATGGTCGACTGCACTGCGTCGAGAGGTACCGTGAGGGACGGCGCTCGTTTACAGCTACCGGCAGCGGGCGCGCCGAGGCGCTCTGCTCGCTCGTCTTGGATGTCCCGAGCGGCCTCGCCTTTGCGGGCACGCGGGACGCCGTGCTGCGCTTCGACTTGGCCGCTGTGGTTGGTGATGGTGGCAAGGGCGGCGAAGCGCGGCGCTGAGAGACTCTTGGAGATGTCGTCCTACTGCTTTCTTTGCGCGTCGCCACTTGGCAAGAATGGCGCGCATGCTGCACTTCGAGAGCTTGAACTGTGACTTCGATGGCCAACTGCTGCCGGGCTTTCCGCGCGTCTTCCGCGCGAAGGTGCCTGGAGGCTGGCTCGTCCTTCTGAAGGAGACCATCACGCAAGAAATGTCGGGCGTCAGCTTCGTGCCCGATCCGCAGCACCTCTGGGACGGAAAGAGCATGAACTGAGCTGCGCGCGGCGCACGCTCCTTCGACTTGTCCTGGAGCCGCCTGGCGCCGGTGCCTAGGCTCGGCGTCTTCGACAACCGAAAACCCTGCCACAGCCCAAGGAGGCAAGCATGTCCGTCGCCAAGGTCACCGAAGTCATCTCCAGTTCGCCGCGTAGTTTCGAAGAAGCCGTCGAGGTTGGCGTGCAGCGCGCCTGCAAGACGCTCGACGACGTCAAGTCGGTCTGGGTCAAGGACCAGAGCTGCATCGTCGAAAACGGCAAGATCACCGAGTTCCGCGTGACCTTGAAGCTCGTCTTCATTCTCAAGGACTGATCGCGAAGTGGGCCGGGCCTCCGCGAACGCGCTGCGTCGGACGTGGCAATGAGTCGCGAAGGCGCGGTCCTCGCGACGCTCGTCGTCTACAAGCTCGCCTTGCTTGCGATCGGCTTGTGGGCGGAGCGGCGCACGCGCGATGGCGATGACTTCGTCCTCGCCGGGCGGCGCATGGGGCCGGTCATCGCGGCGCTCAGCGCGTCGGCGAGTTCGTCCTCGGCCTGGACCCTGCTCGGCGTCAGCGGCCTTGCTTATGCGAAGGGCCTGTCGGCGCTCTGGGTCTTCCCAGGTTGTGTTGGAGGCTTCTGCCTCAATTGGTTTCTGCTCGCGCGGCCGTTGCGGGCGCACGCGCACGCGCACGCGGCCTTGACGGTGACCGACGTCATCGCTGGGCCGCGCACGCGCAGCGGCGCGCGCTCGATCCGCGTCGTCGCCTCCATCCTCGTGCTCGTGTCGCTGTTGACCTACGTCGCGTCCCAGTTCTTGGGCGCCGGACACAACTTCGCCGAGACCTTCAAGGCCTGGGACATCGGCGATGCGACGAGCGTCTTGCTCGGTGCCGCCGTCGTCGTCGCCTACACCTTGCTCGGCGGCTTTTGGGCGGTGAGTGTGACCGACACGCTCCAGGGCCTCGTCATGGTCGCGACGGCGGTGCTCTTGCCGGTCGCTGCCATCGCGGAGCTCGGGATCGAGGGCTTCGTGGCTGGCGTCGGCGCGGTAGACGTGGCGGGCTACCAGAGCCTCTTTGGCAACATGGACTTCGCGCTCGCTTGCGGCTTCATCGTCGGCCTGCTCGGTATCGGGCTTGGCTACCCGGGCCAGCCACACGTCGTCAACCGCTTCATGGCCATGCGGCTCGGTGCGCGCGAACTCCGCACGGGACGCTTCGTCGCGATCACCTGGGCGGTCCTCGTCTACGCGGGCATGCTCGCGCTCGGTCTCGCGGCGCGCGTGCTCTACCCGCAGGTCGAGGGCGAACGCGCCTTTTTGGCCGCCGCCAACGGGCTCTTCCCTCCGGTGGTCTCGGGGGTCATGGTCGCGGCAGTCTTGTCGGCGGTCATGTCGACGACCGACAGCCAGCTCCTCGTCGCCGGCGCGACGATCACGCACGACCTCGCGACCGGACCCCAAGATCCGCGGCGTGTCCTCGTGCGTACGCGCTTGGTCATCCTGGCCATGAGTGCTGGGGCGGTCGCCGTCGTCTTGCTGACCAAGGACCGTAGCATCTTCCAGCTCGTGCTCTTCGCGTGGTCGTCGCTCGGCGCGGCCTTCGGCCCCTTGCTTCTCGTGATCGTGTTGTCGGGTCCGGTCAGCATCGCTGCGACGCACGGGGCCATGCTCAGCGGCTTCTTGCTGAGTGTGGGCAGCTACTTTGCGAGCTCTGAGCTCGGCACTTGGTCACCCTTCTGCGAGCGGGTCTTGCCCTTCGTCTGCGCGCTGTGCATCGCGCTCGTCGGTCGAAGGACGCAGCGACGCGCCGAGCTTGGCATCGGCCCGCGGTAAGAAGAGCGCCACCAAGGCGCCCGCCGCAGCGAAGCCTGTCATGGCCCAGAAGGCGCCTGCCTCGTAGCTGCGGAAGAGCGGTCCCGAGACCGCGATCGCGAGCCCCGGACCGAGGCCGCCGCCGATGGTCGCGAGCAAGGTCTGAGCCGTGACGACGCGTTCGGGCGCCACTTGCTTTTGAATCCAGCGCATCGACGCCAAGTGGGTCGCGGCGAAGGAGCCCGCATGGAGCCACTGCACCGCGATCAGCGAGGCAGCGTCATGGAAGGTCGCGAGGATGGACCAGCGCACGATGGCGGCCGCGGCTCCCGCGTAGAGGAGGAGCTTCGGCCGTAGCGTCAAGAAGCGCGCAGCGATGAAAAAGAAGACGATCTCGGCGAGCACGCCCTCGGCCCAGAGCAAGCCGATGAAGTCGCGGTCATGGCCGACGCGCTCCCACCAGATCGATCCGAAGGCGTAGTAGCAACCATGGCTTCCTTGGATGAGTGCGGTCGCCACGAAGAGCAGCACGAGCTCGCGGCGCGCGAGCAGCTGCCAAAAACCACCCTTCGATGCGCGCTTCTCCGTGCTGCTCGGCGGATGGGGGAGGACGATGGTCGACAGCGCGGCGACGAAGGTCATCGCGCACCAGAGCACGAGGATGTACTCGGGATCCTTGCCTTCGAGGAAGGCGCCGGCCGCGAGCGCGACCACGAGGAAGGCCGAGCTCGCCCAGATGCGCAGGCCCGCGTAGTCGCTGCGTCGACCGCGCGCCTGCGCTTCTTGCACGCTGCGCAGCACGATGCCGTCGACGAGCGGGATGACCGGCATGTAGGCAACGTTCGCCAGCAACGTGAACGCAAACACGAAAACAAAGGCCAGGTCCGCACCGGCGAAGCTTCGCAGGTCGAAGAAGAGCACGGCCGTCAGCAGGGTCGCAAAACACGCGTAGACGCGGCAGAGATTGCGATGACTCGCGTTGCGATCGGCGCGGTTGCCGACGAAGGGCGTGTAGGCAGCTCGCACCCAAGTCGTCGTCGTCATCACGAGCGAGATCTGCGTCTCGCTGAGGCCGCGCCCCTCGAGCCAGAGGCCGAGGTAGGGCACGGTGATGCCGAGCACGGCGAAGGTGCCCGCGAAGGCGAGCCCCAAGCGATGCGAGGCCGCGGTCATCGTAGGGAAGCGCTCATGCGCTCGACGTGCTCATGCGGGGCGGTCGGCGCGCGGCCGCTGCTGCCAGCCTGGGTATTCGTCGGCGAACCAGGCGCGCAGCGAAGCTTCGTCGGCCCCGGCTTCGATGCGCGCACGCAACGACGCCATGAGCTCCTCGAGGAAGTGCAGGTTGTGCAGCGACTGCAGGATCGCAGCATTCATCTCGCGGGCGAGGGCGAGGTGGCGCACGTAAGCGCGCGTGTAGCGCCGACAGCAGAGGCAGCCGCAGCCTTCGTCGATCGGCGTGAAGTCGTCGCTGAAGGCGCTGTTGCGCATGTTGTAGATGCCGCTGCGCACGTAGACGCGGTTGTTGCGTCCGTGCCGCGTCGGCGTCACGCAGTCGAACATGTCGATGCCGCGCAGCACGCCTTCGAAGAGGTCGTCGGGCTCGCCGACGCCCATCAGGTAGCGGATGCGATCCTGCGGCAGCCGCGGCGTCGATGCCTCGATGGCGATGTCCATCTCTTCTTTGGTCTCGCCGACCGACACGCCGCCGACCGCGTAGCCATCGAAGTCGAGGGCGACGAGGGCATCGGCGACGCTTGCGCGCAGCGCCTTGTCCGAACCGCCTTGCACGATGCCGAAGAGCGCCTGCCCGGAGGAGAGCCCGCCGCGCTCTTCGTGGATGTCGCGCGCGCGGCCGGCCCAGAGCAGCGTGCGCCGGCAGGCATCCGCGAGCGCAAAAGGACTCGCATCGGCCGGCGGGCACTCGTCGAGCACCATCGCGATGTCCGAGCCGAGCAGGGCTTGGATGCGCAGGGCTTCGCGCGGCGTAAGGTCTAGGGCCGCGCCAGCGTCGCTACCCGCGAAGTGCACGCCGTCATCGTTCACGCGTCGCTTGCCAGCGAGCGAGAAAACCTGGTAGCCGCCCGAGTCGGTCAGGATGGGGCCCTGCCAATCCATGAAGCGATGCAGGCCGCCGGCGCTCGCGATGCGCTCGGCGCCGGGTCGCAGTGCGAGGTGATACGTGTTGCCGAGGATGAGCTCGACGCCGGCCGCGCGCGCTTGCTCGGGTAGCAGACCCTTGAGTGCGCCGACGGTCGCGCAGGGCGCGAAGCAGGGCGTTTCGAAGCTGCCGTGCGGGGTGTGGAAGCGACCACGGCGCGGGCCACACAGCGGCGCACGCTGCGGATCACCGACGAGTTCGAAGGGTCTGTGCATCGGCGTCGTTCGTGACCCTCAATCGAGGTCACTCAGGTGAAGGAGGCGCGCTCCCGGAAAGTAGTGTTCGAGGATGGTCGTGTGGGACCAGCCGGCCTTGGCGTAGCCGCGCGCGCCATACTGGCAGAGACCCACGCGGTGGCCGAAGCCGCGCCCGCGCACTTCGATCCCTTCACTCGTGAGGACCATGGCGTCGATCCACAGGCTCGGCAGTGGACGCATGCGATGCAAGTCCTTCGCGGAGATCGTGAGGGTCTTGGCTGCGCTGCTGACAACGACGGCTAAGAGATCACCGCTAGAAGCGTCTCGTCGCAAGTCGAAGCCGAGGCGCCCCGTCTTGCTGCAGCCGCGCTCGACGAAGGCTGCGAGCGGGATCCTGCGGCGCCAACGAAAGAGGGGCGCATCGCGGCAGCCGTCGCAACGCACGCCGCGCATCGGCTCGCGCGGCACGTCCTTGAAGAACGCGTGGCCATCGCGCGTCGCGCCTCCGCAGGTCGACGCATAGTAGCTGCGGAGGAGCCTGTCTTGATAAGCGAGGACTTGCCCGCTCGTCGCGCGCACCGCCTCGATGAGGCGCGGGTCCTGGTCGACGCCGCGATAGACCTGGTCGCGCTCGTCGTCGAAAACGTCGAAGTCCAAGGCGCTCCGCCGCGCGCGCGCCGTCAGCGCGAAGCCGCGCGCCGCGATCGCTTGTGCCGCGAGCGCTGCCGGCGGAAAGGACGCGCCCATCTCGGCCGCCACGACGCCACTGATGTAGACCTCGAGGTCGCAGTGGAGCACGACGCGCAACTTGCTGTCGCCGTCTTCTGTGTTGTCGGCGCTGATGACGAGGCGTCCGAAGTGCTCGCGCTCGGACTTCGCGACCGGTGCATCGGCAAAGCTCAAGCGTGCTGGGCCCTGCCAAGCGACTTCGACCCGGCCGCCATCGACGACGACGGCGCGGCCAGCGCCGCCGCCGAGCGGCAACAAGAGCAAGCCCTTGCTCTGGGTGCGGACCTCGATACCGGTGCAGCCATCGAGGCCAGCGACCTCGGCGCAGCGAAGGCGCTCGGCCTCGATGACGAGGGTCTTGGTCACAGGACCTAGCAAGACGCGAAGGATCGTCGTTTCGGCCGCCACTGGCTGCCGCGTCCAGCCCATGCAGTGCGACACGAGCAGGCCGAGGGCGACCAAGAGCACGAAGACGACAACGCGGCGCCGCCGGCCAGGCCGCAGCGCGACGCCAAGCCAGCGTGGCAAGGAACGCTTGCGCTTCATGCGCTTCCGAAGGGCAGCTCGCCTTGCATCAGGCCCGGGCGCTCGAGGTCGCGCGCGACGTGGGCTGGCAGCGTCCGGCCCAGGTGGTCCCAGGCGCGAGCGGTCGCCACGCGGCCGCGCGGCGTGCGCGACAGGAAGCCCAGCTGCATCAGATAGGGCTCGTAGACGCTCTCGAGCGTGTCCTCTTCTTCGCCGATGCAGGCAGCGAGGGTCTTGATGCCGACGGGCTCGCCATTGCGATCGACGAGCGCGACGAGGATGGCGCGATCGATGTCCTCGAGGCCGAGTTCGTCGATGCCCAAGCGCGCGAGTCCTTCGCGTGCGATCTCGAGGTCGATCTTGGGCTTGCCGCGCACTTGCGCGAGGTCACGCACGCGGCGCTGCAGGCGGAGGGCCACGCGGGGGACGCCGCGGGACCGGCGCGCGAGTTCGTGCGCTGCAACCTCATCGATCGCGAAGTCGAGGAGGCCCGCCGCGCGAGCGAGGATCGAGACCAGCTCGTCGACGGGATAGGGATTGAGGCGCTCGACGATGCCGAAGCGGCTGCGAAACGGCGCCGCGAGCAGGCCCTCGCGCGTGGTCGCGCCGATCAGGGTGAAGGGCGCCAGATGGATGCGGAGCGTGCGCGCGGCCGGACCCTGGTCGAGCGTGATGTCGATGGCCTGGTCTTCCATGGCCGAGTAGAGGAACTCTTCGACCACGCGGGGCAGGCGGTGGATCTCGTCGAGGAAGAGCACGTCGCCGCGCTCGAGTCGGGACAGCGTTCCCGCGAGGTCTTTGGGGGAGGCAAGGGCCGGGCCCGAGCTGACGACGATCTCGCTGCCCATCTCGGCGGCGATCAGGAAGGCGAGGGTCGTTTTGCCGAGGCCCGGCGGCCCGCAGAAGAGCAGGTGGTCGAGGGGCTCCTGCCGCGCGCGGGCGGCACCGATCGCGATCTCGAGGTTCTCGCGCAGCCGCGCCTGCCCCACGAAGTCATCGAGGCGTCGGGGGCGAAGGGCCCGATCGAAGTCGCGTTCTTCGGGGTTCTTCGCTTCGCTCCCTGTCCACTCCCGAGCATCCATGACCGCGTTCTAAGAGGCCTGGTCCTGGGAGACAAGGGCGGGCAGAAGACGCCGTAGTTCCGGGTGGGCCTGAGTGCGACTTCGCTCGCGATTCCGGCCGCATCGCTCGCAGCGGCGCAGCGGGCGAGAGCAGCTGCCCCTTGATTGCAGCCCTCGAGCTCGGACAGTCCGCGCCTGGACTTCGATGTAAACTCTTGGTAGGCAGCGATGTAGCCCGTCGACTTACGTGAGTTCGCGAGCTGTCGGCCCCTCCGTCGCTGCAGGAAGCGGTCTCGAAGTGATGACAGGAACGGCTCTTGCTAACCCGCCGAGGTCGCGGGTCGCGTCCTTGCCCTGGGCGCGTCTCGATTTTGCAGTCCCTAGCGCCCGGCCGAGGTCGGTCGCGAGGTCGGTCAGCGGTCCAAAGGTGGCGCCATTGTCCACGTTCGTCGTCGGCGAAAGCTCTCATTCGAGATGTTTCAATGAAGCGCCTGCGTCCCGTAGGATCGTCGCCGTAGGATCCTCGACTGGGACCACGGCGTTGGATCGCAGCTGCCATCCGGAGGCTTCGTGAATCCCCGTTCCGATTCCCAGCAGTCAGATTTTCGCCTGTCGGTTTTTCCGCCGACGCCTGCACCATCGGTGCTCGCACCGTCGCATTCGTCGCAACCAAGTCCGTCGCTTCAAAGGACGCGTTTCATGTATCGAGCCTCGCGAACCGCCCCAGGACGTTCCTCTCCATTGGCCTCGCTCTCGTTCCTCGCGCTCACACTGCTTCCGCTCGCAGTGCTGCCATTCGGGCTGACGAGCTGCGGTGGCGGCCAGGCCGGGGATTCGAATAACCGGGGTCCGTTCCGGCTCACCCTCGCGACGACCGGTGTTGGGCAGATCTACCCGTACCGCATCACGGCTCTGGACGAGGATGGCGATCCGACGAGCGAGATCCTCGACATCCTCGAGATGGACGACCTCAAGAAGAACTCGACGGCGACCAACGCGGTCCTGCCCGTTGCGACCTGGCCGTCGACGCCACAGCTGCCTGGCGGCAACCCCGGCAACCAGTACTTGCTGCTGCGTTTCTCGCACGAGCTGGATCCGACCTCGATCCTCAGTGATTTGCCGGCCAACCAGGGCAACTCGGGTCTCGTCGGGGCGCTGCAGGTCATCGAGTACGACCCCGCGACCGAGACCCAGCGCTACGTGGTCGGGCGTGGCTTCGTCGGTGGCTACACGTACTACGACGACCTGTCGACGCCGAACCTCGACCTGGTCTTGACCAAGGCCGTCGAGGCGGATGGCGATGGCAACGTGCGCGTCGTGGACCCACGCGCTGATGGTTTCCCGCTCGGCTTCTCGTCGGACGAGGACCTCGTCGCTCCGAACAGCTTCGTCTTCGTGCCCGACGCGACCGTGGGGCTCACGAGCTTCGAGACCTTTCCGACGAGTCGCGTGATCCGCGTCATCGTCACGAACGCCGTGCGCAACTTCCGCAAGAAGTCGCTCGTCGAAGAAATCTGCACGGCCACTGTGGTCGGGCCGGACACGATCACGCCCGAGGTCATCGGCTACACGAGCGGCAACCTGTCGATCACGCCAGGCAACGGTGCGCTCGGCGTCGATCCGACGACCGTGATCGAAGTCAACTTCAGCAAGCCCGTCCAGCCCTATGAAGTCGGGCAGTTCTTCGATCCTCGCGACCTGACGCCTGCTTTCCGCGGCATGGGGATCGACGTGCAGATCGCGAGCCAGACCGTCAAGGTCAGCTACTACGCTGACCCGCGCACGGCCGGCGACTTCTGCAACTACATCGTGCGTCCGTCGTACAGTTTCCAAGGCAACCAGAGCGTCACGGTGACCGTGAACACGACGATCGCTGGCCTTGCGAACCGCAACGTGAGCCAACGTGTGCAGACGAGCTTCACGACGGGTGAGGGGCCGGGGCTCGTCAACGCGCCGGTTGCCCCCGAGGCGATTTACATTGGTCGCGGTGGAGCATCTCCGGGCATCTCGGTCCTCGACTTGAACGGCTTCGGCCAGGGCACCGGCGACTACTCCAAGCTGATCGACGCGAACTACAATCTCGGCTTCAAGCGCAACCCGAACCTCGGTCAACCTGGCATCGTTCCGCCGCTCGGCCTCGGTGAGACCAACCTCGATGCGGGTAGTCTCGGCGCGCTGACTTTGACCCTCGACTCGAGGCTCTCGACCTTGCTGGTCGACGAGAAGACCGTCTCGCGCGTCGCCGACATCCAACTGGGTCAGCCGCTCGACAAGGTCTTCAACAACGAGAACATCAACGTCCACGCCGGGCGCCAGGGCCCGAACACCCCCTTGCCCGGCTCGACGCAAAAGGCCTGGGGGACCTCGATCACGGCGCCGCCGATTCCGAATCCGCCCAAGTTCGCCTTCCCGCCGCCGAATCCTGGCCAAGGCATCTTCGGCATCGAGCCGACGACGAGCACGGCGTCGACTGGGGTCGCGATTCCGCCCTGCGTCGCTGCATCCGCGCAGAACAAGCTCGTGATCGGTAACCCCTTCTCGACCAACCAAGGCGCGATCGGTGTGATCTGGACGTCGTTCCCGGGCTTCTACTATGGCCCGAACCCGAGCCCTGGGTCGCCGCAGCCGCCGGTTGGTTACTGCCCGTACTACTCGCGCCAACATCGGACACTTCACGTATGTCCTCGATCGTGAGAAGAAGCAGATCGTCGTGCTCAACTCGAACCGCATGACGGTCCTTGACACGCTGCGGCTCTCGGATCCCTACGCGATGTCGGTCTCCCCGAACCTCAAGCGTCTCGCGGTCGCAAACTTCGCTTCGGCGACGGTGTCGCTCATCGACATCGATCCCGCATCGCCGACCTTCCACACTGTCGTGACGACGACGCCGGTCGACCGCGGTCCGTCGGCCCTCGCTTGGCAGCCCGAGGGCGAAGACCTCCTCGTGGTCAACTCGCTCGGCAACTCCGTGTCGATCCTTCGTGGCTCGGACGGTGGTTTGCGTAAGAGCGTCGGTGGTCTCCTCAATCGTCCGATCGACATCGTCGTGACGTCGCGCCAGATCGCGACGGGGTGGCGCACCGGCATCTACTTCGCCTACATCCTCAACTCGAACGGCTCGGTCGCCATCTTCGAGTCGGGTCCCGACGGCGTGAACGGCATCGGCTTCGACGACGTGGTCGGGGTGCCTGAGCAGGCGACCTTCCCGCGCGCGACGACCATGCAGCCTGACATCGCGAGCTTCAACTCGGCGCTCTACATCGCCCACAAGGACGACAAGGGGCTCGGCCAGATCTCGCACCTCGAGTTGACTTCGAGCACGGCTGGGCCGCTGCCGATCAGCCCGAACTCGGGTGGCTTCATCTTGCCGCCGACCTTCCGCCAGCGTGAGTGGACGGTCACGGGCCGCCTCGGCGGCGATTCACCGACGACGACGATCAAGGATCGTCTTTCGGGCGATGCGCCGGTCGATTTTGCGCTCGACGAGATGCAGAACGTCGGGACCTGGCCGGATGCTCTGAGCAACCAAAACTCGAACCTGATCTACGCGGACCACTCGGGCAAGGGGCACATCCGCATCAACCCCGCCAACGGGCAGCCGGCGATTGCCGTGACCTCGCGCTACGTCTTCGTCGCGCTGCAGGACACGGGCTTCCTCGATGTCGTGGAGCTCGATTCGGGTCGCGTCATCTCGCGCATCCCCGTCCCCGGGATCACGACCGTCTCCTCCTATTGGAAGATGTGAGGTGCACTCCGATGCGTAGCACTTCGAAATACGAGTCGATGCCAATGTCCAACATCGCTATGCCGCGGGTCTTGTCCGCTGGCGTTCTGTCCTTCGGTCTCGCCCTCGGACTTTCGTCCTGCGGTGGCGGCGGCAAGGGGGATGCGAAGAATCCAGGGCCCTTCCAGGTGCAGGTCATCTCGAACGGCTTCGGCCAGGTCTTCCCTTACCGCATCACCGAACTCGACGCCTTCGGGATACCGGGTACCAAGACGATCGACATCACGAGCAAGGAAGTCCTCGCGGCGAACATGACGCCGACGAATGGCGTGCTGCCTCCGGCTGTCTTCGGAACGACCGCGCTCTTGCCCGGCGGCAATCCTGGCAACCAGTTCCTGCTCTTCAAGTTCTCGCATGATCTCGACATCGACAGCGTGTTGTCGTCGCTCGTCGCGGACCAGCAGAACTCGGGGCTCACGGGGGCGATTTCTATCCTCGAATACGACCCTTTGACGGAAGAGCAAAAATTCATCCGCGGACGGGCCTTCGTGGGTGGCTACGCCTACCTCGACGATTTGTCGACGCCTCAGCTCGACCTCGTATTGACGAAGGTCGCCGAGGCCGACGGCGACGGCAACGTGTCGATCGTCGATGCGCGCGGGGCCGGCTTCCCGATCGGTTTCACGAGTGATGAGGACCTGGTGTCCTCGAAGAGTTTCGTCTTCGTCGCCGATGGCGACAGCGACATGACGAGCTTCGAGACCTTCCCTGCCAACAAGGTTCTACGCATCCGCGTGACCTCGGCGGTGCGCAACTACCGCGGCAAGATCGTCAGCGAGGAAGTCGGAACGGCCACGACGGTCGGCAGCGACAACATCGCGCCGCGCGTGCTCGGATACTTGACGACGCCGGCGATCGAGCCAGGTAACGGGCAGCTCGGGGTCGACCCGACGACGACGATTCGGATCACCTTTTCGAAGCCCGTGCAGCCGCGGGATGTCGGTGAGTTCTTCAACCCGACCATCCTCACGCCAGCCTTACGCGGTCTCATCCTCAACGTGACGATCGCGGACGTGACGTTCCCGGTGAACTACTACGCGGATCCGCTGAGTACGTCTGACTTCATGACCTACACCGCGCGGCCGTCGTTTGCGCTGCCTGGCGATGCGAACGTCGAGTTCGGCGTCAACAACGGGATCAACAGCATCGCTGGGACCCAGATCCTCTCGCCCTTGTCGACGACCTTCCGCACTGGTACCGGTCCCGGCATCATCAACGCGCCGGTTTCGCCCGAGGCGCTCTACGTTGGACGTCGCGGGATCAACGCGAGTCTGAGCGTGATCGACCTCAACGGCTTCGGCCAAGGGACAGGCGATATCGGGGACACCTATCCGTCGAACTGGATCAACAACCCGAACCTGACGAACAACGACAATGTTTTCCCGCCGCTGCGGCCAGGGCGAACGAACCTCGATGCTGGCGGTGAGGGTTTCCTCACGCTGGTTCGAGACTCGAATCTGAGTTCGCGACTCATTGACGACTCGGTCGTCTCGGGCGTTGACGAGATCCACATCGGGCAGCCGCTCGACAAGATCTTCAACAACGAGAATATCAACCCCAACACGACGCGCGCCAACCAGGTGAACCCGACGACGGGCACCAATCAAAACGCGTGGGGCAACTCGATCAGCATCGCGCCGCATCCGAACCCGCCACGCCGGCTCTATCCAGGACCAAACGCGGCTCAGGCCATCTTTGGCGAGGAGCCGTCGACTCAGACCTCGACTGCGACCCCGGGTGTGCCGCCAGGCGTCGTTCTGACCTTCCACCCGCCGGTCGGTCCTTGCCGCAATACTCCCCACAACCTCCTGCTCCAGGGCGATCCGTTCTCCAAGGAGCCGACGAAGCTCGGGATCTATGGCGGCATCGAGATGGGGATCTTCTTCGGTCCGCAGCCACCGCCTCCGACTCCGCAGCCGCCGACGCCCTTCTGTCTCTACCAGTCGAGGCAGCAGATCGGCCACTTCCTCTACGTGCTCGATCGCGAGAAGAAGCAGGTCCTCGTCGTCAATAGCAACCGCATGACCGTGCTCGATACGCTGCGTTTCTCGGACCCGGTCGAGATCGCGTTGTCGCCGAATCTGTCGCGGCTCGCAGTGGCGAATTTCAGCTCCAACACGGTGACCTTTGTCGACACCGACCCGGCATCGCAGTCCTTCAACCAGGTCATCGCCGAGACGAAGGTTGGCGAAGGTCCGGGGCCGATGGCGTGGCAGCCCGAGGGTGAAGACCTCCTCGTCTGCAACCTCATCGAGAACTCGATCACGATCATCGGTGGCGGCGACCTCAAGCAGCGCAAGAGCGTCAGCGGCTTCATCAACGGGGCGGTCGACATCGTCGTGACCCCACGGCAGTCGGGCTTCGGCTGGCAGTCGGGGATCTACTTTGCCTACATCCTGAATGCGAATGGCACGGTCGCGATCTACGAGTCCGGACCGGATGGCGTCAACGGCATCGGCTTCGACAACATCGTCGGCGTGCCGGAGCAGGCGTCCTTCCGTCGGGCACGTAAGCTCATGCCGGACGTCAAGAGCCTCAGCTCGGCGATCTGGATTGCCCACTCGGACTCGTCAGGCTTGGGGCAGGTCTCGCACCTCGAGCTGACCTCGAGCGTGATTGGTCCTTTGCCGATCAGCCCGAACTCGGGTGGCTTCATTCTGCCGCCGACCTTCAGGCAGCGTGAATGGACCGTCAACGGTCGCATCGGCGGTGTGGTCGCCAAGGCGCGCTTGTCGGGCAACACGCCCGTCGACCTCGCGGTCGATGACATTTACAACTTCGGCGCCGCGGGCGATCTGGTCAGCAATCAGATCAGTAACCTTCGCTACGCCCCGCACTCGGGCAAGGGCATGATCAAGGGCGGGACGACGGCTGCACAGCCGCGCCTGCTCTTCGTCGCCTGCGGTGACTCGGGTACGGTCGACGCCTTCGAACTCGACACCGGCAACCTCGTCAAGACGATCGAGGTCCCGGGTGTCTCGACTCTGTCGCACTACTGGCGGCAGTGAGCGACCTGCTCGCGTGATCGGCCGCCAGCAGTGCCAGTAACTCCGCCTCCCGCGCCGGATTCGAGCGCAGCGTCGAAGCCGAGCTTCGATGAGGTCGGGCCGGATCGTAAGGCGGTGCGAGCGATGTTCGCCGACTGTGCGCCGCGCTA
>CALLZN010000272.1 GCA_937858895.1 uncultured bacterium | reverse complement strand
TCGACCGGCTCTCCGTTCTCGACGAGGACGCGCAGGACCTCACCGGCTTGCTCGGACTTGATCTCGTTCATGACCTTCATCGCCTCGACGATGCAGACCGTAGCTTCGGCCTCGATGCGATCGCCGATGTTGACGAAGGGCTCGGCATCCGGAGAAGCCGCTCGATAGAAGGTCCCGACCATCGGCGAATGGATGTAGACCGCGCCGGGTGGCAGCGCGTCCTCGTCGGGAGCGTCGGCCGGTGAGTGCGGCATGCCCTGGACCGGCGCACTGAAACCCGGAAAGGCGCCGTGCGCCATCGACGGAATGCCGACGAACTCGGTGCGACTCTGCGGCTCGGGCATGCGGATGCGCAGGCGCATGCCCTGGTCCTCGAGTTCGAGCTCCAGCCCGCCCGAGGCGGACAGGATGCCGATGAGGCGCTTGATCTCCTTCGTTTCGAGGAAGTTCGGCGTGCGAGCACGCGGCTCGCGATCATCACCCTGGTCTTTGGTGGTCAATGCGGTCGACTCCTGTCACGCGCTCGCACGGATTCGAAGATTTGCACGGCGTTCGTCGCTGCTCCCTTGAGGAGCTGATCGCCGCAGAGGAAGAAACTGAGTCCGCGATCGAAGACCCGGCTCTCACGTAAGCGCCCGACTTCGACGATCGCCGACCCCTCCACCGACGACGGCATCGGAAAGCGATCGGGCCCGTCGACGAGGCGCACACCGGGTGCCTCCGCGAGGACGGATCGCGCCGCCGCCAAGCGGACGGGCGCGACAGTCTCGATCGTGACGCTCTCGGCGTGGCAACGCAAGACTGGGACTCGCACACAGGTCGCCTCGACGACGATGTCGTCGCGGCCGAGGATCTTCCGCGTCTCGTCGTCCATCTTGCGCTCTTCGCCAGTCCGGCCGTCGTCCAAGAGGACGTCGATCTTCGGAATCAAGTTGAACGAGAGGTCATGGCCGAAGCTGGCGGCGCTCGCCGAAGCGACAGCAATACCGTTCGCAGCGCCGTCGACGACACGACGACGCGTGTCATCGACGAGGGCCTGCATGGCCTGCTGACCGGCCCCCGAGGCGGCCTGGTAGGTAGAAACAACGACGCGCTTCAGACCGAAGGCCTGTGCCAAGGGAGCGAGGGCGACGACGAGCAAGATCGTCGAACAGTTGGGGTTGGCGATCAGACGGTGCGCGTTTCGAGCATCGTCGAAGAGGGCTGCTTCGTTGACCTCGGGCACAACGAGAGGCACACAAGCGTCGAGGCGGAAGGCCGAAGAGTTGTCGATGACGATGGTCCCGCGCTCGGACGCCGCACGCGCGAAGCGCAGCGACCGCTCCTTCCCGCACGAGAAGAATGCGTAGTCGCAAGCCTCGAGGGCCGCATCGCTGAGCGCGACGATTCGGTGCGCACGGCCGCGGAAGTCGATGCTGCGGCCGGCCGAGCGCTCGCTCGCGAGAAAGACCATCTCGACATCGTCGGGCGCACGCTCGGCGAGCAGCGATACGAGCTCGGCCCCAACGGCTCCGGTGACGCCAGCGATCGCGATGCGCAGCGTCATCGCTCGCTCCGTTCGGCGTCGTCACTGATGTCGTCGAGGTCACTCAGGTCGTCGAGGTCATTGAGATCGTCGAGGTCACTGAGATCGTCGTGCGCGTGCTCGCAACCGTGCTTCGAGGTCAAGGATCTCGCGGAGCCCTCGCCGCCATCGGCGGCAAGCTCGGCGTCCGCGACGTAGAGCCCCGAGCGTCCACCCTCCTTGTGCAAGAGGCGCAAGCCATCGACGACAATGCCACGATGCACGGCCTTGCCCATGTCGTAGATCGTGAGCGCCGCCGTCGACGCTCCGGTCAGAGCTTCCATCTCGACGCCCGTGCCAGCCGTCGTGGCGGCCTCGCAAAGAACACGCAGACTATGGGACTCTTCGTGCGCCTCGAAATCGATGCGCACGTAGTCGAGCGCCAGCAAGTGACAAAGCGGGATCAGCTCGCTCGTGCGCTTGGCCGCCTGGATGCCGGCCACGCGCGCCACCGCGAGCGCATCCCCCTTGGGCAGTCCGCCGCGGAGCAAGGCCTCGAAGAGCGTGGGCCCGAGCCGCACGAGGCACTCGGCGACAGCGACGCGCTTGGTCGCCGCCTTGGCCCCGACATCGACCATGCGAGCCCGACCTTGGGGGTCGAGGTGTGAGAACTCGTGTGCCTGCGACAAGTATCCGTCCTTCGCGGAGCGAGCCTTCATGGCCTTGCGAGACTTCGCAAGGGTTCTTAGCCGGTGCTGAGAACGGGACCACATCCCGTGCATTCTGGCGCAAGATTGTACGGATTCGCCGATCGCGTTCCACGCAGGCTTACTGGCAACTTCGCCACTTTCGGCCCATGGACCATTCCATGGCGAGCAGCGGGCGGTCAACCTTTTTGAGGCGAGGCCGTTGTCGACCTCGTCCGATACGTAGCTAAGTAGAAGATCGAGCCTGGTGAACCTGGGCTAGACGACCTGTTTCCCGAGACCGCGGACAGCTTCATGACATCGAAACGAGTCTTCGTGCTTCCTTGCCTCGTGTTCCTCTGCGGAGGAGCCATGGCCTCAGCCACGGCCCAAGACGACGCCGCGGCGCGGGTCGGAGCCATCCTCGTCGAAGCCGACCGCCTGCCGATCGACAAGGCGTGGGGCTTCCTCGGCCGCCTCCGCGACCTCGACACGCTGTCCGAAGACGCCATGCTCGCCGCCCTGCAGGGCGTCGGGACCAAAGTGGGTCCAGTCGGCAAGCTCCTCGTCGCGCGCAGTCTCCTCGACCTCGGGGACGACGGGCTCTACGGCGCCAAGGCTGTCGACGTGGCCAAGCCGATTCTCGACGACGAGGCAGCCGCCCTCGATCTTCGGCTCGCGGCGGCGAACCTGCTCGGCGACCGCAGCCTCGTTGGCGCCGGCAGTCAGCGCGCAGCCGAAGCCCTTCAGGCGCTCGTGACGAACGACGCGAGTGAGCCGAAGCTGCGCCTCGAGTGCGCCAAGTCGCTCTTCCGCGTCGGAACGACGAAGACGAGGCTCGTCGCCAAGACGACGATCCAGAACTTCTTGCGTTCGCGCGATCGCGAGCTCCAGGTCCAAGGCGCCCTCGCGCTCTACGAAATCGGCGATGGCTTCCAAGCCGGCGCTCGGTCCATCCTAGAAGAGCTCGAAGCCCAGCCAACCCCGCTCGGCCGCTTGGCGCGCGCCTACCTCGAGAGCGAACGGCGCAGCAGCCAGATCGAACGCCTCGAGCGCTTGCTCGCGAGCCAGCGCATGTCGACCCTGCGGCGCGACGACGATGACTCGAGCGACTCGAGCGACGAGTTCAAGGTCCTGCGCGAGCTGCGCCGCCTCATCGACACGGCGTGGATCGACAAGAACAAGCTCGAAGAAGACGCCCTCGTCGAGAACGCCGCGCGCGGCATGCTCGAGGGCCTGGACAAGTTCTCGAGTTATCTGACGAGCGACCAGTACTCGCGCTTCGCCTTCGACCTCAATCGCCACTATGGCGGCATCGGCGCCTTCGTCCGGGTCGAGAACGAGATGTTCATGATCACGCGCCCGATCTATTCGGGCCCCGCCTACAAGGCCGGCCGCCTCCCGGGGGACTTCCTCCTCAAGGGCGACGGCTGGGAGACGACGGGCTAGGACCAAGGCGAGATCATCCGCCGCCTCAAGGGCGTGCCGGGAACCGAGGTCGAGCTCGAAGTCATGCGCAACGGCTGGCCCGAGGCGCAGAACGTCAAGCTCGCTCGCGCCGAGATCTCGGTGCCCTCTGTCAACGCTGAGATGCTGCCGGGCGACATCGGCTACGCCGAGCTGATCACCTTCGGTGCTGACACGAGCGAAGAGCTGCGGCAGAACCTCGAGACGATGCGCAAGAACGGCGCGAAGGCCTGCATCATCGACCTGCGAAGCAACACCGGCGGCTACCTGCGCCAGGCCCAAGGGGTCGCCGAGCTCTTCCTGCCGCGCGACAAACTCATCGTCTACACGAAGTCGAGTCTCGGCGCAGACGAGAAGTTCTTCAGCAGCGGCGATGCGATCTTTCCTGACCTACCGCTCGTCGTCCTGATCAACGGCACGACGGCTTCGGCCTCCGAGATCGTCGCGGGCGCGCTTCAGGACCATGGCCGAGCGACGGTCGTCGGGGTCCAGAGCTATGGCAAGGGCTCCGTGCAGAACCTCTTCCCGCTGCGCTCGAAGCGCGCAGAGCCCTTCGAGGACGAGAACGGTAACCGCAGCTGGGATTCGTGGGAAAAGTACAGCGATACCAACAAGAACGGGCGCTACGACCCAGGACCACGGGCGCGCTTGACCATCGCGCGCTACTACCTGCCGAGCGGTCGCTGCCTGCACAAGATCGTCGACAAGGACGGCAAGGTCGAGAACCCCGACTACGGGGTCGTGCCTGACGTCGAGATCCCGGCCGAAAAGCTCGAGGCCGAAGACCTGTGGAAGAACGCGCTCACGCGCAAGCTCTGGACCGACCGCGTCTTCCACCGCTATGTCGACGAGCGCTGGGCCCAGCACAAGCCGACCTTCGAGAAGCTCGCCCACAGCGACGGAAAGTCGAGCAGCGAGTATCCCGACTTCGAGGAATGGTATGCCTCGCTCGACACGAAGCTGCCGAAGAACGACGTGCGGCAGTGGGTGCGCGTCGTGATCCGTGACAAGGTCGCCGACCTGCGGGGCAAGGCTTGGCCTGGCTCCTTCTTCCAGGGCGACTTCGTCGAGGATCGCCAGCTCCAGGCGGCCATCCACGTCGCCCTCGGCAAGGTCGGGCAGAGCATCACGAGCCTCAGCGAATACGGCACGATCCTCGACCTGCCGAAGGAGCTCGTCGACGAGCCCTGGAAGCCCGGCAACAAACCTGCAACGCCGACGACGAAGAAGGGCTGACTCGCGAGCCCCGGCGCTCAAGAAGTCGATGGCATGAGCCGATGAGGAAAATCGGCTTGCCCTGGACACCGCTCGTCGCTTCGATACGGAGCCGCTTCCGGTTAGCCCAACTTCCGGAGTACTGCGTCGATGAATGAAGCCCTCGAGGAAAGGCTCGGCGAAGTCTGCCGACTCGACCCTCGCTATACCCGCAATGCGTACCTGTTCGTACTCGAAGCGCTCGATCGCACGATCCAGCGCATCGAGGCGGCACGGACCACGTCACGCCACGTCGGTGGCAAGGACCTGCTCGAGGGCATCCGCGACTTCGGTCGCGAACGCTTCGGGCCCATGGCCAAAGAGGTCTTCAACCATTGGGGCGTCCTGGCGACCGAGGACTTCGGCCAGATCGTCTTCAACATGATCTCGATCGGGCTCTTGCAGCGCCGCCCCCAGGACTCGATCCACGACTTTGCTGACGGCTACGACTTCGAGAGAGTCTTCGAGCGTGACTACAGAGTCCGCGTGCCGTGGGAAGAGCTGAGCAGCTGATACCCGAGCAGCCGACGCCGGGAAACTCGACGGCGAGCACAGCGGCCTCTGCCGCCCGGCGCCGCATCCTGATCCTCCTCGCGGTCAGCCTCGTCTGCATCGTGGTCGGCGGCTATTGGCTGCGGGAAGCGGTCGGCCCCCTCGTCCTCGCCGTCGGACTCGCCTACGTCCTCGACCCGATCGTCGCGCTCTTGATGCGCCGTGCGCGCATGTCGCGCGGCCTCGCGGTCTTCGTCGTCTTCTTCGTCTTCCTGGCGGCGGCGGGTGCGGCGCTCTGGTTCCTCGTCGACCAGGGCATCGCGCTCTACCGAGCCGCTTTCGGCGAAGGTGGCTTCGTCGAAGACCTCCCAGCCGACGCCTACGCCTTCGCGCAGAAGCTCCCAGGCTGGGTGCCCGGACGCGAGACACTCATCGACGTCTTCGGTGGCATTGCCGGTGGTGAAGCCGAGTTCCCGCCGATGCGAGCGACGGCCAAAGACCTGCAGTCGGCGCTCGCGGCGATCGGTAGCGCGCTCGGTACGATCTTCACCTTGCTGAGCTTGGTCGTCCTCGTGCCGATCTACCTCTACTACTTCATGCTCGACCTGCCGCGGCTCTGGACCTGGTTCCGCGCTCACACGCCGAAGAGCTACCAGGCGCGCGTCTTCGGCGTGCTCGGCACGATTCACGAAGGACTGTCGGCCTTCCTGCGCGGGCGCGTCGTCATCGCGGTGCTGAAGGGCATCCTCACGTCCCTCGGCCTGTCGCTCGTCGGCCTGCCCTATGCTTTCGTCGTCGGTATGGCCTCAGGGCTGCTGTCGATCCTGCCGTTCATCGGCGCCGGCTTGGGCCTCCTCGTTTCGATCGCCCTCGTCCTCGTGACGGGCCTCGGCGTCGGCAACCTCATTCAGGTCCTCGTCGTCTTCTTCGTCGCCGAGATCGTCGAGGGCTACATCCTCTATCCTTGGATCCTCAGCGAGCGCCTCGACATGCATCCCGTGACGATGCTCTTTGGCGTCGTGCTCTGGGGCAGCATCTTCGGCATCTTCGGCGTCCTCGTCGCGATTCCGCTCACCATCGTCGTGCGCGCGGTCATCCGCAACGTGCTGCTCGACCCGCTGCAGAGCTTGGCGTCCGACAAGGATGCGACGAGTGTGTAGCTGCGACGAGTGTGTAGCTGCGACGAGTGCGTAGCTGCTACGCGTCACTCGCAAGCGCGGCGTAGAAGCCCGCGAGCGTGATGTCGGCACCGAGGCCCTGGTCGAGGTCCAAGAGCGCGTCGAAGCAGAGCTCGGTGACGCGCCACGGGTCGGGTCCCGCGTCGTGACTCGTGCCCGCGGCGCTCGCTTCGTAGCGTTCGCTGGCCAAGGCGAGGGCGAGCCGCAAGACCGCCTCAGCCCGCTGCTGCTTGCCTTGACGAAGACCATCCTCACCGGCATCGACGCCTTCGAGCGCGCGGGCAGCGAAGCTCGCGGGCGCGAGGCTCGCGTAGCTGCTGCGCTCGAAGATGGGTCGGCAGAAGGGCTCGAAGAGGGCGAGCTTGCCGCCCGCGAGTTCGATCGCCTGTCCGAGGCTTCCGCGCGCGAGCCGGGCGATGCGCTCGTGGTCGACCTGCGCTTCTCCTCGGACGTCGGCGCCATCGAAGAGCAGCTCTCGGAGAAAGTGTGCGACCTCGGCCGTCGACAGCGCCGGCACCGCGATGCGTTCGCAGCGCGACCGCACCGTATCGAGGAGGCCTTCGGGTCGCTCGGCGGTCAAGATCAAGGTCGTCGCGGGCGCCGGCTCCTCGAGGGTCTTGAGCAAGGCATTCTGGCCTTCGCGCGCAAGGCGGTCGGCGTCGGCCAGGATGGCCACGCGCCCACCGCCCTCGAGCGACCCGAGCCTCAGGTCGTCGACGAGTTGGCGCAACGCCTCGACGCTGACGCGGGTCTTGCCCGCCTCGCGCTCGACGACCGAGACGTCTGGGTGCTGGCCGCGGGCGACGCGGCCACAGGCGCCGCACGAAGAGCAACCAAAGGCACCGCGCGTCGCTTCGTCCGCGCGGCAGAGACGTCCGCGCGCGAGCGCCTTGGCCAGCGTGCGCTTGCCGCTCCCGCGCATTCCGGTCAGCAGCAAGGCGTGGTGCCGCCTCCCGCCGCGGGCGACGGCGTCGAGACTGTCTTGGAAGGCCTCGAGGCCGCGCAAGGGGCGCGTGCCTGGCCGCGGGGCATCGTCCGCTTCTTGCTGCATTAGAGCACCAGTTCCCGACAGGCATCGAGGCAGCGATCATGGACGTCGCCCACGCTGCCATGAGCGTCCACGAGGCGCACGCACGCCTCCTGCGCGGCGAGCTTGCGGAAGCCCTCGACCACCGCTTCGAGGTAGGCGGCTCCGCGGGCTTCGATCGCGTCGACGCTGCCGGCGCGAGCGTCGCGCCGCGACGCAGCCGTCGTAGCATCGACGTCGAGCAAGAGAATCGCGTCGATCGCGACCCCGTCCAGGGCGCGGACTTGCAGGTCCGCGAGGAAGTCCAGGTCAACGCCCCCTACGACCCCCTGATACACGAGAGTCGAGAGGTAGCTGCGATCGAGGACGACGATCGCGCCGCGACGCAGCGCGGGCCGCACCCGCTCCACGAAGAGCTGTCGCCGGCTCGCGGTGAAGAGCAGGGCTGCGACCAGGGCGTCGTCGACGGCGACCGCGTCTTCGAGCAGCGTGCGCCGCAAGGACTCGCCAAGCGGCGTGCCTCCAGGCTCGCGTAGCGTGATCACCTCGCGACCGCGCGCGATCGGCTCAGCGCGAAGCGCCGCGACGAGCTTGGCGACTTGGACGGTCTTGCCCGAACCGTCGACGCCCTCGACAGCGAGCAAGACTCCGCGACTGGACGTGTCGATGGGCACGGCAGGAGCTCAGATGATGGACTGAACGACACGACGAAAGTCGGGGTCGTCCCGCATGCGGTCTTCGACGTGGCGCACCGCGTAGCTCGCCGATGACGCGCTGCTCCAGCCGAGGCGCCGCGCCATCTCGGCGCCGGAGATCCCAGCACGCCGGGCGACGAAGACGACGACGTGGCGCGGCAGGCTGTGGCGGCGTGTCGACTGCGGGCCACGCAAGGCGTCGACCTCGCAAGCGAAGGCATCGGCGACGCGGTGCACGATGTGCTCGAGAAAGTCGCTGCGCCCATCACTCGACGCAACACCATGATCGTGGTCCGAGCCTTCACGCGCGCACGCGACGCGGCGAAGAATCTCGCCGAAGCTGCGCGGCGTCAGAGTCAAGTCGGACAGGAGCTCGACCTCGGTCTCGCTGACGCCGTTCGCCAAGGCAAAGGCCTCGCGAACGCTCTGCGGCGCCACCTGGACTTCATGCGTGAGCCCTCCCAGCAGGCGTGACTCGAGCGCGGGAGTGAGGTGACGGATACCCCGCGGGTGGTGCCTGCCGACGAGGATGGCCAAGGCCTTGCGCGAGCGCAGCCCTTCGAGCAACGAGCAGAGCTCGAGTTGGGTGCGCGGCTTGCCCGAAAGGCGGTGGACCTCGTCGAGGATGAAGACCGAACTCTGCACCAACTCACGCCGCCAAGCGAGCAAGCTGCGACCGCGCTGCCTCGCGACGAAGTCACTGTGATAGGCGAGCGCATCGTAGCGCTGCACCGGCGTCGTCAGCTGGGCCGCGAGGGCGCGCTCGACGAGGAAGGTCTTGCCCGTACCCGGTGCACCATGGATGTAGACCAAGCGATGCCGCGTCTCGGACCCGCTCGCGATGTGCTCGAAGAGATGCAGCACGGGTCGATTGCTCGCGTGTTCGAAGAGCTGCGCCTTTGCGTTGGGGTCCCGGACCTGGCTCAGGATGCGCACGGAAACACGCGTGCCGAGTCGATCGAAGAGCAAGGCCTCGAGCCGCGCGCTCACGCGCGCCAAGACCGTCGGGTTCTCGAAGCGTCGCTCCGCCCGCAGCCTCAGGATCGACGCTTCGAAGTCGATGGCTCGCAGTGCTTGCACGACCTCGCGCAGTGCGCCGAGCTCTTCCTGCGCGAGGACACGCAGAGCCTCTTCGACGCACGAGCGGATCGGTTCGAGCATTGAGTTCGCGGCGAGAGGAAGGTGGCGAGCAGGAAGGCCTCGATCGTGAAAGCAAATCGACGAAGCTGCCACCCTAAGAGAGTCGCAGATCGGACGCAAGATCGACGCTCGGTGCGACCGCGCAGCGACGCTGTGCTGCTTCAGTTGCCGATCAAGAAGTTGACGATGTCGCCGTCTTGCATCTCGTAGTCCTTGCCTTCGACGCGCAGCTTGCCCGCTGCCTTGATCGCTTGCTCGGACTTGTACTGCTCGAGGTCTTCGACGCTGTAGACCTGGGCGCGGATGAACTTCTTCTCGAAGTCGGAGTGGATCGCTGCGGCGGCAACCGGCGCCTTGTCCCCCGCGTGGAAGGTCCACGCGCGCACTTCCTTCTCACCCGCCGTGAAGTAGGTGCGCAGGCCGAGGAGGTGAAAGGCCTTGCGGATCAGACGCTCGAGTCCCGTCGATTCGAGACCGAGGTCAGCAAGGAAGACGGCCGCGTCCTCAGGGTCGAGCTCGGCGAGCTCGCATTCGATCTTGGCCGCGATTGCAAAAGCCTCCGACTTGCGCTCGTGGGCGAGAGCCTCGACCTTGCGATACCAGTCCGAATCGCCGTTGGCTTCGCTCTCGGCGAGGTTGGCGACGTAGAGCACGGGCTTGGCCGTCAGCAAG
>CALLZN010000271.1 GCA_937858895.1 uncultured bacterium | reverse complement strand
CGAGGAAGCCCTTTGGATGAAGGAGGACGGCGAGGAAGTCATTCGCGTCCTTGCGACCAAAGCAGAGGCCCGCGAGCTCGAGCTGGCCGGGCACGATCTCGACCTCGGCCTCGAAGCTGAAGTCCGACTCGAAGGCGACGTCGGCGGTCAACGCGTTCGTCACGAACTGCCCCGGACCGAGCTCGCGGTCCTTGGGCTTCGGAACGAGCGCGCGGATCTCGTTGCCATAGGCCTGGTATTCACCGTTGCTCTCGACCGACCAACCATCGAGCGTCGCTTCGTTGTAAGCAAACTGCCAACGCACGAGAGACCTGGAGCTCGTTGTTGCGAGCTCTCGATACAAGTCCTCGACCTCGGCGGACGCAAACTGTGACCCCAAGCGCTGCGCGATCGTCATGGCCATGAGGGGACGTTTGGCGTCGCGGTAGGCGCGCGCGAGCGTGAGACCTTTGCCGAGGACTTCGCGCTCGAGCTGCGCGAGCTTGCGCAGCAGCGGGTCGAGGCGCTCGAGTTTTTCTCCGGCCGGCACGAAGCGCGGATCCTTGGCCTTGCTCTGCTGCTCGCACTCATGGATGAAGTCGCGCAAGAGCGCCGACGCGCGATCGTTGTTCTTTCGCCGCTCGCAGAGAAGCGCGAGCCGCCACAAGACTTCGATGTCGTTCGGCTGTGAGAGATACGCGTCCTCCAACGCTTCCATCGCGGACTCTTCGTCCTTGTCGGCGAGCAGGAGGTCCGCGAGTTCGACGAGTGACTTGGCTTGCGCGCTCTTGCCGCGCTGAAAGTCGCGCAGCTCGAGCAGCCACTGCTTCCAGACGGCATCCAAGGCGTCGATCTTCGCCACCGGCGAGCCCTTCACGGCGAGAACCACCGACTCGAAGTGCGCGACGACATCCTGCGGCTGCTTGCCCTTGAAGGACGCATAGAAATCTTGCAGGGCTTGACGCCAAACAAGGCGACCGCGCTCGTCTCGGAAATTGTGCAAGAAATAGACGAGGCCCCAGGTCGGTGCATACCAAGGCGGCCCCCAGCGATAGCGCGCCTCGACGATCATGCGCACCGTCGGCGCCTTGTCGGGCTCGCCCGTCCCGTCGGCAGCGATTCCCTCGGTAGGACTCGCCATCCAACCGCGCTCGAGGCGCGTCGCGAGAGGAAAGAGGCGATGCGCGGGCACGCGATTCCAGCGCACGGTGCCGTTGGAGAGGATCTCACAACCTTCGAAGAAGCTCGCGAAGGCCTCGTTGAGCCAACCTGGGCAACGCGGCGACGTCAACGACACGAAGTGGTGGGCAGCCTCGTGAAAGAGCGTGCCATACATCTGCCGGATCGAGTCGTTGCCCGAAACGCCCCCGACGTAGGTCTCGACGGCGTCACCGATGAAGTGGCCCGCCGACCACTCCACGGGATTGCGTCCGAGTTCGAGGTACTCGTCGCGACTCTTGAAGATACGGATCTCGATCTTGGCGATCTTGCCGCCATCGTCTTTGAAGCGAAAGAAGCGCCGATAGAAGCGGTTGACACTCTCCATCGCAATGGCGGCTGTCTCGAGCACACGAAAACCTGCGTTCGTTCGATAGCGGTAGTTCTCGGTCTCCTTGGCCCAGGCAAGTGGCCATTCGCTGTGCTTCTTGTCGTTCTCGGCAATCCAGAGCGGTGACTGCCCGAAGTCAGGATCGCCGCCAGCGTAGACATCGGCGACGGCGACGTCGGCACCGCCGGTCTTGCGCACGCGTTCACTGCCCGCTTCGGGCCGGGGATCGAAGGGCGCGAGCGAGCGCGCCTTTGCAAACAGCGCAAGAGCTGCGTGCATGCGCCCCTTCTTTTCTTGCTCGAGCGCAAGGGCGAGGAGCGAGCGCAGCCACTTGTCTTGAAGCGCGTCCCAGTCCTTGGCCAGAGGATCTCGCGTCGCGAGCTCCGCGCGGGCTCGAGTCGCCAGCTGCTTGTGCTGTCCACTGCGTTCGGCAAGGTCGACCAGCTTGTGCAGAAACCACGTGGCCGCATCCTCGTCTGCAAGCGCGCTCGCGACCTGACTCGCGACCTCGTTGGCCTCGAGGTGCAGGGCGTCGCGATCGAGCGCCTCCTCGATCGCCGCCATGGCGCCCTCGTGGTCTTGCTTGGCGAGCTTGTCCTTCGCCGCCGCGACATAGGTCAGGACGTTGGGGTTCTGCGCCAGCGAGGCTCGGCCCCAGCTGCTCGCAGCGACGAAGAGACCGAGGAAGAGAAGCGTGCGCGTCGCTTGGATTTCACTCATCGCCGGCATTCTCTCACAGTCGGCGACTCGATTGCCTACTGACTCAGAACTTCAGATCGGCCTCCGTGAAGAGACGCCGGGGCTCCGCGCCGAGGATGCTGCGCAGCGTCGTATTCATCGTCGCGGGATCATTGTCGAAGGCCCCATGTGTCTGCGCGCGTGTCAAGTCGGGATGACGTTCGGGGTCGAACTCGCGCAAGGAATCGCCAAGTCCATCACGCGGAAGCACGCCTGCGTCGCGGGCGAGGCCCAAGAGCGGTACGACACGTCCCTTCTCTTGGTAGGCCCGCGACACGAGGTAGAGCAGCGACTTGCGGTAGATGCCGCCAACGTCGTCGTCTTGCTCGCGACGATCGTCGAGGCGGAAGAGCGTGAGTCGCTGGGCGCGCCCGTCGATCAAGGCCGGCCGCAGTTGGGCGGCGAAGACGTCGATCGTGCAGGCGGGCGCGTAGAGCACGACTTCTCCGAAGCGAAGTTGGTCAAAGGCCGCTGCCCGCGTCAGCAGTTGGGCCAGCAAGTTCGAGCCGGCGCTGTGGCCGACGAGATGGAGGCGTGGGCGTATCTTTGCTGGTACTCGAGCTAGCCCTTTGTCGAGTTCGTCCAAGACGACGCTACCAGCCATGCCTTCGTCAAAGGCCAAGCGCGCGTCGTCGCGCATCTCGCGCCAGAGCGCGCGCCCGGCCCAGCCCGTGGCGACCTCGAGGAAGCGATCCCACCAATCGCCGAATCCACCTGCTCGTTTCTCAGCCTCGCTGCGTCGACCAAGGAGGACGTCGCCGACCTCCTCCAAGAACCCCGTGTCCCAAATCCAATGCAGCACCCGTATCCGATTGGCCTCGAAGACATCACGCATCGCGTGCACGCGACGCGCCGCGGTCTTCACGTCATTGAGTCCGCCATGGGCATACAAGACAACATGGAGTGGACGGGTCCCCGTCTGCCCCTGCAAGGCGCTGCGCACGACATCACGCACTGTAGCCACCGAGGACGGATAGTCGCCTTCGTTCGCGAAGCGGCCATCATCGATGTGGATGTAGTGGTCACGGATCTCGTACTGCGCCGGGGCCTTTTGGCTCAACTCCGTCCCAGCGTTGCCCTCGCGCAGCCAGCCGACGGCCAGCGCCTTCCGGTTTTCGACCGGAAGCGCGTGACGTGCAACCCAGAGGTCCCAGACATTTGCATCGAAGTCGGCGTATGACCAAAGCGCGAGGCCTCGGTAGCGCTCCTTGCGATGCGTCAAGCCTCCCCATGCTGGTCCCCAAGAGTTCTGGATGATGAAACCCTCTTGGGTGTAGCCAACGATCGCAAAGGCGTGACCGGAATCGGGTTCGGAGCCTGACTCCGCGTCGAAGCGGATCCGACCGCGTTGCGGACTGTCCCAACCACTGTGGACGGCCGCCGAACAAAAGATCGCGCCGGTCTCCAATAGTGCCGCATGAACGTCCGAGCGACGTGACAGGATTCGGTAATAGGCGCCAAGCGGCCGCGCCAGGGCCGCCTCGGCACGCTGCTCGGTCAGGTGGCCAGCCTCTGAGAGCACGTAGGGCCAATCACTCTCGGCGCACACACCGTTCTTGTGCCAGCCCTTCATCGTCGCGCGCGCCGTCGACCCTTCGTGTGCGATGCCGGGCCAGCGGTCGTAGCGCCGCGCCATCTCGTAGAGCATGCGCGCGCTGACACGGCGCTTGCCTGAGAGACCACCGACATAGTCGATCACTGCCGCCAGCCCGAAGCCTGTGCACGCGCCCTCTTCTCCCTGGTCGCGGATCATGAGCGCCCGACGCTTGGGCCACAACGACACAGGCGGCGCAGCAAGCGTGGGCCTGTAGATGAGGTCACGAAAGTCGAGAGAGTCGCGCTCGGTCTTGGGACTCGTCATGGATCTGGTGCGCGCGGCGCACGAACACTTATTTGGGAGGATCGATCTGAACTGAGACCGGACAGTGGTCAGAGCCCTGAACCTCGGGTGTGATCGTCGTAGACCTCACGCGCGGCCAGAACTCCTCGTCGCAAACAAAGTAATCGATACGCCAACCAATATTGCGCTCACGCGCGCGCGTGCGCATCGCCCACCATGTGTAGATGTCTGCGACCCCTGGATGCTGACGTCGCCAAGAATCGACGAACCCTTTTTGCAAGAAGTTCCCGAACCAAGCTCGCTCCTCAGGAAGGAAACCCGCGCTACGCACATTCTCCTTGGGCCTGGCCAGGTCGATCTCTTCGTGCGCGACATTGAAGTCACCGCCAATCAGGACATGGCGGCCAGCATCGCGCAGCTCGAGGACGAAGCGTTCGAGCGCCTCGTCGAAGGCCAGCTTGTAGTCGAGTCGCTTGCCTCCGTCTTGACTGTTCGGAAAGTACGTCGACAGCACGACGAGGTCCCCGAAGCGCGCACCGACGACACGTCCCTCATCATCGAAGCGCGGATCACCAATGCCATCGATCCATGCATCTGGTTCGTAGCGCGACCAAACAGCTGTGCCCGAGTAGCCCTTCTTGATCGCCGACTGGTAGCGCGTGAACCAGTGCTCGGGCTTCTCGAGTTCGATCGGCAAGGCGGCGTGTTGGGCCTTGGTCTCTTGCAAGAGCAGAACGTCCGGGTCGGCCTCGCTGAGCCATGCCGCGAAATCGTCCTTCTTGGCGATGGCTCGCAGCCCATTGACGTTCCACGAGGCGATGATCATAGCGCGACCTTACGCGACCGCCGAAGGCTGGTTCAAGCGCCGAAGGCTCGTTCAAGCATCGACGCTGTTCGCATGTCATGATGCCCGCACATGTGGGAGCGACTGAAGACGATCGTCGGTGAACTGGCCGAGCTCGCGCCGAACGAGCGCGAGGCCGCGCTCAAAGAACGCTGCGGCGATGACGAGGCGCTGCTTGCCGAAGCGCGCGCCCTCCTCGGTGCCTTCGAAGATGCTGGCGATTTCCTAGAAGAGACAGCGCACCCGCGCCGCGCCGCGAGTCGCAACAAGCCGCCGAACGCAGAGCCTGGAGCAGCCCAGACAGCAGGCGCCTGGATCGGCCAACGCATCGGTGCCTACGTCCTCCTCGAGCTGATCGCCGAAGGTGGCATGGGCACTGTCTTCCGCGCGAACCATGAGCGCACGGGACAGACAGTCGCGATCAAAGTGCTGCGCGTCCACGTCGGCCGTGAAGAATGGCGACGGCGCTTCGAACACGAGGTGCAGATCCTCGGCAAGCTCCAACATCCAGCGATCGCGCAGATCCACGATGCCGGAGTCACACGGTTCGGCGGCGCTGACTTGCCCTACTTCGTCATGGAGTATGTCGACGGCAAGCCCGTCACCGAGCACTGCGCCCAGAAGGAACTCGGAGAGCAGCGTCGCCTCGAGGTCTTGATGCGCATCTGTGACGGAGTCCAGTCGGCACACCAGCGCGGCGTCATCCATCGCGACCTCAAGCCCGACAACATCCTCGTAAGCGATGCAGGGCATCCCAAAATCCTCGACTTCGGCATCGCGCGCGTGAAGTCCGACGAAGCCGATGCGATGACCCAAGTGACCGCCGCGGGGCAGATCCTCGGCACGTTGGCATACATGAGTCCGGAGCAAGTTGCGGGTGACCCGGACCTGATCGATGCGCGCTGCGACGTCTATGCACTCGGCGTCATCGGCTTCGAGCTGCTCAGCGGTCAGCGCCCCATCGACGTGTCGGGCCTCCCCATTGCCAAGGCCATCCACAAGATCCAGGTCGCCGAGCCGCGACGCCTCGCCAACGTGAACCGACGCTTCATCGGCGACCTCGATACCATCCTCGCGACAGCGCTCGACAAGGATCCCGCGCGCCGTTACGCCTCGGTATCTGAGTTCAGCGCAGACATAGGTCGCTACTTACGCAACGAGCCGATCACCGCGAGACCGGCGACGACGCTCTACCAGCTGAAGAAGTTCGCGCGGCGCCACCGCGGCCTCGTGGCGGGCGTGCTCTTGGCCTTCCTCGCGCTCGTGATCGGCCTATTGATGACGCTCACTTTCATGTTCGAAGCGCGTGAACAGGAGCGCATAGCTCGCCAAGCAGAGAGAGACTCGTCCGACTTCGCGACCTTCCTCGAGGGAATGTTCGCTTCTGCGGACAGCGAAACGACCGGCAAGGCCATGACCGTCGTGGAACTCCTCGATAGCAACGCGGCTCGTGTCGATGAGGCCTTCATAGAGAAGCCACTGCTGCGCGCGCGCTTGTTCTCGGCGATCGGCTGGGACTACTTCACTCTCGGCCGCTACGAGAAGGCGGCGAAGTACCAAGAGCGAGCAGCCGATCTCTATGCGAAGAACTTCGGTATCGAGAGCCAGCAGGCCATCGCAGAGAGCAATCGTCTATCGAACACAATGATATGGTGGGATCAGCTCGAAGCCGCGGACAAGGCGACCAAAGAAACGCTCGCCAAAGCGCGTCGCGCCCTCGGAGAACATCACCCAGAGACGCGCGTCGCCGAGCGGTACCGCGCCGACTACCTCCATGCCAGACAAGACTTCGAGGGAGCGAGCGCCATCTACGAAGCACTCCGCGCCGAACTCGAGGCTAAAGGTGAGACGCGCGACGACTTGTATCAGGGCATCCTCAATTCACTGGCGACGATCGCGATCCACAATGGACAAGCCGCAAGGGCCATTGAACTCTACGACACGGCGCTTGCCACATATGAAGCGATCTACGGCGTGCAGCACACCAAGACGCTCGTGATCCGCCTCAATAGGGCACGCGCCTTGTCGGAGCATGGCGACAAGGATGCCGCACGCAGAGAATTCGAGCGCCTCCTGAGCATCGGGCTTTCGGTCTGGGGTGAGGACCATCCGCGAACCTGGGACCTTCGACAGAGCTACGCATCGCTGCTGCACGAAGTCGGTGACTACGAACAGTCTTTGAAGATCAACCTCGAGGTACACGCCTACGCTTCCCGCACGAAGGGGCCACAGCACGTCGATACTCTCATCGCGTTGAACAACGCGTGCATCGATTTGGTGCAGTTGGAGCGCTTCGAGGAGGCGGTCGCCAAAGCCAAGGCGCTCGAAGAGCTGAGCCGCGCGACGCGTGGTTCCGACGACGCGATCGCAACCAAGGCGCTCGACACTTACGCCAACGCCTTGAGCAAGCGCGCCGAGCAGCTCGACGGCGAGGCGAAGGCCGCCATGCAGGCCATTGCCCTCCAAAAGATGCAAGAGGCCCTTCAGCTTCAAGAGTCGCGCTTCGGCTCTGTCTATCCGAGCGTCTTGATCCAGAAGAACAACGTCGCCCGAACTCTCCAAGAGTGCGGCAGAGTCACCGAGGCCAAGGACCTGCTCGCGAGCGTCGTCACGACTTGGACAGAGCAGTACCCGGAAGCCAAGTCCGTCGAACGCGTGCTGCGCTGGAACTACGCGCGCGCCCTCGATGCCGCGGGCGATGCCCCCGCTACCGAGCGCGAACTCCGCACCGCGCTCTCCTTGCCAGAACACCCGACAGCGAACAATGAGCGCTTGAAGGCCTACCTCGTTACCTTCCTCGAGAAGCACGGTCGACACGAAGACGCCAAGGCATTTCGCTCGTCCGGCAATAAATAGTAAATAGCAAATCCCCCCGGCTCAAAGTCGACCGTCGTAGTCGAGGTAGCCGAGCTTGGCATCGAGGTACTCCTTGACTGGCGCGGCCGCATGGAGACGCAAGAAGTTCTTGATGCCCTCCTCCCCTCCGAAGTCTTGCGCGTAGCGTCCAATGAGGCTCGAAACGAAGACTCGTCGATCGGTGACGCACAGGCCACGCGCGTCGCGCAAGAAGCCCTGCGTCGCCGCGTCGAGGTCTTGCTCGAGTTTTTCTGCCGTGAAGACTCGCGGCTGGAGCGCTGGGCTCGAACGCGCAGCTCGGTAGAGCGCGAAGTGCAGACGCGGATCACCGAAGCTTCGAGCACGATCCACAAGGTCTTGCAGACTCGAGCGCTTGCCGAAGACCTCGACGCACGGCTCGTCGAAGAAGGCCTCGTCAGCTACCAAGACATCTGCATGCGCGCGCCCGTCGAGGCGCTCGACGACGAGGCGCTCGACAACACGGCGCAACACCGTCGCATGAAAGACGTTGACCAAGAGCGCAGCTCTTGCCACCGCATCGAGCGCTTCGAAGTCGACTCGCGCGATCGCTGCCACGGTCTCGTCGAGGACGGCGCGCTTTGCTGCGACGACCTCGAAGTCGATCCGCCCGTCCTTCACGGCCGCGCGCAGCAGTTCGTCAAAGGCGTGGAGCGAGGGGATGCCCTTGCGAGCTTCGAGGACAGCTTTGGCTCCCGCGCTCCCGTGCGCCTCCAATACGCGGCGCGCAGCGATGCCCGAAGCGCTCTCGTCGCTCGCGCCATCGCGACAGCTCGCCAAGGCCAGCATGACGAGCAAGCAAAGCGAACAGCCTCGGCGAACATCGTGCGTCGTTGACATCCGTCGCAGCTTACTTTGCGATAGCGCTCCGATGGAACGCTTGGATCCGCGACTCCGAGGCCTGCAACGCCTCCTCGACATCGTCGACCGCCTGCGGGCGCCCGACGGTTGCCCGTGGGACCGCGAGCAGACGCTGCGCTCGATGGCCCCCTGCGTCCTCGAGGAGGCGTATGAGCTCGTCGACACGCTCGGCGGCACCGACGACGATGAGATTCGCGCCGAGCTCGGTGACCTCCTCATGAACTGCGTCCTCCTCGGCCGCATCGCCGAGGACGAGGGGCGCTTCTCGATCGGCGACGTCGCCTCGACGGTCGCCGACAAGCTCGTGCGCCGCCATCCACACGTTTTCGGGGACGCCGTCGCAAAGACCGGCGAAGAGGCCTTGCGCCAGTGGGCAGCGATGAAGGCCCGCGAGCGCGGACTCGAGGACGACGAACGCAAGCGATCGGCGCTAGCGGGTGTGCCCCGCGATCTGCCTGGCCTCCTGCGCGCCCTGCGCGTCGGCGAGAAGGCGGCGCGCGTCGGCTTCGACTGGCCCGATGTCGACGGCCCAGTCGCCAAGGTCGACGAAGAGTGGGCGGAGCTGCGCGCCGAGCTCGCAGCAACGCCGCGCGATACGATCCGTGTTCGTGAAGAGCTCGGCGACCTGCTCTTCTCGATCGTCAACCTCGCCCGCCGACTCGGAGAAGACCCCGAGCTCGCGCTGCGAGAGACGATCGAGCGCTTCTCGGCGCGCTTCCGGGACGTCGAGCGCGAGCTCGGCCCCGCGCTCGCGACAGCCTCGCTCGCCGAGATGGAAGCCGCGTGGCAGCGCGCCAAAGAGCGCAAGCCAGAAGCATCGAACGAGGCGTAGCGTGCGGCCCTGTCGGGAAACCGACGGATTCCCGACGATCGAGCGGCGAAGATCCGACGGTCCGACGGCAAGCCGGCCCATCGATGGCGACCACTAGGTCTCGCGAATCGAGCGAGGCTGAAGCATCGATCCACCGTAAACCCTTGCTACCTAGCACCTTGCCCACAGAAGTATGCGATCTTCGAAAGTTCTTGGCTGAGTCACCCGGGGACGGCACGGATGCTGCTTCTAGCCAAGCACAACGGTGGGACCTGTCGGTCCCCGCCCCCTCGGAGGGGGCGAGGGTCGATGGATCAAGAAGCCCGGAGCCGTTTCAGGCGACGGCTCCGGGCAACTTTTCCGAAGCAGGAAACTCCTGAGGGAACGATGGCAGGGAACGAGCGAGCCGCCCCGCAAGAGGCGGCTCGCTTACTGTACTGCCCCGCACTTCGCGGGCGGCGCCATACTGTGGACACCTTGGGCGCACAGCAAGCAAACCGCCGCTTGAATCAGGGCAGCGCCGCTCGGTGCATGCTCGGCGTTCTCTGCATCGCGCTCGCCACGCAGCGCCTCGGCTCACAGAGTCCCTTCGACGACGAACGGCCCGGGGCGCCAGCCTCCTGGCAGAAGGTCTCTCTGCCCGAAGCAGGCCTCGAAATCTTCTGGCCACAGGACTTCGAGCGTCTGCCCGCGCGCGCTCTCCATCCGATCCACGCTCGCGGCAAGCTCGGCGGCGGAAGCATCGAACTCGAGGTCGCCTGGCTCACCAGCAACTTCGCTACGGTCAGCCGCGTGCTGCTCGGCCTAGCGACGGACTCCAAGCTCGTCGAGGTCGAAGCCATGCGCCTCGACAAGCATGTCGCCGCCATCTTCACGCGCGACCTCAGCACGTCGAAGCACCGCCGCATCGGACTCGTGGTCTGTCCGCGCAACGAAGCTGTCATCATCGAGTGCAACCTCCCGCCCGGCGCGCCGTCGACGACGCCGGCTGCCGTCCGCCACCTGCTACGCTACGCGCGCCTCGTCCCTCGCAAGGGCCTGACCGTGGTTCAAGAGGACGATGACGCACGCCTGCGCCGCCGCATCGAGGTCGGCTTCGTAGAGAATGACCGCAAGGCTGTGACCGTTCGTCAATCGGCGAACTACCGCCTCTTCACCACGGCGCCGGCCACCGACACCGTCCTCGACCTGCTCGAAACCGAGCTGCTGCCGCGCGTCATCGCAATCTGCGGGATCGCGCCGGACCCGAGCGCGCCGCTCTCGCTCTTCGTCCACAAGAGCCGCGCCAAGTACATCCTCGCGTCGATGCAACTCGGGCTGTCGGCCCAACAAGGCGAAGCGATGGCCGGCCATGCATGGGACGACAACTATGCGACTTGGTACGCTGACGCGCGCAGTCCCGTGCACATCCACGAAGGCACGCACCAGTACATGACCGCGACGCTGGGACTCGACGGCGGCGGCCCTTGGCTGCAGGAGGGCTTCGCGCGTTGGATCGAGACGCAGTTCTCGCGGGAGACTCCGGCCCGCAACGCCCGCAACTTGTTGCGCTCACGCGAGGACTTCCCGTCCTTGGCCGCCCTGATCCAAGAGCGCTCCTTCCTCTTTGGCGGCAGCAAAACCTTGGGCTTCGAGGCCGCCGAGCTCTACGACATCTCGGCTTCCTTCGTGCGCTACCTCGCCCAAGAACACCGGCAGCAGTTTCGTCGCCTGCTGCTTCGTCTCGGCGTGCTCCCGAGCGGAGAAGTCGCCCTCGTCCAGCGGGCGATCGAAGACACGCTCGCTCTGGCCTTCTCGAAAGTCGAAGAAGACTGGCGCCGCTGGTTACGAGAAGATCTCTGACGTGACGAAGCAAGCCAACAAGGGGCGCCACCAACCACTGTGGCATGCAAACGCAGAGCGCGAACGCCTCGACGACGCCATCAGCGACACCTGTGATGTCGTCGTGATCGGAGGCGGCGTCGCGGGAGCCTCGGTCACCTATCATGCAGCCAGCCGAGGCCTCGACGTCGTCCTCCTCGAAGCGCGCGAGCTCGCCGCCCGTGCGAGCGGACGCAACGACGGCCAGATCCTGCTCGGCCTCGGTGAACACTACAACCGCCTCGTCAGCCAGTGGGGCAACGTCGAGGCGAGGGCGCTCTGGCGCTTCATCGACGAGAACCACGAGGACATGCTCGCGGTCATCGAGGACGAGGGCCTAGCCTGCGCGGCCATCCGCGCCGGCGGTCTGCGTCTCGCCGAAGCCGAAACCGAAGCTCGCGAGCTGCGCGAGAGCGCCGAGCTCCTCGCCGCTGAAGGCGTCGCCGCGCGCTACCTCGATGCCGCGGAAGTCGAAGCAGCGCTCCCGCTCTCACGCGGCTTCGTCGCTGGACTCTTCCTCGAACGCGAGGCTATCTTCGACCCGCTCCGCTTCGTCGTCGAACTCACACAGCGTGCCCGGAGCAAGGGGGCGCGCGTGCGCGAGAGGGCCGAAGTCGTGCGCATCGAAGGCGAGGCCGGAGCCTTCGAGCTGAACTGCAGCGACGGATCCTCGATCGAAGCTCGCACGATCGTGCACGCGACCTCGGCCCTCGCCCCAAACCTCGATCGCTCGGGCTTCCTCGCGCGCACGGTCTTCCCGTTCCGAGGTCAGATTCTGGCCACGCACCGGCTCGACGCTGCGCTGCGAGCCGCCATGCCGAACTGGGCCATGTCGTCGAACTTCTGCTACGAGTACTTTCGCATGCACGGCGAGCGCTTGACGCTCGGTGGCATGCGCTGGGCTGTTCCCGGGGAGGAGACCGGGATCGTCGACGACAGCAGCGTCAACGAGGAGGTGACGCGACGGCTCTTGGCATGGCTCGAGGCACACTTCCCTGAGGTCGCGCGCTTCGGTGCGGAGATGACCTGGACCGGGATCATGGCTGGCACGAAAGACGGCCTGCCGCTCGTCGGCGGCCTGCCAGGACGGCCGGGCGAATACGCCTGCCTGGCCTTCAACGGCTATGGCATGAGCTTCGCCTATCTAGCTGGCGCCACCATCGTCGACATGCTCGAAGACGGCCGCAGCGACCGAGCTGCCGCGGCGATGTTCCGACCAAGTCGCTTCGCTTGAAGACCTCGATTTCATTCACTTGAAGTCCGAGTACGGATCGTCTGCTGCCTGCGCAGCAACGTCGTTCGCGACGCGCCCGACGGCAAGACCAGCGAAGAGACAGGCCAAGACGATTGGCGCGACGAAGCGCAGTCTCGGCCGAGTTCTCAGGAAGCGCAGCCGAGTAACGACACCGGCGGCCGCAGCCGCGAGCGTCAAGATCGCGACCTCAGCAGGCAGCGGCTCCGCTGCGTAGAAGTACGCGACGAGTCCGCAGGCAACCAAGAAGAAGGCCCCAGCGAAGAGCACTTGCTCTGAGGGTTCGCCGCAAGGCCCGACCAGCAAGCCCAAGAGGCATGCCGCCCCCACGACGAAGGCCGCCGTTCCCAAGAGTTGTCCGAGTGCGGCGGAACCGAGCAAGAGGGCAAGCTGTCCGGCTGCGCCGACCGCCAGCGCGAGCGCAACGGTCGCGCCTACCGAAGAAAAGCGCGAAGTCGAATTCGAGCGCTGCGCCTGTCCTCCGAGAGCGACCATCTGCGCCACCGCCACGGCAGCAACGCCGATGAGGAGGGCCGCGCCAAGCCCGAGATGACCGGCAGCGTCTGGCGCGCGCGTGATCGAACTGCGCAAGACCAGCAAGATGACAAGGACGCCAGCGAGGACGCGGGCAATGAAGGCCAGGCTCGGTCGTCGAACGGCGACCGACGGCGCGATCGCGATCGCAGCCAGCGCCGTGCCGAGCAGCGCGCGCTCGCTCGCGTCGCCTCCAAACGCCGGCATGCTCGCGTGTGTCCGAACCCAAGTCACGATGGCCCCGACCGGCACCGCGGCGAGGACCAAGACCGTCCCAAAGACCTCGAAGATCGAAGCTCGCCGTCCCCCGCGGCCTGAGCTGCGCCAGAGCAAGCTGCCGACCAGCAAGAGAAGCACCCCGACCACGACGCCGGGCAGGAGAACGAGCAGATCTTCGAGCTTGGGGACTGGCATGATCGCGCTCAGTCCTTGGCGACCGTGCCTTCGATCCCGAGGACGATGCGCACGTCCTTGCCGAGCGCGCCGCCTTCGCTCATGTAGTCCACGCCGAAGTCCGTGCGATCGATCGTCGCGACGGCTTCGTAGCCGCTGCGCAGACCGAAGCGGTCGGACAGCTTCTTGGTGCCGTTGTGCTCGACGTCGAAGACGACGTCTTTCTTGGTGCCTCGAATCTCGAGCGCGCCGTGAACGCGATACTTGCCACCGACCTTCTCGACCTTCGAACTTTCGAAGCTCAGATCGGGGTGTTCCTTCGCGTTGAAGAAATCGGGCCCCTTGAGATGCTTGTCACGCCCCTCGCTGTTCGTGTCGACGCTCTCGACCGGGATCGTGACCTTGACGAAGCTCCCCTCGAGGTCGGCATCGTCGATACGGAAGGTCCCCTTGATCTCGTTGAAGCGCCCCCAGAAAACGCCCGCCCCGAGGTGTGTCACCCGAAAGAGAACCGCCGAATGCGATGCGTCGATCGCGAAGGTCGTCGAAGCGCGGGGATCGGCGGCCTTGACCTCGTCTTGTCCCGACTGCCCGTGGACGAGGGGCTGCGCCGTCGAGGAGAAGCCAAAGAAAGCAAGGAAGGGAAGAAGAGCCGGCGCGACCAACAAGTTTCGAAGCATGAAAGTCTCCAGGGGATCGTCTCGAGGAAAAAGATCGCGCCCTTACGAACGCGACGAGTCTTGGTTGCGCCCGTGTTCTCGCCGCGCTGCCGCGAGCCCGACCAGGTTCTCGAGAAGTGCATCGAGGCGCGCACGGTTTCCCGCATCCGCGAGGTCTCCGTGCTCATCGAAGGCTTCGTGAGCGCGACCGACCGCGACTTGATCCGGCAGCACTAGGACACCGAGGGTCGTCAGGATCTCGCGAACGTGGCCGAGGCCACGCAACCCACCAAGCGCGCCTGGCGAAGCGCTCGCGAGGGCCGCCGTCTTGCCGACGAAGGCCGTCATCGCGCCACCCTCGGCCTTGACCCGCGATACCCAGTCGATCGTATTCTTCAGCAAGGGCGTGACCGACGCGTTGTACTCAGGACACGCGAAGACGATGCCGTCGGCCTGCGACATGCGCGCGGCGAGCGCCTTGGCGGCCGGAGGCACCCCGTGCTCGGCTTCGAAGTCGCCGTCGTAGAGCGGAAGCACGTAGGACGCGAGGTCGATGACTTCGGCGCGCGCGTCGGGCGCAAGCTCGGCCATGCGCCGAGCCGCGCTTCGAGCCAGCCGCCGGTTGAAGGAGGCGCTCCGAAGCGACCCCGCGAGGAAGACGATGTCCAGCATGAGAGTCCTTGCGACGCTCGCGCGAGGTCACGCGCCGAGCGAAAGAGGCGCAGAGTTAACACCGCTCTCGCCACGATCCAAGTCCCGCCTCTTCCCATGGCAGCGCCGCGAACGAGCCGCAAGCGACTCCGCGTCAACGAAGTTCCGATGAAGACGGCATGGCGTCCTCCACCGAAACCTTGCTCTACGTCGGCTACAGCCTTGTTGCCGCGGCGCTCGCGGTCGGCGCCGGCCTCGCTGCGGTGCGGACAAAAAGGTCGGAGCGCAACGCCGCGAGCCTGCTCGTCGCCCTCGTGTCGATCGCGACCCTCGTCGCCTTCGGGCTCGCGCACATCGCGAACGAGCCCGGGAACGGTGTCTTCGAGCTCGCCTGGGTGGCCCTGCCCGCGCTGGCCCTCGCCGCGGCGATGACCAACCTCGCGCACATGAGCGGGGTTGGCACTGGCGCACGCATCCTCGCCTGTCCAACCCTATGCTGGAACCTGGCGCTGGCTTGGATCTACGGTGCACGCCTCTGTGCGGAGGTCTTCTTCGTCGATGGCGGTCCGCTCGCGTCGATCCCGCTCGTCGCGGCTTCGCTGGCACAGAACGTCGTCGGCAAGAGCGGCGCCGAAGCAGCGCCCGTGTGGGTTTGGATTCCGCTACTCCTACCGACGCGCGTCGGCGTGGCTGCGCCACTCCTGACTCGGACGGTCGCCGCGCTGACGGCCAGCCTACTGCTCGGCGTCATCGGCCTCGCGGTCGGACCCGCGGTCGGGATCCTGCGGCAGCATGCTGGCACGTCCAGCGGCTCGACGGGCGCGCAGCGCGGGGACATCGAGACTTCGATCCGCATTGGCGACGAGCGCTGGCTCGCTCCAAGACTCGCCTCGATGATCGGCGGCGATGACTCGGAAGAGAGCATCGCCCGCGATCTCGAGCGCGCCATCGCGGTCGGTGTCAGCGAAGTCGAGTTCGGCATCCGCGCCGACCTCGTCGACGACGCGGAACGCCTCGGCCGCCTCGAGGACGCCGTCCAGCGTGCGCGGCGGCACGGCCTGCGCGTGACGGTTCGCGCGGCCGCGCCCGCCGACATGGCGATCGCGATGCACCCGAAAACCTACGTCGAACGCATGCGGCACGCTCACTGGATCCTCGCTGAGCGTTTGCAACCAGAACTCCTCGTCCTCTTCGACCGCCCCTACTCGAACGCGACGCGCGCTGCGGTCGGCAACCTCGAGCCGAAGAAGTGGCGCGAGATCATGGTCGAAGCGGCCCAGCACCTGCGCGAAGGCAAGCCGCGCCAGAAGACGGCCGTAGTCCTCGGCGTCCCGAATCCGCGCGGGCGCGAAATCTGGCGCGCCTTGGCTGATGGGCGCGACATCCACGAACTGCGCTTCCGCATCGAGGGCAACGACTTCAGCGGCGACCAGGCAGCGCGCGCTTGCCTCGCGCTTCAAGGTTGGCTCGCCGAACAGCCGCCCCAAGTCGCAGTCACGATCGATGCCAACCCGCCGACGCCGATCAGCTTCGGCGGGCCCGAGGCTGTCGATAACTACTTCACGCGCGTGCTCGAGCTGACGACGACCTCGAAAGCCGTCGCCAAGCTCTGCATCGGCAGGATCCGCGACGAGCAGCTCGGGATGAACGGCCTCTACACCAACATGGGTCGCCGCCGCAGTCTCGTGGAACGGCTTCCGGCAATGCTGCGCGGCGCCGGCATGACGCCACCGAAACCCGGCCGCTGAAGCGAGCCAGGTGTCGCTCGCTTCGAACTTCGCTCCTTCGATCTTTCAGCGCAGCCAGACCTCGTCGAAGACCGCTGCGCCGCGGACCTCGAGCCCGACGCCGAAGCGATCCGCGTCGAGCCCATCGACCTTCATCGACGTGTCGTCGAAGCGGACCACGATGCCCCGGTCGCCGAGCACGACCTCGAGTTGGTGCCATTCGCGCTCGCTGTCGGGCACGAAGACTCGCTGTAGCTCGCGGACGCTTTCTGGGTTCGCGTCGATGACGACGACGGCGCGCGCAGCATTGTCGAAGAGAATGCTCACGCGTCGCTCCGCGAGCCTCAGCATTGGATCCGGCACGAGATCGGGCGCCAAGACGATACCGAAGCGGCTCGTGACCTCGATCGCCCGCAGGCGCACGCTCAAAGTCGCCTTCGTAGTCGAGAGCCCCGAGAACCAAAGCGTGGCCACCGAAGCACGCGGGGTCTCGACTTGGATCCCACGGCCCTCTGCGTAGCCGCGGGCGGCAGCAACACGCACTCCCTGCGTGCGCGCGACGTCATTCTCCTCGACGAAGAGGGCTGCGGGTATGGTGCCCTCTTCGAGACCTTCAAAATCGATCCACATGCCCGAGTTCGGCGCTTCGGCGCTTTCTCGTTGATGCGTCGAACAAGCACCCGCGACTGCAAAGAGCCAGGTGACCTGCAGCAGGCGGCCAGGGCGACGAAGAAGTGACATGCAGCGCACAACGATAGAGCGATGACAGCACGAACTCGCGATCGAAGCGCGCTCGAAGAAGCGACGATCTCGGTCATCGTGCCCTTCAAGGAAGGCGCGGCGGCGCGAGCCGCCTGCGAGCCGCTGTCCAGCCTCGTTGGTCTCGCCAGCCTCGTGCACGAGGTCATCGTGGCCGCCGACTCCACACTGTCCGACGCGGCCGTAAAGACCTTCGAGGGGCACGGCTTGCGCGTTCATCGCTCCGACGCGCCGCGTGGTGCGCGGACAGCGAGCGCCGCCCGCGCGAGCAGCGGCAGCGGCTTACTCTTCCTCCACGCTGACACGCGGCTCGCAGAGACCGCGATTACGAACCTCGAAGCTGCCTTTCGGGCAGGTGCCCAGTGGGGAGCCTTTCGCCTGCGCTTCGAAGACGAAGACGGACGATCGTGCCTCGCACTGGTAGCAGCAGCCGCCAACCTACGCTCGAAGTGCTTCGGCCTGCCCTACGGTGATCAAGCGCAGTGGTGTCGGCGCGACGCTTACGAGGAAGTCGGCGGCCACCCACCTTGGTCCTTCCTCGACGACTACGAGCTCGCGAAGCGACTACGCGCCATCGCTCGCCCATGGATCCTCGAGCCGGAGGCAACGACGAGCGCCCGCCGCTACCGTCAGAACGGGATCATCCGCTGCGTCCTGCGCAACCAGCTCATCCTCGCGCGCCACGCACTCGGCGCTGATCCAAACGAGCTCGCCAAGGCCTACCGCAGAAAGGTCGACGATGCATTGAGCCGCGATGACCACCTGCCTACCGTCAAGGGCGATGGCTGATGCGAAGCTCGACTCCAAGCCCCAGGGCCCGAAGGCCTTCGTCCCTCAGGACTTCGCCGCCTACGAGGAACGGCGCCAACGCGACCCTGAATACAACGGCTTCCGCCTCATCGTCAGGCGCAAGCTCGACGCGCACGGCAAGGCGGCGCTGCGCGATCTCGCGGCGACGAAGGGCATCGACCTGACCAGCAGGACGAGCCTCAACCACCCGCACGCCACCAACCAGAACCGCGTCAGCAGCCAACTCGTTTACCTTTCACGCTCGGCCAAGGCGAAGAAGGCCCTGGGTTCGATCGTCGGCCCCGTCCTCTCCAAGGACGTCGACACCCACTACATCCAGACGACCCTCGGCCTCCAAGTCGATGCTCAGGGCCTCGAACAGGCGCTCCGCATCCACAAGCTCGCCTTTTGGGACGGACTCAACCTGAAGAATCGCGTGCGCGCGGTCGCGGAGATGGACCACCTCGGCGACATCCTCAACGGCATGCAGGGCGGCTTCACGCTCTTCATGGACACGTGGAAAAAGGAGTATCGCTGCGGCGAGATCGCGCCCGAGGAGCTAGCCCGCTACTTCCAGTCGTACCAACCTGGCGAACACTGGCTGCACCTGCGTCGGCGCTTCTCGATCATGGAAGCCGGTCACGAAGACATACAAGTCAAGGTTCGTGACGGCTTCCGCGAGCTCGCCGACGTCTACGCGTTCGCAACGTGGTCACCGGAGAACGACCACCTCTTCGATGCCGACGGTCGCATGCGGCGCTGACGCGCCGATGTCGCCCTCCTCTACTGGGCCGCTACTGGGCCCCGGGCCCTCTACTGGGCTACAACGCCAGCGACGTCGGACGCGCGCGCAACACCTGAGACGAGGTCGACGAAGATCGACTGCGTCCAGAGCGTGAGCTTGGCCGGCGGCAGCAGCGGCGGCGTCGATGCCTGGCCGTTCACATCGAGGACGAAGGGCAACTGGATGACCCCGACCGGCGCCTGCAAGAAGAGCGGCCCGAGGTTCGTCGTGATCGGAGGATTGCGCAGGGTTCCGTCGAGGAGGAGGACCGCGACGCCACTCGGGAACTTCGTCGCATTGAACTTCCACCCGACCTTGTCACCACGGACTGGGTCCGGGTGCAAGCTCTCGGGACCGAAGAGGTCTTCCGCGGTCGCCTGGTAGAGCGTGGACGAGGCGAACATCTGCGTGATCGGCTCCTCGTACATCGCGCCGAAGTGCATCGAGGTGCCCGGGCCGTAGTAGTTGGCGGCCGCGTTGGCGTTGAGATAGAAGGTCCACTGCTTACGGAAGGATGCCGTCAGCATCGACGTCGTGTCGCGCTGCGTGTGGACGCCAACACCGTCTGCGTTGCTCGCAGCAGCTGGGAAGATGAGGCGCAGGCCGATGTCGGACGGCGCATCGAAGGCGGTGTTGAGCGTGATCGTCCAGAGCGCCGCGCTCACGACGCCCGAAGCGGGCATCGGGAAGCGCAAGGAACCGCCGGCATTATTGACCAGTCCGGCCGCCGTGACATCGGGCAAGCCATTCTGCGCGTAGCGCACAGTGCCGAACTGGACGGTCTCGGCCGTGTTGTAGTCCTGATCCTGGAGAAGGACGCGGTAGCCAGTGATCTTGCCGTGCCCTTTGTGGAAGAGCTCGGGCTGCATGAAGTAGATCGTGTCGACTCCATTGCTGGCCCGCGTGGAAGCGTCCGTCTTGGCGGCGTTGTAGAAGACCTTCTCGGGGTAAACGGTCGTCTGGGCGCTCAGGCTCGTGAGGGCCGGGCAGGCAGAAGCAAGGATCGTCGTCGTCACGACGTGAAGGCGGCGGAAGCTCATCTCAAGGGTCTCCAAGGATTCGGTTGGACCCGAAGCCTAGCCGCTGTCCGACCTCGAGTAACAAGCTCGGGGGAAGTTCGGGCCACTTTCCAACGTCCCGAGGCGCTTTGATGCCCGCCTGCCGCCCTTGTCAACCTGCGTCACAACGGGACAAGGTCCGGTAGGAGGGAGATGGCCGCGGCGCGTCTTGCTAGGATCCGCTTACTCCTCAATGTCCTCCCGCGACTCCAAGACGCGACCGCCGCTCACGCCCAGCCCCAGCCTCGAGGACTGGCGACCGCGCAAGATCGGCCCGTACACGATCTTGGAGGTACTTGGCGAAGGCGGCATGGGCACCGTGTACCTCGCTGAACAGCTCGCGCCGATCCGTCGGCTCGCAGCCCTCAAGCTCATCAAACTCGGGCAGGACACCAAGGAGGTCCTCGCGCGCTTCGATCAAGAGCGACAAGCCCTCTCGCTGATGAACCATCCGAACATCGCGAAGGTCTTCGACGCCGGAGCTGCCGAAGATGGCCGACCCTACTTCGTGATGGAGTATGTCGAGGGTCCGCGTATCTCGGACTACTGCGACACGGCAAAGCTCTCGATCCCTGCACGCTTGCAGCTCTTCCTCGATGTCTGCGCCGGCATCCAGCATGCCCACCAAAAGGGCATCATCCATCGCGACCTCAAGCCGTCGAACATCCTCGTCGCGACGAGCGACGACGGTGCTCCGATCCCGAAGATCATCGACTTCGGCCTGGCCCAGGCAACCGAGCAGCGCTTGACCGACCAGACGCTCTTCACGCGACAAGGCCAATGGATCGGTACGCCAGAGTACATGAGCCCCGAGCAAGCGGGCCGCGGGGCGCACGCCGTCGACACGCGCTCGGATATCTATTCCCTCGGTGCGCTCCTCTACGAGTTGATGACCGGGCACCTGCCCTTCGATTCGATGAGTCTCCGCGAAGCCGGGCTGCTCGAGATCCAACGTGCGATCCAAGAGATCGAGCCGCCTAAGCCGAGTACGCGCATCACGTCGGCTTCTGACCACGATCACTGGCTCGCTGAGTGTCGCTGCATCGATGCTGTCTCGCTTCGCAAGCGCCTGCGTGGTGACCTCGACTGGATCATCATGCGCGCGCTCGAGAAGGAGCCTGCGCGCCGCTACGCCTCCGCGGGCGAGTTCGCTGCAGACATCGAGCGACACCTCGAACATAAACCTGCGCTCGCTGGCCCTCCGAGCTGGACCTACCGCACGCAGAAATTCTTGCGTCGCTACCGAATGCAGGTGGGCGCCGCGTCCGCGGTCTTGATCGCCCTCATCGTCGGCCTCGCGATCGCGATTCGTCAATACGGCTTCGCAGAAGAGAACCGCCTCCGCGCCGAAGTGAGCGCGTCGAACGCGAAGAAGCAAGAGCTCCTCGCGCGCGAGCAAGAAGCCGTCGCTGCCGAAGCAGCGCGCATCGCGCGGCTCCGCAGCGAAGAAGCCGAAAACTCCGCGCGCGCGGCCTACGCGGCCTCGACGCGGGCCAATGAATCGCTGCAGCGCTTCAATCTCTTGGCCAATGTCGCGCGCTTCGAGAAGCTCCTGGAAGAAGAGCAGGACCTGTGGCCAGCCTGGCCGCAAAACCTGGCAGCCTTCCGAGCGTGGAACCTCGAGTTCAACCGCATTGCCTCCGAGCGGCAGAGCATCATCGCCGCCATCCGCGACATCGATGCCCGGTCGAGTGAAGCCTATCGACGCTATGGCGACAGCCTGCGAGAACTCCAGGCCAAGTATCAGCGCGTCGCCAACCCAGACCGCGAGAGCGTGCTCCTCAACATCCGAAGCATGATTGGAACACTGCGTCAGTCGCAGGAGCAAGCCTGGTACGAGACGCTCGAGATGCTGCGCACCGACGAGTTCTTGCGCGAGACTCTTCAGCGACTCCTCGTGGACATCGACCGCGAACACGGACGAGCGCGGGAACGCATGCGCGAGCGCTTGCGCTGGGCGAGGACGATCGAGCAACGCAGCATCGGAGCCTTCGAGGCCGAGTGGCGCGACGCGGCGCTGAGGGTCGGTCGGGCCCGACACTATCGCGGCTTCTCGCTGCGCCCGCAGATCGGGCTCGTGCCCCTGGGCAGAAACGCGACGACGCAGCTCGAAGAGTTCCTCCACTTGGCCTCACATCGGCGCAACCTCGAAGTCCCGCAACGACGCCCCGACGGGGCGCTCGACCTGCGCCCGGGTCACGGGATCATCTTCGTACTGCTGCCGCCACGCGTGACATCAGATCAACGCCTGGAGCCCCCGATCTTCGTGGGCAAGCACGAAGTCACGCAGGCGCAGTGGCAACGCCTGACCGGTGAGGCGCCGTCGGCCTTTCACGACGAGGGCGAGGATCTCGGCGACGCCACGAGCCAGCATCCGGTCGAGAATGTCAATCACGACGAAGGAGCGCGCTTCATGGCACGCCATGGGCTCCGACTGCCGCGGGAAGCGGAGTGGCAGCACATGCTGACCGGACGGGTCGGGCGCCGGTCCATGGCGTCTCGGTGGCAAGAATCGACCTCGGACTGCAACTTCTTTGGCGACGACTCGTGGCCCTCGACGGCACCTGTGGCTTCGACTCCCGGCAACCAGGCCGGCCTTCACGATCTGCTCGGCAACGTCGCAGAGTGGTGCGCGGCGAACGCGCCTGACGCCAAGCGCGCGAGCGCCTGGGGCGGGTCGTGGGGTGACCCGCGCCCGACTGGCGATGCCATTCCGCAACGACTCGAAGCCCGCGAACGCCGCTCCGACCGCATCGGGGTCCGCGCTGTACGAGACCTGATCGCCGACTGAGAATATGCTGGAGCGAGTGCCGAAGACGCTCGCTTCGGACTTCGACGCCTGCCCACCGCACAGCTGACCACCGATGAAGCTCGCCTCGCTCTCCAACACATTCCAGCGCGCGACGGTCCTCGGGGCTTCATCGCTGCGCATCCGCATCAGCCTCGCTCAAGCACTCCTGCTGCCCTTCATCCTGATAGCGGGCGCAGGCATCGGACTCTTCGTCGGCGGGGCCTGGCTGCCTTACGTGGCGCTCGCGGAGCTGCTGCGCCGCCTCGAGCCACAGCTTCCGTGGCTCGACGGGTGGACCGCCTGGTCCGAGGATCCCTCACGAACAGGCCGCCCGGGCTGGCTTCTTGTGTGGTGTGCTTGGGTCTTCCTTTGGTTCGTGTCGGCCTTCACGTGGGCGCCGATGATCGGGGCCGTCATGGGACCTGCGGTCGCGGCCTACATCTTCCTCGTCCCCCGCGGACAGGAGCGCCTGCGCGTCCTCTGGGCCGAGTGGCTCGACAAGATCCGTAGCGCGCGCTTCGAGCTCGACCGCAACGACCGCGACATGCGGGGACGCTGAGCGTTCAACTGCCGGCCCGATGCGCTGTAGCGCGAGGCCGAGCAAGGCGTCCGCACACGCGAGTTCGTCGACCGCCACGGCGTCTGCGCCCGCGGCTTCGATGCGCGAAGTCCTGCCGAGCAAGGTGCTGCGCGCCAGAACTTCGATGTCAGGCCGAAGCCGCCGGACCTCGCGACAAGCCCGCGTCACCGCTTCGCAATCGGGCATCGCGATCACGACCGCCAGCGCGACGTCGATGCCGGCGCAGCGAAGAATGTCCTCGTCGGCGACATCGCCAAAGACGATCTCTCGGCCACAGGCAGCCTCGTGCTCGACCGTGCGATGGTTGAGTTCGACGACGACGCAGCGATGGCCAATGGCTTCGAGGTTCTCGGTGACGCAGCGACCGACGATGCCAAAGCCCGCGACGATGACGGGCGAGCGCGCGTCGACCACCGTTGTCGAAGCAGGACGGCCGGAGCGGAACCACGGCGCGACGTCGACCGAAGACAGGCACTGCGCGATCCGTGGTCCTGCTGCGACGAGGGCTGGCGTCACGATCAGCGAGATCACGACCACCGCGATCGAGAGGGTCGTAACGTGTGTGTCCACGACACCGGCCTTGCCGGCCAACCCCAGAAAGACGAGGCTGAACTCTCCCGCCTGACTCAGCGCGAGACCGGTCGCGAGGGCGTCGCCGCCGCGACTTCCGCTGAGCCAGCAGGCCAACGCGATCGCACAGGTCTTGACGACGATCAGCGCTAGGGTCGCGATCACGAGGACTTCAGCGGACGAGAGGATCGCGACCAAGTCGAGCTTCATGCCGACGGTCGTGAAGAAGACCGCGATCAGGACATCGCGCATCGGCCGCACCTGCGCAGCGAGGTGGTCGCGGTAGGGCGTCGACGCGAGCAAGAAGCCAGCCAAGAAGGCGCCCATTTCGAGGCTGAAGCCGAGCGCTTCCACCACGGCGGCGAAGGCGAAGGCCGCAGCGAGGGCTGCGATGGTCAAGACCTCGAGTGAGCGACTGCGCAGCGCCTCGGCGAGGACACGCGGCATCAAGAAGCGAAAGACGCTGACGCAGACGACGACCCCACCGAGCCGCAAACTCTGGTCGAGGAAGAAGCGTTGCCACCCAGCGATGCCCTGCCAGATCGTCCCCTCGTCGGCGGCATCGATGCCGGCTCCTCCAGCCCACTTCGCGAGCGCCGGGATCGACGCCAACATCGCGAGCACGACCAGGTCCTGAACAACGAGGATCGCGAGGCTCGCCCGACCGCGCACGGTCTCGAGTTCACGGCTCTGCGTCAAGAGCCGCAGCACGACCGCTGTCGAACTGAGCGCAAAGGCCATCGAGACTGCGAGGGCGGCCGGCAGCGCCAGGCCGAAGAGCACGGCCACCGGGAGGGCGCACGCGACAGAGAGAAGACACGACAAGAGCCCCGCGCACAGCATGCGCACGAAGCGATGACGCAGAGCATCGACATGCAGCTGCAGGCCGATGCCGAACATCAAGAGCACGATCGCGAGATGAGCGATCTCGTCGAGGCGCTCGGGAGAAGAAACGAAGCCGAAGGCGCGAGGACCGACAAGAGCCCCAGTGATCAAGAAGCCCGGGATGGCGGCGAGCCGCATGCGCTGCAGGAGCATCGCGACGAGCGCACAAGAACCGAGGATGACCAAGAGATCGGGAACGGACGGCGCGACGAAGACCGCCGCTTCCGAAGCTCCCCCACCTGTCCGCAATGCTCGCGCCTCGCCTGCCGCCCAAAGAAGAAGCCGGACCACGGCTCAGGCGCGGTCCTCGCACCGACCCTTCGGACGGCGAGAACACGATCTTCAGTGACGCGACAGAGACGTCGACCGCACGGCGGCGACGTCGTCATGCGCACAGCGCGTCAGTCGTTGACGCGACCGGAGAACTCGCCGGTGTCGGTCTGGATCTTGATCTTGTCACCGACTTTGAGGTGTGAAGGCACCTTGACCTCGAGGCCGGTCTGAACCTTCGCCATCTTCTGGATGTTGCTCACCGTGTCGCCCTTGACCGCTTCCTCGCACTCGACGACCTCGAGGATGACCGTCGACGGAAGCTGAACCGTCAGCGGCGCTTCGTCGACGTAGACGATGTCGGCCGTGCTGCCCTCAGGGACGAACTTCAGCGTGTCACCAAGGATCTCGTCGTCGAGGTGGAACTGCTCGAAGGACTGACTGTCCATGAACACGTGGCCGTTGGCGTCGCGGTAGACGTACTGCGCCGGCCGCGTATCGACGAAGGAGAGGTCGATGCTGTCCCCCGAGTTCATCCGGACTTCCTTCTTCTTGCCGGTCTTGAGGTTGCGCAGGTGGAGGTGGTTGATCGCCCGCCAGTTGCCCGGCGTGACGTGCTCGTACTTTTCGATCTGGAACAGCTCACCCTCGTAGCGGATGACCATTCCCTTCTTGGCTTCAGTGACGCGAATGGCCATGAGGTGGCGGCTCTCTGATCTCTTCGTTGGAAACAATAGTCGACGCGGCGCGGGCGGACCCGCCGTCGCAACTCGCGTGAGACGATAGTCGCCGTGCCCCCAGACCGGCAAGACCATCCTCGTCCCGCTCAGCCGTTCACGGTGGTCAGCGCGGTCACGGTGGTCACGGCGTCAGGATGCCGCTGCGTGAGCAAGTCCCGCCAAGCGGCGTGAAGCGCGCGGAAGCTCGCGACCTCCGCAGCGACCGGCTCGACCGAGACCTCGAGGCGGACCGCGCGCTCGCAGAGGTCTCGCAAGGTGTCGATGGCCGAACCCCGCGACCCGTGCTGAAGCGCATGCGTCCATGCCGCCTGGATGGCGGCCCCGAAGGCCGCAGCCTCGACCTCGAGGACGACATCGATCGGGCAGGCGAAGGCAGCGGCGATGGACGACTGCCAGAGCGTGTTGCGGGCCGCGCCGCCAACGACCCGGAGCCGCGTTCGCGAAAGCCCGAAGGCATCGAAGCGCTCGCCCGCGAGCACGAGGTTGCAGAGGCAGGCCTCGAGGCCTGCGCGATAGAGGCTGCCGGGATCGAGCCATCCATGACGTAGGCCGTCGAGACTCGCCGTCGCGTGCGGCAAGGCCGGCACCCGTTCCCCCTGAAAGAAGGGCAGCATGCGCAGACCACCGCCTCCGATCGGCAGCGCGGCGGCGCGGGCCGTGATCTCGTCGTGGCTCATCGAGAAGGCGGTCCGCACTTCCTCGGTCACGAGCGTGAGGTTCATCACACAGAGCAAGGGCAGCCAGGCACCGGCCGCATCGCAGAACGGCGCGACGATGCCCGCTTCGTCGACGACGCTGCGTTCGCTGCGCGCAAAGAGCGTCCCCGAAGTTCCGAGGCTCGCGACGGTCAAGCCTTCGGATACCGCGCCAGCGCCGATAGCGGCCATCATGTTGTCACCGCCACCGACGCCAACGAGGGTGCCTTCGCGCAAGCCGTAGGTCGCGGCTGCTTGCTTGCTGACGACAGCAAAGACCTCGCCGGCCTCGACGAGCGGCGGCAGCATGTCGTGGACCGCTTCGTCGATGGCCCGCGCTGCTTCGAGGTCCCACGCCCGCTCCTGCGTGGAGAAGAGACCGGTCCCCGATGCGTCACCGCACTCGCTGGCGAAGCGCCCGGTCAGGACGAAGTTGATGTAGTCGTGCGGCAAGGCAATCTTCGCCAGACGCGCCCAGTGCTGCGGCTCGTGCTCGCGCAACCAGAGGATCTTGGACGCGGTGTAGCCAACGGGCATGGGGCGGCCGAGGCGCGCCTCGAGGGTCCTCGCCTCTTCGATCGTTGCCGTGTCGCACCAGAGCTTCGCCGGTCGCAGGACCGAGCCGTCGGCAGCGAGGGGCACGAAGCCGTGCTGCTGCCCCGAGACGGCGAGGGCCACCACCCGCTGGAGATCGACGCTCGCGGCAAGGCGCGCGAGCAGGGTCTGCAAGGCCAAGGTCCACGTGCGCGGGTCCTGCTCGGCTGCCTGTGGAGGCAAGCCCTCGATGAGGCCGTAGGCCTCCTGGGCGCGCGCGACGACTTCGAAGCGCTCGTCGACGACGAGGGCCTTGCTGCTCTGGGTGCCGATGTCAATGCCGAGATAGAGCGGGGACGCCATGGCGAGAGCCTAGCCTTGGTTAACCGTCGGGGCTTGCGCTGCCGATAACTACCGTGGTAGTTTCTCCAACTACCTGGGTAGTTTTTCGCCCCGACCTTCGTAGGTGGCCGCCTCATGACCGATTCGAAGACCAGCCTCGGCGAGCTCCAGCTCGCGATCATGCGCGTGCTCTGGGACCAGGGCGAGGCCAGCGCGGCCGAAGTCCACCGTGCGCTCCACGAACGCGGCCTCGCCCCGACCACGATCTCGACGATGCTCCGCAAAATGGAAGAGAAGGGCGTCGTGCGGCATCGCAGCCTCGGCCGCGTCTTCCTCTATCGAGCCGCCGTCGATAGCGAACACGTGCATCGCTCCATGGTCGGAGAACTCGTCGACCGCCTCTTCCAGGGCGACCCGCGCGAGCTCGTCGGACACTTGCTGCGCGAAGGCGACATCGACCTCGCCGAGATCGAAGCCTTGCGGCGGGAGCTCGACGAACGCGCGCGACGGAGCAAGGGCTCCGGTAGCGACGCCGGCCCGAACCAGCAATCTGACGGGCCATCGGAACAGGAGAAGCCAGCATGAGCCAGCTTCTCACGAGCCTGCAAGACAGCGCTCCGTCCATCGTCGCCCTCGCTGCCACATACTTGGTCCACGGCCTCATCGCGCTGCTCTTGGCGTGGATGATCGACGGTGCGCTGAAGATCGCCGCGCGCGAACTGCTGTGGAAGCTCGCCATCCTCGTGCCGATCGCGACGACGCTTGCTGTCGCAGTCTTTCCCGCGACCTGGTTCGCCTTCGGTGTCGACGCGTCATGGCTCCCCAAGAGCTACGCCGCCGCGCCGCAAGCACCCATGCTCGAGGCGGCGGCGTCCACGCCCGCCGCTCTAACCAGCG